>CAIOST010000021.1 GCA_903861045.1 uncultured bacterium | reverse complement strand
GGCCTCCGATTGTCGATCGATGCGCCTTCTTTCGGGTCAGTTCGTGCATTCGACGTGGTTTATCCGCCTCAAATGAGGCAGTCCTTCGACCCTCGCGCTGAACTCTCGCAGTTTGGGGTCGGTCGACCTGTAGGGGGGGCACATCCCTGATTCATTACATTGTTGCGTTCAGTAGGCCGGAACTCCGGTTCCGGCCGCAGCCGGCGTTAACGTGCACGGCCGGAAACGGAGTTCCGGCCTACGTTGTGCGCGCCAAAGCGAAACTGTAGCGAAAGCGCCGGTGCGAACTTGCAGCGGAACGGGGCGCGATCTTCTTCCTTTTCCTGGTGTATATACACCATCTTCTTCCCCCGGAGCAGACTGTGCTCAATACGGAATGATCATCATCCGAAGATCGCGCTCCGACTGGTTGTTATCGAAGGGCACCGCGAAGTCGCGCAGGAAGGCGAGGACTTCCTCGGAGTGGTCGCGGAAGCGATCGAGCAGGTTGCGAGCTTTACCAGGTCAGCATCCGTGTCGAGACGGTGTGCAACCAATGCAGCGAACCGGTGGCGCGCACACCAGTTTCGTCGAAGCCCGCCACGGGAGCGGCGGTGGCCAAGCTGCGGATGACCACCTCAACCGGCTCCCGTCGCCGGGAGCAGTCGGCCTGAAAGTTGGCGAGCGTGCCTGCGCTGAAGCTCTCACAGGCGCAAGATGACGAAACTCTATCTAGGAGACGATCGGTCATGAAACTTACCAATGAAGAAAAAAACCTGCTCGAGTCTGTCGAGCGGGGGGAATGGAAGCGCATTCCAGATTTCGTACAGGCATCAGCGCGCTATCGCGAGACGGCGCGCGCCACCTTGCGAAAGGACAAACGCGTGAATATCCGCATGGCCGAGCGCGACCTGGTTCGCTTCCAAAAGACTGCGGTTCACGAGGGCCTTCCCTACCAAACACTTCTTTCAAGCATTCTGCACAAACACATCAACGGCAGATTGGTCGAAAAACCAGGATGATGGTCGACGGGGGGGATGGTCAGACCGACGGCGCGGCGGCGGCGGGGCGAGGGACTGGCCGGCGACAAACTGAGCGGCTAGAGACACGCAGGGTGCCGTCTTACGCGAGGTCGCGCAGTCCCGGCAACGCCTGCAAGGCATCTTGGACCGGGCGGAAGCTGCGGCGGTGTTCCGGGCAGGGCCCCAGGCGGAACAAGGCGCGCATATGCGCGTTGGTGCCGTACCCCTTATGGCTGGCAAATTCGTAGCCGGGGTAGCGCTGGTCGAGTTCCTGCATGCGCCGGTCGCGCAGGACCTTGGCAATCACGCTGGCGCCGGCAATCAGCAGACTCTTGGCATCGCCCTGCACAATCGCCGTAGAAGTACAGGGTAGACCTTTGACGGGCAGGCCGTCCACCAGCACATGGTCAGGGGGGCGCGGCAGCGCCAACACGGCGCGGCGCATGGCACGATGCGTGGCTACCAGGATATTGAGATCGTCGATCTCCGCCGCTTCGCACCACCCCACGCCGATCCAGACGTCGGGCAGGCTGGTAAGGAGATCGTAAAAGCGTTCGCGCCGGGCGGGCGAGAGCTGTTTGCTGTCGGTCAGGTCGCGCAACGGACCGGCAAAGGCGGCGGTTGCCGCGGCGGGTGTCATGCTGAGCGCGGCGGCCACGACCGGCCCTGCCAGCGGGCCGCGGCCGGCCTCATCGACGCCGGCCAGCGTGGCGGCCGGCTGCGCCAGCCAATGCGCGCGCTCGTACGACAGCCTATCGGCCCCAGCGTCCATCGCAAATCCTGTCGCCCCCGGCTACGCGCGGCCGTAGGCACGGGGAAGCGCGGGTGCTCAACCTTCGCGCAGACGGGCCTGCTTGCCGCTGCGGGAGCGCAGATAGTAGAGCTTGGCGCGGCGAACCCTGGCCACGCGCTCCACCTCTACCTTTTCCAGATAGGGCGAATGCACCGGGAAGACCTTCTCGACGCCCACACCATAGGACATGCGGCGCACGGTGAACGTCTCCGTGGAGCCCCGCCCATCGCGGGCGATGACCGCCCCGGCGAAGACCTGCACGCGCTCCTTGTCGCCTTCCTTAATCTTCACATGCACGCGCACATTATCGCCAATTCCGAACTTGGGCGCATCCGCCTTCACGTTCTCGGCGTCAATCTTGGCAATCGCTTTCGCCACCATAGCAACCACTCCTCTCTCGAAAAACTATCAGCTCTTTCCGGCTGCCTGCACCTGCAGCAAGTCCGGCCTCCGTTTGGCCGTGCGGTCCAGCGACTGTCGTCGCCGCCATTCCGCCACCGCCGCATGATCGCCGCCCAGCAGCACGTCTGGCACGCGCATCCCGCGGAAGTCCGGGGGCCGCGTATACTGCGGAAACTCCAGCATTCCATCCGTAAACGATTCGCTCTCCGTGGCCTCGGTCCCGCCGCCCAGCACGCCGGGCAACAACCGCACCACGGCATCCACCACGACCGCCGCCGGCAAGGTGCCATTGGTCAGCACATAGTCACCGATCGAAATCTCATCGGTCACCAATGCTTGCCGCACCCGCTCGTCGATGCCCTCGTAGTGACCGCAGAGCAATACCAAATGGCGCGCCGTCGCCAACTGGCGGGCTTCCCGCTGCACAAACGGCCGGCCCTGCGGGGTCATCAGGATCACCCGCGCCTCCGGCGTCCGCACGGCTTCCACCGCTTCAAAGAGCAGCTCCGGCTTCATGACCATGCCGGGGCCACCGCCATACGGCCGGTCATCAGCCGTGCGGCGCGCATCGTGGGCAAAATCCCGCAGGTCAACGACCCGGAAGACCACCGCCCCCATGCGCGTCGCGCGTTTCAGCATGCTCTCTTCGAGAAACCCGCGGAGCATGCCCGGGAAAAGCGTAAGCACATCGATGCGCATCGGCTCGCTCATCGTGCCTCCCGCTCCACCCGCTGGTGTTGCCACCTTAGGCGTTCGCCACGGCGCGCTGGTTCTTACGAACCAAGCTAGCCACGGTTTCGCTCATCTGGGCGCCATGGGCCTTCCAATACGCCACGCGTTCCAGGTCGAGCTTGTAGTTCTCGCCTTCCCGCTTGGGATCGTACCAGCCGAGCGTTTCCAGAAACTTACCATCACGCGGCGAACGACTATCCGTCGCCACAACGCGGTACGAAATGCAATTGTTGCAACCCGTCCGCCGAAGTCTGATCTTGACTGCCATGTCTCCTCCGTGAAACGGGAAAAGATAACAGGTTCGAAACCGCTCTGGCAAGTGCCGTTTATCTTTATTTTGCGGGGAGGCCTCCCCCGGGAGCCTGCCCCGACTACACGCCCATCACCACGGCGCGGTGGCCGAGCAGCCAGTGTAGCTCATGGGCCACCGAAAGCGTGCGGCTCATGATGGCGGAAAACTCCTGCTCGGGCTTCAACGCCACCACCACAAACAGCGCATGGGCATCCACCAGGAGCAACATCGGCCGCGCCGTGGGCACGGCCAGACAGTGCACATCCGTCTCCAGCAACTGACGGAAGTAGCGGCGGGTGCGCCGGAACATCTGCGGCACAATCGCCGCATAGCGCACGGCATCCTCCGCCACCTGTTGGCTGATAGCCAGCGGCATGCCATCCAGCGTGCTTAACACCACGCCTGCCCCATCCAGGTGCGCCGAGAACTTCTGTGCAATTTGTGCCAGCGTTGGTCGCGCGGACGTCTCCAGGCCCAGCAACGCGTTGAGGACTTCGTGCCGGTCCTGACGACTGCGCAGCGATAGCCCCGTCATCTTGCGAAACAGCCGCGCGCCAATCCCCTCCACCTCAGCTAGCGCAAATACCGAAGTAAACGCGCCGTGCGCCTGGCGATAGGCAAGAATCGACTCCGCGACATGCGGTCCGACGCCCGGTAGTTGCAACAAGTCCTCCCGCGTCGCGCGATTGAGGTCGATCGTATAGATGCCGGCGTCGGCGCCTGCTTCGCGTCCATGCCAAACAACCCCGCCTGGCAGCGGCGCAGGTTCTTCCTCTGCCAAGGGCTCGTCGACCACCCGCGGCGCAAAATCGGGCGTCTCTGCCAACTCTTCCACCGCCGACGGTGGGCGCGTTGGCACCACGGGAGCTGCTACGGGCGGTAGCACGGCCGTTACTGGTGCTGACGGCACAACCGGCGCAGCCGCAGGTGCCACCACGGGCGCCACGGGTGAAGGCTCCGGCGCAAGTGCCAGCGCGGGCACCACGGGCGCCACCACCGGCGCCACCACGGGCGCCACGGGTAAAGGCGACGGCGCAGGTGTCAGCGCGGGTGCCGCAGGCACAGCGGCCGCCAGCGCGACCGCGGCAGGGAGCGTTGCGCTTGGTGCGTCCGGCGCTGTGGTGCCGCTCGTCCGCCGGGCCGCGAAGAAGTTGCCCATCTGGCCGACTTCCTGCACGGCCGCACTGGGCCGCGCCTTGGTCTGCAGCCAAGCCTCCGGGATGCGTGGTACCACCCGCGAAAGGTCCAACTCCACCAGTTGCTGATGCGGCGCATGCGCCACCAGCCAGCCATCTGGCAGATCCAACAGAAATAGGGATAACGGCAGGGCTACCCGCCCGGTCTTTAGTTGCGTCAGCAACTCCTTGCGGGGGATCCGAATCTCATCGGGCGGGCACGCCCCCTCACGCCACGCCGGTCCACGCAAGGCCGCCGGCAGGCGCCGCAAGACCGCCTCGCACGGGACCGACAACGTGGGTTCCTCTTCCGCCAGCGCAGCACGAATGGAGCGGAGCTCTTCCAAGGCATGCGCCAAATCCGCATGCTTGGCATCCACCTCGGGCGGGGCCGCGACCGCTAAGACGGCAGGCTCGGACAGACGCGGCGGGCTCGCTGGCGTCGGCGCGCCCGACCCCACGACACCTGCACCCGGCTTGCCCGCGGACGGTTGCGCCGCAGCCGACGGCAACTCCGCCTTGCCAGCAACCGCAGCGGGCGCCGCGGCCGGCGTGGCGGTCTTGGCGGAAGTCCACGCGGGCACCGGTTGCGCAGCAGGCCGGTTGCGCTCAAATAGACGCTGCCATAAACTGCCAGCTGCCATTACACAAGCCTCGCGGTGTATGTTTACTAGACGCGCGCTGGCACCACCCCGAACCCCGGCCAGCCCACTGCGACGCTTGCCACCACCTCGTGATCAGGCGCCCAGGCTTGACCGGCTACGTGCCAACACCGCCGGTTTCGGGGCCGGGCTCACCCGGGGCTCCCGATTCTGCGAAAGAACCAAACAGCAGCTATCATGCCAGCGTGGCGCTACCCATCCGGCGCAACTTGGCATAGCGCTTCGCCGTCAAATCATCCAGCGTTAAACTCTTCAACGCTTGGACGTGCTTCAGCACCGCATCCTTGACCGTTTGCACCATGGTATGCGGATCGCAGTGCGCCGCCCCCGGGGGCTCCGCCAGGATCTCATCAATAATCCCCAGTTGCAGCAGCGAATCCGCCGTGATCTTCATGGCGGCGGCCGCTTCCGGGGCCTTCTTACCATCCCGCCAAAGAATCGAAGCGCACCCTTCGGGCGAAATCACGGAGTAGACCGCGTACTGCAACATCAGCACCACATCGCCCACGGCAATGCCCAGCGCGCCGCCGCTGCCGCCTTCGCCGGTGACCACGATCACATAGGGCGTACGCAGAGTCGCCATCACCGTCAGATTCTTGGCAATCGCCTCGGCCTGGCCGCGCGCTTCCGCCTCCAGGCCGGGATAGGCGCCGGGCGTATCCACCAGCGCGACCACCGGCAGGTGGTACTTCTCGGCCAGCTTCATTAGCCGCATGGCCTTGCGATACCCCTCGGGGTTGGCCATGCCGAAGTTGGCCTTGATATTGTCCTCGACGTTCTTCCCCTTCTGATGGCCGATCAGCATCACGCGCTCGCCGCCAATCGTGGCAAAGCCGCCAATCAGCCCGCGATCATCGCCAAAGGCACGATCGCCATGCAACTCCACGAAATCCGAGCACATGCCCTGGATGTAATCGCCGATCAACGGGCGTCCGGACGTGCGCGCCAATTGCACAATCTGCCAGGGGGAGAGGGGTTGGTTGAAATCAATATCGCTCATGGTTTACTCCAAAAAAGCATTCAGGGTGGCGAAATTTGGTGGGGGCCGGCCGCAGTACCGCGCGCGGCCCCCAGGCAACCTCATTGTCCGGCATAGCGCAACGCGCTGGCGAGAAAGCGCTTCATCGCCTTGCGCTCAACAATGTGGTCAATGAAACCATGCTCCAGCACGTACTCCGCCGTCTGGAAATCAGCCGGCAGCTTCTGCTTGATGGTCTGTTCGATCACGCGGCGGCCGGCAAACCCGATCAGCGCCTTGGGCTCCGACAGGTTGAGATCGCCCACCATGGCGTAACTGGCCGATACGCCACCGGTGGTGGGATCCGTCAGCACGGACAGATAGGGAATCCCCGCTTCCTGCAGGCGGGCGATGGCCGCACAGGTGCGGGCCATCTGCATGAGCGAAATGATCCCTTCATGCATGCGCGCGCCGCCTGACGCAGAAAAGATGATATACGGTTGCCGCAGGCGCAAGGCCTCCTCGGCCGCCAGCAGGATCCGGTCGCCGGTGCCGCTCCCCAAGCTGCCACCCAGAAAACGGAAGTCCATCACCCCCAGCACCACCGGAATGCCATCCACCTTAGCGCCGCCGGTCACCACGGCTTCGCCCAGACCAGTCTTGCTGACCGTGGCCTTAGCCTTGGCGGCATACGGACCGCTGACATCCTCAAACTTCAGCGGATCGGCAAACGACACGTGGGCGTTGAGCTCTTGGAAGGAACCGGCATCCGTCACCAGCTCAATCCGCTCGCGACATGTCAGCCGATCATGAAAATTACAACGGGGGCAAACCCGCCACGCGCTGTTCCACTCCTCGCGCGGAACATACGCTTTGCACGCCGGGCAAACCGCCCAGACAGCCTCGGTCGCAATCCGTGCCGGTGGCGTAACCAGTTTCTCAAACCATGCCATAAAAGATCTCCTTCGGTGTCAATACAAGGGCGAAAGTATCCCTGAAACGCCGCCCTGCCGCAAGCCAGCAATTTTGGGCAGGCCACGCCTATATCCGCCCGCTCGACACGCTGCCGCCGGCAAGGGGCTGCCGGCGGCTACGGTGGGCAGCCCTGTGATTCCAAGGAATAGCATGAGCCGTTTGTGATCCTGTCGCCTGTAAATATGGTAGCCGGGATTTTCGCATTGGCCGGAAGCCGCGCCAGCGGTACGATAGCGATCTGAACTGCCCTCCCCATGCCGTCCCCCCTTGCCACCCTTCGCCCGTTGTTTGTCCGATCTTCCCGGTAACCACCCCATGACCCCCACCTGCCACCACCTGCCACAGTTCGAACACGCCGACCCGCTGCTGAGCGCGGCCGGCGAAGTCGCCGCCACCCTGCGAACCGCCGGCCACCTGGCCCTGTTTGCCGGCGGCTGCGTGCGCGACGCCCTGCTGGGTCGACCGCTCAAGGATATTGACATCGCCACCAGCGCCACGCCCGATGAAGTCGAGCAGCTCTTCGCCGGCGCCACCGTGGCCGTGGGCAAGGCCTTCGGCGTGATCGTCGTCTGCCGCCCGCCCCACACCTTCGAGGTCGCCACCTTCCGCGCCGATGGCGACTACCGCGATGGCCGCCGCCCTGACACGGTCCGCTTCACCGACGCGGCCGAGGACGCCCGCCGCCGCGACTTCACCATCAACGGCCTCTTTTATGATCCCGCCAGCGGCGAGATGCTGGACTTCATCCAGGGCCGCGCCGACCTGGCCGCCGGGATCGTACGCGCCATTGGCGCACCGGCCCTGCGTTTCCAGGAGGACCACCTGCGCCTGCTGCGCGCCGTGCGCTTCACCGCCGTTCTCGGCTTCCGGCTCGATCCGGCCACGGCGGCCGCCGCCCGCGCCGCCGCCCCGCTGCTGGCGGACGTCAGCGCCGAGCGCATCGGCATGGAGTTCACGCGCATGCTCTGCGAGGCCCCCCGCCCCTCTGAGGCGCTCGAACTCCTTGGCGAGCTGGACCTCCTGCCTCGCTTCCTGCCGGAAGTGGCCGCCCTGCGCGGTGTGGCCCAACCCCCCGCCTACCACCCGGAAGGGGATGTCTGGACCCACACCTGCCTCATGCTGGACGCCATCCCCGCGCCGCGCGATCCCACTCTGGCGTACGCCGCGCTGCTGCACGATGTTGGCAAGCCCCCCACCCTCCTCTGCGGCCCGGATGGCGTCCCCCGCTTCCCCAGCCATGCCCCGGTGGGGGCAGCAATGGCGCGCGCGATCCTGCTGCGCCTCAAGCGCCCCTCCGATCTGATTGAAGCCGTAGTCATCGCCGTGGACCGCCACATGACGTTCGTGACCCTGCCGGAGATGCGCCCGGCCAAGCTGCGCCGCTTCCTGGGCAGTCCGACCTTTCCGCTGGAACTGGCGCTGCACAAGCTGGATGTCACGAACAGCCACGGCAAACTGGAGATCGCGGTCTTCGCCGAGCAGAAGATCGCCGAGTTTGCCGCCGAACCCGTGCTGCCGGAGGCCTGGATCAAGGGTCGCGACCTGCTGGCTCTGGGGTTGAAACCAGGCCCGCGCGTCGGCCAATGGCTCGTGCACGCCTACGATGCGCAACTCGAGGCGCGCTTCCCCGACCGCGAAGCCCTGCGCGACTGGATCCGGCAGTCGCTCGCCGCCGAAACACCCTGATCAACGGCGGCCGCGGCCAAGGCGTATGGGCAACCGTCCAGGCACGGTCAAGAACCATGGCGGCGCCATCCGGGTTCAGAGCGAACCCGGCCAGGGGAGCAGCTTCAGCCTGTATCTGCCGCTGCTGGAGCAGCCGGCCGTTGACAGGCCCGTGGCTTGCGCGCCGGCCCCCACGCCCCGGCGACAAGGCTGGCTCGACAAGGCTGGCTATTGATCGTAGATGACGAACCCCTCATCCTAGAGCTTGGACGCACCATTCTGAGCAAGGCCGGGTACAGGGTGAGCACCTGTCAGGATCCGGCAGAGGCGCTGGCACGCTACCGGGACGAATGGGTGGACGTGGATCTAGTCATCCTAGATATGAACATGCCCAAGTTGAATGGCCGGGATCTATTCTTACGCATGCGGCACCTAAAACCGCAGCTCAAAGCCATTCTGTCCTCCGGATTCGGCCTCGATGAGGACGCGCAGGGCATTCTGGCACTGGGCTTTCTCGGCTTTATGGCGAAGCCCTTTCACGGAGCGGCACTGGTGCGCAAGGTGGAGGAAACGCTGGCCCTGTGAGGGGACACGCGCGGAATAGATGGACTGTGCCCGCGGCGTGCGGGCACCCGCGTCGTTATGGGATCGGAACAAAGAAGCGGCCATAGCGAAGAACCGCAAGGGTGGCGCGTATCGTATTGTGATGCTTTCGCGGTTCCCGGACACGCGCCCCCGGTGGGCTTGCCCTGCCCGTGCCCCATAAAATTGACATGGGCAAGTACTGGGCGGAAACTCGAAAGCCGCATCACGAATTTCGAAACAATTCTGAAATCCCAAGAATAGAAAATTAGAAACCCGGATGCGCCAGCCGACGCCTGATCTCAGACGGGGGACGCGGCTCTGTGGCGCTCACGCAGTTGGTCGTAGGCTGCTGCCAGTAGCCCCGGCCCGCCCCCGGGCCGAGGGCAGATGGCTATCCTGGGCGGGCTGGACAATGATATGGAGCGCGGCAAGCGGACCCGTTTGCGGTGCTATCTTCGTCGAGATCCTTGTTATGATCGGTGTCCTGATCATAGCCGCCTTGGATCGCGCTGCCCGCGGCCCGAGGCGGACCGGGGCTACTGTCGGCGGCATGCGCCAAGCGCTGGGTAGCCGAAGAAGTCGGCGAGGTAGTTGCTATGTACGATTTTATGGGGCACGAGCAGGGCTTGCCCACCGGTGCGCAGAGATCCGAGTCGGAAGTGGCTGAGCAATCACGCGACAGCGCGAGGAGAGTCGGCACGGCCGCACCTCGCGCTATTCATATTTCTTCGCCTTTTTTGCGCCTGCTGCGGAACTCTTCGCTCCGGCGGCACAAGGCCG
>CAIOST010000020.1 GCA_903861045.1 uncultured bacterium | reverse complement strand
TACAACATCCGGCCCTGCCTTGTTGTCTTCACGCGGAAGACACGAGCCGTAACCTGTCCGAGACATAAAGGCCATGCCTGTTGGCTCCATGATTCCTCAGTATGCCAACAATATTGACAACTTCGTGCCCTTCGTGCTCTTCGTGGTGAGAACGAATGCTTTCGCTTCTCCACTAACTTGAACCACACCCTACCCGCTACGGGCGATTGAAAATGCCTTGTGGCAAACGGCCGGCTCTGGCATACCTATACTTTTCAGAGGAGTGCTATGCCAACGCCCGTACGTTTTCTGCTTCAGGCCATTGTTCTGCTGGTCGTCACCGTCGCGTTTGCCGGCGAACGCCCGTGCGCGTGGACGAATATCCCCCGCATTGTGGCGGTCGGCGATGTCCATGGTGACTGTGGGCAACTCGTCAAATGCCTTCTAAACGCCGGCGTGATTACGCAGAGCAACACGTGGGCCGGCGGCAAGACGCATCTCGTCCAAACCGGCGATATTCTTGATCGCGGCCCCAGTTCCAAGCAAGCCATGGATCTGCTGATGGCCCTCGAAACCCAGGCCGAACGGGCGGGCGGCATGGTCCATCCGCTCCTGGGTAATCATGAGGTCATGGTGCTCGCCGGCGACTACTCGTATCTTGAACAGCAAGAGGCAGACGCCTACGGCGGTCTGGACGAGCTCAAGCAGAGCATGGCGCCGCAAGGAAAGTACGGCCAGTGGATCCGCGGACACCAGGCGATCATCCGGATAAACGACATTCTCTTTGTGCATGGCGGAATCACCGGCACGCAGACAAACCGGTCGCTCGCGGAAATCAACGCGCGGGCCGCCGCCGCACTCGGCCAACGCGCTGTGACCGAAGCCGATGATGCCATCGCGGTTCTTTGGTGTCGGGATCTCGCCTTAGCGCCGAAGGCTGAGCTGGCGTCCATACTCGCGCCGGTCTTCCGCAAGTATGACGTGCGGCATGTCGTGATTGGGCATACCGTGGTCAAAAATCCGCCGCGCATCCGGAGCCGTCTGCAAGGCGCCGTGATCCTGATTGATGTCGGCATGTCGTGCACCTACCGGGGTGGTCCCGCAACTTGCCTGCTAATCGAGAATGGCAAGTTTGCGGCCGTTAGCGACGAGTGCCAGACTGAGATCGAGACGGAAGCGCCATAGTTGATTCGCGTTGGTTTCAAAGGCGCGCACGCGTTGAGATGGCGCGACAAGTGCTGGATGAGTAGAGCCTGAATGTTGGCGCGTGAAACACATGCGTGAAATGCCGGTTGTATACAATAGCGGCTCGATCGAGCAGGTTATCCTGCTGCTGCGCGGCAAGAAAGTTATTCTGGACCGAGATTTGGCGGCGCTTTACGGGGTGCCCACCAAAAGTTTGAATCGGGCCGTTAAGCGTAACCTTGATCGCTTTCCGGCTGATTTCATGATCCAACTCTCCGCAGAAGAGGCGGCGTCTTTAAGGTGCCAAATTGGCACCTTAAAGCGCGGCCAGCATTTCAAGTACCTGCCATGTGCCTTTACCGAGCAGGGCGTGGCCATGCTATCAAGCGTGTTGCGGAGTCCGCAGGCGGTGCAGGTGAACATCGCCATCATGCGTGCCTTTGTGCGGTTGCGCGAACCGTTGGCCTTGCACCGCGACCTGGCGCACAAGCTGGCCGAACTCGAGCGCCGCATCGAGGTTACGCCGGGTGCGGCTCCGTGCTCAGCGCGCCGAGCTGGATCCGGCCTTTCACTTCCTCCGGCATCGGGGGCTGCGGTTTCGGATTAGCCTTCTGCTCTTCCGCCCACTTCGCCGCGTATTCCCAGAAGGCGGGATCCTTTTCCGCCGCCAGCGCAACGAGCTTCAACGATCGCGGCACCCAATCGCACGCGGAATGCCAGTAGAGACCAGGATTACCACCGTTGCGAAGCGCATTCACGAAATCCCGTGTGCCGAGGGCGGCGGCGGCCATCGCAGGGTCGCCGGTCAAGTCATAGGCGATATGCGTGCGTTGCCCATACTTCGCCTGCGCCAAAATGAAGTCGGTCAGCGCCTGGGACGGAAAGAGGCGCATGGCAGGCAGCAACATCTGGTCCTCGTTGCAAGTGACGCCCAGACTCTCCCCCTCGACCTCGGCGTGGTCGCCGCGCGGCCCGCGCGTGAAGACGTGCGTGGGAAAGAAGCCGGGCGTGCGCACCGTACGTAGCAACCAGTTGAGCGAGCGCTCGGCCGGCGTGCCGTACTTTTCATGCCAGGTGATCTGGTAAGCTTCCATCAGGATCGCCACCGGGATGACAAACTCCCGCGCAATGGGCGCAAAGCAGCCGACAATGCCGCACGGTTCCAACTTGTTATCAGCCAGGCCATCCGCCGCCTCCAGCACGACCTCGCGCAGCCGGCGGTTGCCGGTGACGTAGTAGTCCAGCGCGATCCCGCCGACATTGGAGTGCGACCGGTTGAGCGCGTTGTGCCAGACATGCGGGCCGTGATAGTGGATGCAGCCGACGTTCTCCTCGTGATTCGGGAAGGCATGCACGAAGCTGGTGTCGGCCGTGGCGCGCGAAGCGAGCTGCGCCCAGCGCAAGTCACAGCGGCGCCCACTGCGCAGGAACTGGCTCCAGACCCACTGCACACTGTCGGCCGCCTCGTTGCCAAAGGGGCCGACGTAGCGCAGCGCTTTTTCCGGTTCGTCGCTGTTGATATAGAGGTTGTGCACGGCATCCGGCGCCGAGGGCGCATGCGAATTGATCATGTGCCCGTACATGAACATGCCGTAGCGTCGCGCACGCTGGATCGGCTTGACGTGGATGCGCTCGTGAAACGCCGTCAGCTCCCGGTCCAGCTCCTCGAACTGCGGGTGACCGGCAGGCAGGAAGCGGCCGAACACATCCGTGCCGCAGAGGTAGCCGGGATCCACGATGCCCACGATGGGTTCCTGCACGGTAGCGCCGAAGGCCGCCGCCTCGGCCGTGGGGAGCTGCCCCTCCGCAAAGCGCAGCACGATCTCGGTGGTCTTGGCCGTGCCAAGGCCGGTAAACGGCCCCAGAAAATCGTTATAACTCATCTTCCGCCCCGGCGCGAGGCGGGCCATCACGTCTTCGATCCACTTGACGTCATCCGACCAGAACTGCTTCAACGACAGTGGCGCGGTCGGATTCTCGGCCAGCAGGCGCTTGATCTCTGCCTCATCGCGCGTGCCGCGGAAATCGATCGGCGGCTCATCGAACGGCGACAGGAAGCTCAACGGCTGGGGTGCGTCCTCCGGCCAGATGCGGATGTCGATACCGGCGGACGATACGGCAAACCCCTTCGGATATTCCTGCCAGAAGTCGCGGATGCCGGCCACCACGCTCGACTCGGGACCACTGAGGCTGGCCCAGCCCGTGGCCTTGCCGCCAGCGCCAAAGGGCTGGTCGTTCAGCTTGGCCGCATAGTGCAGGTCATCCGGCTGCAGGATCGAAAGCTGGCCGGCGGTGGTATTGGCGGGATTGGGTCGCTCGCGCACCTGGTCGCAACCAATGGCGCCCATGGTGGCATAGCCGTTCACGTCGGGGGTCAGGTTGCGGTTGGCATGCGCGGTCGCGCCATCCCCGCCCACGGCCGCCACGGCGCCGTCACCCGTCTTGGCAAAGAGTTTCAGGCCGATGGCCTTCAACTGGATGCGGGTCGGGTCCTGGTCGAAGACGAACGTGTGGAAGATCCGCAGGTCGGCTTTACCGGCATAGAGGTGGATGCGCAACTTATACGGGCAGAAGCGTAGCCCTTGGGCGGAATAGAGGTGCCCGGTGACCAGCAAGCAGACGCGTAGCGCCCCCTGCTCCTCCACGACAATCCGCGGCGCCGGACAAATCCCCTCCGAGGTGTAGAGATTGCCATGCTGGTCCTTCATATAGAGCAGCAGCCCGGTCCCCTGCCACACGTCCCGCCAGCCGTCGGCGGTCTTGATCTGGCAACCGGCAAAGGGCGAGCTGTTCTCGCGCAGGCGCCAGCGCTCGTAGTCGGCGCGCATCTTGAGGCGCAGCACGCCAGTGTCCACCGTCAGGAGGCCGTTGCGGGTGGTGGTGGTGATGGCGGCGTGAGCGCTGTTTTTATGATCGGCCGGATCTGGCTGATCGGACGGATCCAGCTCCAGGAACACGGTCTCGCCGTCCACGGCGGGATCGGCCTGCAGATCGGCCAGCAGCCACTTAACGTCCTTCAGGTCCTTCTTCCAGGTCGCCATCGGCGCCGTCTGGAGCGGCAGCTTCGTGCCGTCGCCCCGCACCGCGCGCAAGCGCGAACCGGCCGGGAAAGCCCCCTCGGCAAATGGGACACCGAAGCTCAGCGGTTCGTTACCATAGCGTACGCCGGTCTCGCCGGCGAGCTTCACGGGAATTCGTATCGTCGCGTTTTTCATACTTTCACAACTCCTTTGCAATCTGGATAACCTGAACAACCCCAGAACTGATGACCGGCATTCTGCCCGGTCTTAGCGGTCCGCAGCACCATCGCCTTGCCGCACTGCGGGCAGGGCGGAATGCGATCGGACGGATCAGGCAAATCAGCCGGATCCTGCTTCTTGCGCTGGCGCTCCGCCAGCCGCGCAGCGGCCAACTGCTCGCTGTAGCCGCCTTCTTCCACAAACTGTTGTTCCACCGCGGCGATCTGGTGATCCAGCAGAAAGTTCGCCTGGTTAATAAGGCAAATGAGCGCATTCGCGCGCACCGCCGGATCAGCGTGTTCCAACCACGGCGCATACAACGCCCACCGTTCATGATCCGTCAGATCGGTCAGATCAGACTGATCCGCCCGATCAATCTTCAAGCGCCGCGGCACCTCGCGCACTGCCATGGCCTCATGGGAATCAGCCGCCCACATGGCCAGGCGCCGGTGACGAAGGTAATCTTCGTAGTCGAGCAGCAGTTCTTCCTGGCTCGAACGGGCCACGTTAAGCAAGCGCAACTCGGTCTGCGAAGAAGTAGCCGCGGCACGACTCCCCTCGGCAATGTTCTGTCGACCGGACCGCGCGGCCTGAACCATCTGATCCACGGTGCGGGAACGTGGGTCCAGGAACTTCTCGCAGAACCAATACGTGGCGTCGTAGATGACCGTGGCAGTCTGAAAACTCGCCGTATCCCGATAGCCACCACTGGGCCGTAGTTTCTTCGCCAGCACGGTTATGGTCTCCCTGCTACACCCGCCTTATGCGCGATCCAACCGCAGCAGCTTGTACAGGAGCGTTTCCAAGGCCGCGTGATCCCCGGTGTCGGGCCCGATGGCGTAGTGATGGTGCATGCAGCGCGCGGCAAAGGACCGCACGTCAGGCAGACGCACAAACCAACGACCGCGATACCAGCCGTACTGATCGCCAAAGCCAAGGCCGTCGGCCTCGCCATACTCCAGGTGCATGCTCGCGGCCTTCTCACCCAGCCGCGCCACCACCACGGGGCCCAGCTTCGGCGTAGACCAGATCATGGCCTGCCCCGGCCAGGCCGGCACCGTCTCGCGCACCTTGTAGCGAGCCTCAACCATCATCCCCGGCGGAATCACCCCGGCCGTGCTAAAATGACTCAACACCACGTGGTTGTCGGCAAAACACTGGCGGCAATCGGCCAGCGTCATCTCATCCGTGTAATCCTTGTAACTGGCCAACGCCGCGAAACGGTCGCGGTAGGCAAAGTAGAGGTTGCTCATGGTGGGTTGCCGGCCCAGCGCCGCATACAGAAGCAACTGCGTAGCCAAGGCCTCGGCATCGGATTCCTCACAGACGAGGTAGCCATCCACCGCCAGCGGGCCGTACGTGAGGTTGGGCATGGGCACAGGCTTGGGCGTCACGAGGAACCCCCCGATATCCTGCGGTGTAAACCCAACCGCTCCGGTTTCCTCGAGCATGGCCTTCTCGGCCAGGTAGAGCTTAGCGACCTCCCGCATGTACGACACGCCCATCTCACCCGGGCCTTCGAAGACCTCCGCATACCACCGGGCCAGCTCGGCATCCGCGGCGGCATCGTCGTAGGACAGGGTCCGCTCGCGCAGTTCCGCCGTATCGCGCAGGATGATCTCAACCCCCAGCCGTGCGCGGCACCCCTCGGCAAACGCACGGATCTGTGCGATCCGCCGCCCGTCGCCAAAAACATCCGCCACCAGCAACTTCATGCCGCGCAACGCGCGCCGACTCCGGACCGCCCGGACCGAGGCCTCCATCTCCTCTGGGAACATCGACGGCAACACTGTCCCGCCCAGGCCGTTCAAATCATAGTTAAACGCCGCATGATAGGCGTGAAACCCGCGATGGTTCTCCAGGCAAATGGCCGGCAACCCGGACGCCGCAATCGCCTTGGGGACTTCAGAATAACCACAGATCTGCGTCACAAAGACCATATCGAACCCGCCCGCCGCCAATTGCGCGGGGGTGACAGGCTCCACCGTGTCCTGCGGTTTTAAACAAGCCCGGATGGCAGCCATGCCGCCATCGCCGGGGCGATCGCCCCAGCCACACACCACGGCCGCACGAATGGGAACGTCGAAACGCGGCTTGGCCGCACCGGATACGGATGGACTCATGGGGGTTCGCTCCTGACTTGCCTATACATTCACACTTGCGTTCATGAAAAGAGCAGCACGCTGTCATTTTGCCGCGCCCGGCGGCCCGTTGACGACATGCTTTTTAGCATCAAACGACCTGTGAAGGCAACGTTGATCGCGACTTCCGGATCACGCACGCTACCGGGAGCGAAGTACAACGGTGGTTGCGCCCCCCTGCAACTCCTGCGACTCCGCCAACAACGTCAGCTCGCCGGGCTCTTTGCCGGCCTGGACAATGATTTGGGCCAGGCCGTTGAACAGGCTGCGCTGCCACGGTTGCTCATCGGATCCTGCCAGATACTTATCCGGTTCGTGGCAGAAAGGGTCACCATTGCCCACGCCGATGATTTTGCCGGGGCCGGCAAGGGTGAAGCGCACCTCGTGGCTGGCCACGGGCACGGGCCTCCCCTGCCCGTCCAGCACGGCCACCGTAACCCCCGACACGTCCATGCCGTCAGCCGCGATGACAGAGCGATCGGGCGTCAGTTGAATCGCCGCCGGCGCGCCGGTCGTCTCCACACGCTTCTCCGCGATCAGCTTGCCACGCTGGTATCCTTTCGCAAGCAAAGCTCCCGGCGCATAGGGCACCATCCAGGAGAGGTAGCCCAGCCGCGGCATAGCCTTGCGGCCCAAACTCTGATCGTTCAAGAACAACTCGACGTCGTCGCAGTTGCTGTAGCACCAGACGTCGATCTCCTGCCCCACCTTGCCAGGCCAGTTCCAGTGCGGCAGGAGATGGAGCACGGTTCGGGACGTCCACCACGACTGAAAGTAGTAGAAGTTATCCTTGGGAAAACCGCACGTATCGAGGATGCCGAAGTTCGAACTGATGCACGGCCACTTGTCATGTGGAAATGGCTCGCCCCGGTAGTCGAAGCCCGTCCACGCGAAGGTGCCGGCGAGGAAGGGGCGATTTTCGAAGAATGGGAGCCATTCACGGGCGGCCTTGCCCCATTGGGCTGGGAATTCGAGATCGTAGGCGGTCAGATATCCCTTGGCGGCATCCTTTTCGTAGACGCCGCGCGTGGTCAGGACGCTGCCCTCCTCGGTGCCGCAGATCGGCACCTGCGGGTGCTCCGCATGGAGCTGGTCCATGTCGCCGAGATGGATGTAATTCACGCCCAGCACATCCACCACGCCGAAGTACCCCTTCCCGCCCCAGGCGGCGGCCGTGACCGGCCGGGTTGGATCCAGGCGCTTGACCAGCCGTTTCATCGGCGCGGACAACCGGTTGCCGAATTCATTCCACTGCACAGGCTCTTCGTTGAGAATGGACCAGAGCATCACGCTCGGATGGTTGCGGTCGCGACGAACCAATCGATCCAACTGCCCGAGGAGCTCTGCGGTGCTGCCGAGCATGCGATGCTCATCCATAATCAGCATGCCCAGCCGGTCGCAGGCGTCCAGGAGTTCCGGGGTCGGTGGATTGTGCGAGGTACGGATGGCGTTGCACCCCATCTCCTTGAGTCGCTCGACGCGGAAGGCTTGCAGCCGGTCCGGCAGCGCCACGCCCACGCCAGCATGGTCCTGATGGTTACAGGTGCCACGAATTTTCACCGGCTTGTTATTGAGGAAGAACCCCTTGTCCGGATCAAAGCGGATCGCGCGGATGCCGAACGGCGTATCCAGGCGGTCGACCTCGCGCCCGTCCTGCAGCACGGTCGTCCGCCAGGTGTAGAGATGGGGCGTTTCCAGCGACCAGAGCAGCGGTTTCGGGAGCGTGGTCTTCAGCGCTACGTCGCGCTGCCCCCAAGGCGGAAGCACAACCCCTGCCGTCTCGCAGGTCTGAACCGCCGCGCCTTGTGCATCGAGAACCTCACCGCGAATGGCGACCATGGCGGCCTGTTCGCTCTCGTTGACCAGCGCGACGTCTGTACGGATGCCGGCGCGGCCGCGTCCGGGTTTTGCCTGCACAAAGGCCCCCCAGTGCCCCACATGTACCGGCGCCGTCGTGGTCAACCACACATGGCGATAGAGGCCGGCGCCTTCATAGAACCACCCTTCATGGAAGCTGGCGTCCACCCGAACCACCAGGAGGTTCTGCTCACCGAACTTGGTGTAGTCGGTGCAATCGTATTGGAAGCTGCAGTAGCCGCTCTCGTTCCGTCCGAGGTAGTGTCCGTTGAACCAGACCGTGCAGTCCCGGAAGACCCCATCGAACTCCACGGTAATACGGCGGTTCGCGCCAGTGGCCGGAATGTCGAAAGTCTTCCGATACCAACCGATCGATGAACCCGGAAACTTACGTCCAACCGGCTTGAAGCCCTTGGCAGTAAACGCGGCGGAGTCGAACGGTAGTTCCACCGCCCAATCGTGCGGCAGGTCGACCTGCCGCCACGCCGCGTCCTGGAACGTGGGATGCGTGGCGCCTTTGGCTTCGCCGGTTTTGGCATACGTCAACTCCGCGCCGAACCCGAAATCCTGATCCGGATCGCTCGCATGCCCCAGGGCAAAGCGCCACCCTTCATCCAACGACAAACGTTGCCGACTATTTTCCATCATGATCGTACCTTCCGTTTCGCGCCGGACGCATCCCTGTTTCGTTGACCACGCTTTTATTCACCACCCGCTGCGCTGGAGACACGGAGGCATGTAGCTGGCGAAGCATTTCCGTGCCCTCTTCTCCGAGTCTCCGTGCCTCCAGCGCAGCGGGTGGTGGAATCAGTCGCGGAACACCCATTCCCAGCGTTATGCCCTTGATCGGCGTGGGCGCAGGTCAGGGAAACAGGTATGCTCCCTTTCGCGCTCCGCGTTTCACAGGCCACCTGCGCTCTCGAGCCGCTCAGCCAATCGCCGACTCCTCGTATTGCGGCGTGCCGCCGACGCCCAGCAGCTCGCGCTTGAGCTTGAGATAATACTTGTAGTTCTCCAGCTTAACATCCGCCTGCACCCGGTGGTCTACGCCCGGAATGAACCCGCCGGCGCGCACCAGCGGCTGGAGCCGCTCGATCTCGCGACGAATGGCGGCCTTCCCCTCGGCCAGGCGCATCTTGCAAAAGCCGCCCTGCATCAGGACGTCCGGCCAGCGCTGGCGCAATAGCACTGGATCGCTCCCGGCGTTAACCTCGACCGGGAACATGCAGTTGACGCCCCCTTCCCGGAAACAGTCCAGGATCGGCATGATATTGCCGTCGCAATCGGTCCAGATGATCCCCACGCCGTGCTTGCGCAACAGGTCCGTGATGCGCTTATAGCGCGGTGTGACCACATCCCGCATGAAGTTCACGCCCACGATCGGCCCGCTGTTGAAGCAGATATCCTCCCAGCCAGAGGCAAAGTCGAACTCAACATCCGGCAGCACACGCGATAGGTAATCACAGATGAGCACGCAGTGCGTCTCAACGATCTCCTCGAGGAGCTCCGGGTCGTCGTAGACCATCATGGCGATCCCTTCGAACCCGATAAAGTCCCGCGGTGTGCCAATCAGCGAGCCGAACCAGACGGACAATGGATAGTCGCGGCGGTTATACTCCGCAGCGAGTCTCGGCCAGTCCTTGGTCAGGCGTTCCGCGGAAGGCTGCAACCGCTCCTTGTAGGCTTCCCAGGATTTGCGATCCTTCAGCCCGAAATCTATAAAGTGGGGTATGGATTTGTGCCCCTGCTTGTTGATCTGGGCCGTGCAGCCGTTGCCATCGCGATAGACCAGGTATTCCGCATCCTCACGCACCACGCTGTAGCCAAAGTCGGGCAGCAAGCCCAGTTGGGCGCCGAACGTATTCCAGCTTTCGATG
>CAIOST010000019.1 GCA_903861045.1 uncultured bacterium | reverse complement strand
TGCACTGTCACCGGTGGATACGGATGCTTTCGCTTCCTCACTAACAATATTCGAACTTGAGTGCTATGTGGCGACGCAAAGATTCACATATGGCTGCTCCGTAATCACCAAGTCGCACCAGAGGGAGCCGTTGCGCAGTATGTCGCGCAAATGCAACGGGCCGTCCACAAGTTGCCTGAATAGCCGACATTGTGGAAAGGGGCCGCCATTGTCCCAAAGGTGACCTCATGAAACCTGCCCTGGCCACGCTCTTTGATGCGTGCCGTACGGGCTTCGAGTGCCGGGTTTATTTGTGCCGCCTCCGCCTGGTAGCGTTGCTCGATGGCCAAGAGCGTGGTGTTGAGCTTGCGGAGGGGCGCCAGTTCGTCCGGCAGGAGGTCTACCCATCGTACGCGCAGGTACGCAGGGTCATCACAGGCGCGCACTTGCATGCGTTGGATGTTTTTGCCACACCCCCTACACGCCGGCGCACGCTCGCGGATAGCTCGCGGGAAAATCGCCGGCTGACGCACCTGCCACAGCCGCCTCCCCCCATCCACGCCCGCTGGGCGGGCGGGGAGGGCACCGGCCAGCCTTCCGGGCGTGGATGTGCCTCCGGGGTTGCCACCCCCGTGCGGGCGGCCGCTCCGCGCACACGGGGGCTCCGTCCCCCGTCTGAGATCAGGCGCCGGCGGGCGCATCATTTGGCGGATTTACCAGTTGACATATCGTAACATAATGATATATCGTTAATTTTGTGTTAGCCGCCGTGGGGTTTGTACCTGCGACCAGGAGGGGTGCGCGATGTCGATCCGACCATTGCCCGTCACGTTTATGAACCAGATGGCCGATGTGCTTAAGGTTATGGGCCACGGCTACCGCTTGCGGATCGTGGAGTTCCTCGATCTGCACGGCCCGACACCGGCGCATGTGCTCTTGGCCGCCCTGGGTGGCGCGCAAGGGCTGCTTTCGCAGCATCTCGCCAAACTTCGGCAGGCCCAGGTCATCCAGGCGGAACGCCGCGGCAAGGAGGTCTGGTATACGCTCGACACGCCAGCGGCCACGACCATTCTCAACTGTATGCGTAAGCGCCAAGGAGCCTTGCAATGAAGATCATTATCATCGGTGGCGTAGCCGCCGGAATGTCCTGTGCCGCCCGGTTGCGTCGCCTGGACGAACAGGCCCAAATCATCGTCTTCGAGAAAGATGAACACGTTTCATTTGCCAATTGCGGCTTGCCGTACCATATCGGCGGTGTAATCAAGGAACGCGCCCGGTTGCTGGTGCAGACACCGGAATCGCTCAAAGCCACCTTGAACCTGGACGTACGTATATGCTCCACAGTTACGGCCATTGATCCGGTGGCGAAAAAAGTCGCTATTCGCGAAGCGCGCACCCAGCGTGTCTACGAGGAGTCCTACGATAAGCTGGTGCTGGCGCCGGGTGCCAAGTCGTTGCGTCCGCCGCTACCGGGGCTGGACCATCCGGCCATCTTCGAGTTGCGCAACATGGCGGATATGGATGGGATCGTCGCGCGCCTGGCTACGGGCGCCAAACAGGCCGTGGTCATGGGCGGATACATCGGCATCGAGGCGGCCGAGAATCTGCGCCTGCGCGGGCTGGCCGTGACGGTGGTGGAGAAGATGCCCCAGTTGATGGGACCGCTCGATGCGGAGATGGCGCAGTTGCTGCAGGACGAACTGGCGCGCCATGGTGTGCGCGTGCTCACCCAGTGCAGTGTGAACGGTTTTGAGGATCGTGGCGGACGCATCGCCGTGAAGTTGGAACGCAGCGAACCCATCGAGGCCGATCTCGTGGTCTTCGCCCTGGGTTCGCAACCCAATACCGATCTCGCCCGCGCCGCCGGTCTCAAGCTCGGCCCGCGCGGGGGCATTGCGGTCGATGAACAGATGCGCACCTCCAACCCCGACATCTACGCAGGTGGGGATGCGGTGGAAGCGGTGGACATGGTCTCCGGGCGGCCCGTCTACATCCCCATGGCAGGCCCAGCCAACCGCCAGGGCCGCATCATCGCAGACAACCTCTGCGGTCGCGACAGCCGGTATCGCGGCACACAAGGGACGGCCATCCTGAAAGTGTTTGATCTCACGGTGGCTATGACCGGCCTGAACGAGAAGGCCCTCAAGCAGGCGGGCCTGCCCTATCGCAAGATCTACCTCTCACCTTCCGGGCACGCCGGCTATTACCCCGGCACCTTCCCGATGCTTTTCAAACTGCTCTTTGCGCCGGACGGCCAACGCATCCTCGGTGCGCAGATTGTCGGCCGGGATGGCGTGGACAAGCGCATCGACGTCATCGCCACCGCCATGCGCGGCAACCTTGGCGTTTGGGACCTGGAGCATCTGGAACTGGCCTATGCGCCGCCCTACGGCTCTGCCAAGGACCCCGTCAACATGGCGGGCTTCATCGCCGGCAACCTGCTGCGCGGCGACGTGGATCTCTGGTACGCGGAGGACGTCACCTGCCTGCCGCAAGACAGCACGCTGCTCGACGTGCGCACCAAGGCCGAGTTCGAACTCTGGCATATTCCAGGCGCAGTCAATCTGCCGATCGGACAGTTGCGCGCGCAACTCGCCACCCTCGACAACTCCCGTAACTATTACGCCTATTGCAAGGTCGGCCTGCGCAGCTATCTCGCCTATCGCATCATGAAGCAGAATGGCTTCACGGTGAAGACCCTGGCAGGCGGCGCGGATGTCTTCCGTTTGTTCCACCCAGGCCACAGCGCCCGGGCCCAGGCACCGGGGCCAGGCATTGCTCCAACCAGTAACGAAGCACCAGGACCCAGCAATATGAACATGCCCTGCGGCTGTAACGCACCCGAAACCGGCAAGACCATGACCCTCGACTGCATGGGACTCCAGTGCCCGGGTCCGATCGGCCGCCTGACCGACGCCATGCAGGCCGCCGCCGTCGGTGACCAGATCGAGATCAGCGCCAGTGACCCTGGCTTCCCAAGGGATATGGAAGCCTGGTGCCGCGCCAAAGGCCACGCACTGCTGGAAACCCGCCCCGTGGCGGGCGGTATCCTGGCGCGTATCCGCAAGAACGATCCAGCAGCGCGGCTGGCCTTAGCGGGTGCCCCCGCGCTGAGCGTCCGGCGCAAAAAGACCTTTGTCGTCTTTTCCGGCGATTTGGATCGCGTTATGGCCGCCTTCGTACTCGCCAACGGCGCGCTGGCCATGGGCGACGAAGTCACGCTCTTCTTTACCTTCTGGGGGCTTGCCGCCATCCGCAAGGAACAGGCCGTGGCCACGACCGGCAAGGGGGTGCTTGACCGCATGTTCGGCTGGATGCTGCCACGGGGGCTGCGCCGTCTGACGCTTTCGAAAATGCACATGGCCGGTATGGGCACCGCCATGATGAAACACGTCATGGCGCAAAAACACGTCGACACGCCGCAGCAACTATTGGACAATGCACGCCGACAGGGCCTGAGACTCGTGGCGTGTTCCATGAGCATGGATGTCATGGGGCTGCGGCAGGAGGAGTTGCTGGACGGCGTAGAGATCGGCGGCGCCGCATCTTTCCTGGCCGAGGCCGATCAGTCGAATGTGACCCTGTTTGTCTAGGCACATAACGTGGATTGAATCATGAGCAACGAAATGGAAGGCCGCACTGACGAGCCGCACGGCCTGACGGTCGGCGTGACGCGCAAATTTCTGTCCGGCCCGCTTTCGATGCTCTTCCTGGTCGCTGCGGCCGTCGTCGGCGTGGTGGCCTTGTTGCTCACGCCGCAGGAGGAGGAGCCGCAGATCGTCGTGCCCATGGCCGACGTACTTGTTTCCTATCCCGGGCGTTCGCCGGCCGAGGTCGAAGAACAGGTCACGCGGCCGCTCGAACGCCTGTTGTGGCAGGTGTCGGGCGTGGAACACGTCTACTCCATCAGTCGCCGCGATCAGTCCATGGTGACGGTGCGCTTTTTCGTCGGCCAGGATCGCGAACGCTCAATCGTCAACCTGCGCGACCAGATCGACAGCCACCGCGACATCGTCCCGCCCGGTGTTACCGGTTGGGTCGTTAAGCCGGTACAGATTGACGACGTGCCCGTTGTTACGCTTACGTTTCATTCCCGCCAGCGCGACGCCTATGACTTGCGGCGCATTGCCGAAGAGGCCAAGGCGCGGCTCGATGGGCTTAACGATCTTTCGCGCAGTGAGATCTTCGGCGGCTTGCCGCGCGAAATTTCGGTCGAGCCGGACTTGGAAGCGCTTGCCAGTCGTGGTGTCTGCCTGGCCGACCTGCAGCATGCTCTGCAGGGGAGTGAGCCGGGGGGTGATGCGGGCGACGTACTGGTCAACGGCCACGTTCTGTCGTTGCGTCCCCGGCCGCCACTCGATTCGGTGGGCGCCGTGCGCGACACCGTTGTGCGCAGCCCGGCCGGCCGCACCGTCAAGGTCGGCGATGTCGCCACGGTCCGCGACGGTCCACAGGAGCCGCAGAACTACCATCACATCGGCTTCGGCCCGGCCGAACACGGCAGTGCCACGTTCGCTGGCGAACGCCGTCCGGCCGTCACACTGGCGTTTGCCAAGAAAAAGGGGACCAACGCGATCACCGTCACCCGCAAGGTGGTGGAGAAGGCCGAGTTGCTGCGCGGCACGGTCGTGCCGGCGGATGTCGAGATGCGCGTCACCCGCAACTACGGCGAGACCGCCAAGGACAAGGTCGACGACCTCCTCTACAGCATGCTCTTCGCGATCCTGACCGTGACGGTTGTAATCGGCATTACCATGGGCTGGCGCGAGAGTCTGGTCGTCGGCCTCTCCGTGCCCGTGAGTTTTGCGCTGGCCTTGTTTGTCAACCACCTGGCCGGCTATTCCGTGAACCGCGTGACGCTCTTTGCGCTGATCCTGAGCCTCGGGCTGGTGGTGGATGACCCGATCATCAACGTGGATAACATCCAACGGCACATTCGCATGCGGATCCATAAACCATTGGCCGCCACGCTCTGGGCGGTGCAGGAAATGATCGGCCCGGTCTTTATGTCCGCCCTCACCGTGATTGTGTCGTTCCTGCCGATGTTTTTCATCACGGGCATGATGGGGCCGTACATGCGCCCCATGGCGCTCATGGTGCCGGTGACCGTCGCTTTCAGCGCCGTGTGTGCTGTGACCTTCGTGCCGTGGCTGTCCTACCGGCTGCTGCAAAACCGCGCGGGCACAGCTAGTCCGGAGGACGTTACGCCCGCCTGGATCCGCCGGGGCTATCGCGCCGCGCTCGAGCCTTTTCTCAACCGGCGGCGGGGGGGGCGCCTGCTCTATGTCGTGGGGGCGTTGCTGGTCGCGTCCGCCCTGCTGGTGGTCGTGCGGGCGGTGCCGCTCAAGATGCTCCCGTTCGACAACAAGAACGAACTGCTGCTCGTGCTCAACCTGCCGGAAGGCACCGCACTGGAGACCACCGACCGCACCTGCCAGGAGTTGGAGACTTACCTGGCTACGGTCAACGAGGTGCGCGACTTCGAGACCTACACCGGCGTCAACTCGCCCATCGACTTCAACGGGCTGGTGCGGCACTACGGGTTCCGGCGCCAACCCCATCAGGCCGAGATACGCGTCAACCTGGCGGGCAAACTGCAGCGCCAGCAACAGAGTCACGCTATTACCCTGCGCCTGCGCGACGACCTGACGGCCATTGCCGCCCGCCACCAGGCCAAACTGAGCATCGTCGAAGTGCCGCCCGGTCCACCCGTACTGAGCACCATCGTGGCCGAGGTGGTCGGCGGACCGAACATCACCTATGAGCAACTGCTGGCCGGTGCTAAGCAACTCGAAGGCCTGCTCGCGGCAACCGACGCCAAACATATCGTGCAGATCGACGACATGTCCGAAACACCGCATCCGCGCCTCACCCTGGAGATCGACCGTGAGAAGGCCGCCCGGCATGGCATCTCGGCCGCAGATCTCAACCAGGCCCTGCAAGGCGCCATGCGTGGCTTGCCGCCGGGTTCCTTGCACGATGCGCACGAGCGTGACCCATTGCCGGTCCGCATCCGCCTGCCCTTCGCAGACCGTGTGCAGGCGCAACGCCTGGAACAACTCTGGCTGCGCGGCAGCGATGGCAAACAGGTGCAGGTGGGTGAACTGGCGACCCTACGCGAGGAGACCGAGCCGCAACCGGTCTTTCGGAAAGATCTGGAACGCACCGTGTTCGTGACCGCCGAATGCGCCGGCCGCGCCCCGGGCGAATTGGTCTTGGCCATGATCGACCAACTCAAGCACAAGCCGTTGCCCAATGGCGTCACCGTGAAGTGGGCAGGGGAGGGGGAATGGCAGATCACGGTGGACGTATTCCGCGACCTCGGCATTGCCTTTGGCGTGGCCCTGCTGGGCATCTATCTGCTGTTGGTCCTGCAGACCGGCGGGTTCGCCGTACCCGGCATCATGATGCTGGCCATACCTTTGACGGCCATCGGCATTCTCCCCGGCTTTGCGCTGCTGAACCTCTTCGCCAACCAGCCGGTCGCAGGTTATGCCACCCCCGTGTTCTTTACCGCCACCGCTATGATCGGCATGATTGCCCTGGGCGGCATCGTGATCCGCAACAGCATCGTGCTGATTGAGTTTATCCACGCTGCGCTTCAGGAGGGCAAACCGTTGCGCGAGGCGCTGCTCGACAGCGGCGCCGTCCGCCTGCGCCCCATCTTCCTCACCGCCATCACCGCTATGCTTGGCGCTTGGCCCATCACGCTCGATCCGGTCTTCTCCGGCCTCGCCTGGGCGCTTATTTTTGGCCTCTTTGCCAGCACGGCCTTCACGTTGCTGGTGATTCCAACGGTTTACTACATGGTTTACGGGAAAGATAAGGGATGAGTTTTTAGGTTTCAGGTTTCAGGGTTCAGGGTTCAGGTTTCGGAGATGCGATGCATGTGCTGCGCATGGTTTCGGGGTAGGTAACAAATTCGCCCTCTATTCCGACCCCGCCCTGACCCCTGCCCCCGCGTCAGTATCAGAAGGAGGACCAACACATGCGACTAAAGTTGAACTTTTTACCCAAAGGGCGCAAGGCCAAGTGGCTTGAAATCCTTGTGGCCGTGGGACTGATTGTGGTTGTGATGCTCTGGCAAACCGGTACGTTTGCCGGAGGCACAATCAAGCCCGGGCGTACGCCGCTGCCGGCTGCAACCGCTCACGGTGCGAGGATGACCGTACATGCCGTTGACGTACCCGTGGTTTACAAGGCCGTGGGCACCGTGCGCAGTCGCACCGAAATTGAGCTCTCCCCGCGTATTGTTGCGCGGATCCAGGAGATCAAGGTCCGCTCCGGTGACCGGGTGGCCAAGGGCGATGTGCTCGTCACGTTGGACGACGCCGAACTCTCCTCTGGCGTGCGGCAGGTGATGGAACGCGTCCGACAGACGCGTGCCGCACTGGACCTGGCAACCACCGAGCTGGAGCGCGCGCGCAAGTTGCTCGCCACCGGCAGCATTTCGCAACAGGGATTCGATCTGGCCGACTCCCAGGCGCGCCAGGCGCGCGCCGCTTTCGAGGCGAGTACGGAAGCCCAGAAACAAGCCGAGGCCGTGCTTGGCTATGCCACCCTGGTCAGTCCGATGGACGGCGTGGTCGCAGAACGTCTGTCCGATCCCGGCGATATCGCCAGCCCCGGCAACATCCTGCTGCGCGTGTTCGACCCCTCGCGCCTGATGCTGGACGTGCCCGTGCGGGAGGGTCTCGTGTCGCGCATTAAAATCGGCGAAAAGGTGCCTTTCCATGTGGACGCGCTTGCCACTAACCTAACCGGCGAAGTGCGCGAGGTTGTGCCGTCGGTCGATCCAGGCAGCCGTACCTTCCTCGTGAAGATCTGCATTGGTGAAACACCCGCCCTGATGCCCGGCATGTTCGGTGTTCTGCAACTCCCTACCGGAAAGCGGCAGGCCTTGATTGTGCCGGCGTCTGTTGTCATGCGCATTGGTCAGTTGGAATATGTGCGTACCACTATGGACGGCCAACCTCGCCAAGTCCTCGTGCGCACCGTTCCTGCCACTGATGGCAAGAACGAGGTCGTCAGCGGATTGGAAGCGGGCATGGCCGTACTATCGCCATGATCGACAGGATAACGCAGCGCACAGTTTCACTGCCAAGCAATAACGGTTGCGCCTAATCACTTTTCGCTGCGTATGCGCTTGGTGGTTCGCATGGCGCAGAATTCGGGACCGCACATGGTGCAGTGGTCGTCCGTGCCATTGCCGCTCTCAACGCGCGATTTCTCCCAGCGCGCCTTGGCAAACGGACCGTCAATTGCCAGTTCGAATTGCTTCTTCCAGTCGAAAGCAACCCTTGCCCGCGACATGGCATCGTCACGGTCGCGCGCACCCGGTAGCCCGCGTGCTACATCGCCGGCGTGCGCTGCGATGCGATAGGCAATCATTCCCTGATGGACGTCGTTCTCGTCCGGCAGTGCCAGATGTTCGGCGGGCGTGACGTAACATAGAAGTGAAGCGCCATGCAGGGTGGCGGCCGTGGCGCCTATGCAGGACGTAATGTGATCGTAACCCGGCGCGATGTCCGTCACGACCGGGCCGAGGACATAGAACGGCGCGCCGTCGCAGACTTTCTGTTCGCGCTCCATGTTCATCTGGATCTGATTGAAAGGGACGTGGCCGGGCCCTTCGACCATCACCTGCACACCGGCACGGCGACAGCGTTGCACGAGTTCTCCCAGCACATCCAATTCGCTAAATTGCGCGGCATCGCTGGCGTCGGCCAGACAGCCGGGGCGCAGACCATCGCCCAGCGAGACGGTAACATCATGCTTCACGAGAATCGCGAGCACTTCGTCCCAGCGCTCGTACAGCGGGTTCTCGCGGTTGTGGGTCTGCATCCACTCGGCCATGATCGCGCCGCCGCGACTGACAATCCCCATGATGCGTTGCATGGCCAGCCCGACGTGTCCCTTCAACAGACCGGCATGTAGAGTCATGAAATCAACGCCCTGTTCTGCCTGTTCGCGGATTACTTTGAGAAGCAGGTCGGCGTCCATCTGCGGCACATCGCCCGTAACACGTGAAACGGTTTCGTAGACCGGCACCGTGCCGAGCGGAACAGGCGAGGCGTCGAGCAACCCCTGACGAATATTTGCCAGATCAGGCCCCACGCTGAGGTCCATCACAAAATCCGCGCCGGCATCGAGCGCAACTGTGAGTTTGCGCTGCTCTTCCCGACAGGCGGAACGCTGGGTGGAACGGCCAATGTTGGCATTTGTCTTGGTACGGAAAAGTCGGCCCACGCCAATGGCGCGCGCGCCCTGATGCGCCGGATTCAAAGGAATAACGGCATGCCCATGCGCGACGGCTTCCAACACGCGCGCCACTTCCACGCCTTCATCTGCTGCCACCTGCCGCATGGCTGGTGTGATTGCTCCTGCTTTCGCTTCCTGTAGCTGGGTCATCGCAAACTCCTTTTTCATGCGTCAGAACAACTGCATACTCCGCAGCTGCACTGCAAAACATGCTCGAACCTGCCCCGTCCTGCTGTCCCGCACACGCGTCAATTTCCCATACCACGACACCACGCGCAAGCGTCATTAAACAAATCTACCTTGACTTTCTGCGGCTTCGAACTTACTTTACGCCAACGGACATGAAACGCTTTGTCGCCAGCTTGGCTTTGGTTGTTTTCGTCGTCGGTATGCTCATACTGCCGACTTTGCACCGCCTGCAATGCGACGACTCATCTACCCACCACGAGGCCGACTGTCCCGTCTGCCATCTGGCGAACGCCCCGCTGAACACGGCGGATACGAGCGTCACCCTTGTCAACGCGCCGCCGCCAAGCGCGGCTTGTCCGGAGATGCACAGGACCGCGTTGGTCGCTGCCACTTCGCACGAAGCCACGCAGGCGCGTGCCCCTCCTGCTGCCTGACCGCTTCCCACGTCAGGTATCCATGCGCGTAGGTCGTCACCTGCGCCGCGTTGTTATTTCAAAACAGGAGGGATTCCATGCATTTTTCACGATTGTACGGCGTAGTGTTGCTATCTTTGGCGATGACCGGAGCCTGCGGGCTGGCGGCGGACGAGTCTGCCAACACAAACTTGCTGGAAGAGGTGCGCCTGTTGCGTGCGCGCCTCGATGCCCTCGAGAAACAACTGGCTGACATGACGGCCCGCCAAGCTGCTACCACGACCGGCACTATCCTGGTGGCGACTGCGTCTCCGGTCGCATCGGAGAACGTGGTTGCTGCCACGCAGCGCGGCATGCAGTCCTTCAACCCCGACATCTCGGTGATTATCGACACCTTCTACCACGCGGACTCCACAAAGGAGGGGATTGGCCATATTGCCGGCGAAATGTCCGGATTTGGACACACCCACGCGGGAGGTGAGGAACACCACCACCACGGTGTCGAGGATGGATTCAACCTGCGTCACCTCGAGTTGCAGTTCTCTGCGGACGTGGATCCGTACTTCACGGGGTCGGCCATTGCGGCGATTGATCTGGAAGGCGCTGAAATGGAGGAGGCCGCGATCACCACCACCTGTCTGCCATGGGGGTTCAAGGTAAAGGGCGGGAAGTTCTTCAGCGATTTCGGGTACATCAACGCGCAACACTCGCATCAGTGGGATTTCACCGACCGCCCGCTGATCCACCAACTGGCGCTCGGGGAGCATGGCCTGAACGACAAGGGCATGCAGGTGTCGTGGCTGGCCCCTACGCCATTCTATCTGCTGACTGGGTTGGAGGCGTTCCAAGGCGACAACGAGAACATGTTCGCCTATCAAGGCGAGGATCCGTTGCCAAGCCGCAGCGGCCCGCGTCTTGGGGTCGGGTGGATCAAGTTTGGCCCCAATCTGCCGGGTCGCCATGCCCTGCAAATGGGCCTTTTTGGCGGACTCGGTAATCATCAGGAAGCGCACGACGGCCAAACCGAGTATCCGCCCGGAGTCTGGACCCCCGGCGGGGACGGAATCGCGGACCACTGGCTGGACGGCGAGAGCAGTTTCTGGGGCGGCGATGTGGTGTACAAGTACGATGCGCCCCTGCCTTGCGGCGAAGGCGACTTCGTCTGGCAGGCGGAGTACTTCGCCCGACGTAAGGACCTTGAGATGGTTGGAAACGACTTCGCACCGGCGCTCATCGGTAAGAGCCGCGTGGACACGCAGGACGGCTACTACCTGCAGGCCACCTACGGCTTCCTGCCGCGTTGGCGCGCCGGGGTCCGCTGGGAGCAGGTGGGGCTGATCAATGCATCCGACCTGCCCGACGGCACGAGCGCGAGCTACGGCAGCAGTTATCGGGCGGGCACCATGCTCGACTTCTCGCCGTCGGAATTCTCCCGCGTCCGCCTGCAAGCCAATCGCGGTTCGTACGAGACAGAGGATGGCCGGGAGCCTGCAACCGAGGTGTTCCTCCAATGGATGATCTCGCTCGGAACGCATGGAGCACACAACTTCTAAAGACGAAAGGATTACATTATGAGAACATTCTTCTTTTGGCTGGGTTTCGCCGCACTCGCGGCGGGGAGCACGAATCAGGCACGCGCCGACAAACTACGGATCGTGACTACGACCGCCGACCTGGCTGCTATTGCGCGGTCCGTGGCCGGCGACGCGGCGGACGTTCGCAGCGTATGCACTGGGCGGGAGGACCCGCACTTCATTGCGGCCAAGCCCGGCTTCATCGTGCAAGCACGGGATGCGGATCTCTGGATTCGCATCGGGCTGGAACTGGAGATCGGCTGGGAGCGGCCGATTCTGGAGGGTTCGCGTAATACAAAAATCCGGGTCGGCGCCAAGGGGCACCTGGACGCCTCGGAAGGGCTGCTGCTCCTGGACGTGCCGCAGACGCAGGTCACGCGCGCCATGGGCGATGTACACCCCATGGGCAACCCGCACTACTGGCTGGATCCGCTCAATGCCCGTCGCATCGCGGGTACGATCGCCGCGCGGCTGGCGCAACTGGCACCCGGCCACGCCGCCGCCTTTGCGCGTAACGCCGCCGCCTTTCAGCAGGCGCTCGATGAGCGCATGTTCGGCGCGGAACTGGTAAAGGCGGTTGGTGCCGAAGCGCTCTGGGCCAAGACGCAGGACGGCACCATGGGCACCTGGCTGTCGGACGCGGCCAACGCCGCACGCGCGGGCGGCTGGACCAAAGCCATGCAGCCGCTGCGCGGGCAGAAGATCATCACCTACCACCGGAGCTGGCTCTATCTGGCCAACCGCTTCGGCATGTCTGTCTCTGGCGAACTCGAACCCAAGCCCGGGGTTCCGCCCACGGCGGCGCACCTGACGGAATTGGCCGAGAACGCCAAGTCCGACGGGGTCAAGATCATCCTGCAGGAGCCGTTCTACAGCACAAAGGCGGCAAACCAACTTGCGGAACGCTCGGGTGCGCACGTGGTCGTGGTTGCCAATTCGGTTGGCGGACAGCCGGAGGCGGGTGATTATCTAACGCTGCTGGACCTCATCGTCGGAAAGCTGGCGCAGAAGTGACCGGTCGGTTGGCATGGAAGACAAATCGCCACGGTGACTCACTGCTCAGGCACAAACGCTTTTTGCTGAGATAGCGCTTGCATGCCGCAGCCAAATGATGTATGGTTACTAAATCGTAATTATTACGAGAGGAGGTTTTCGGGTGACGCTTCGAGAAAAAGTCGAGAAACGCGTTGCGGCGTTCCTGGACACCTGCCGTCGGCAGGGCGTCAAGGCAACTCATCAGAGAACAGAGATTCTTCGGGAGTTGGCCGGTAGCGAGGAACACCCCGACGCCGAGACGATTCTCGGTCGTGTGCGGCGACGGGTCCCTGCGATCTCGGTTGATACCGTCTATCGGACGCTGAGGCTGCTGGAGGACAAAGGCGTCATCGCTCGCGTTGGTTCCATGCGAGACAGAGCCCGGTTTGATGCCAACACGGATCGGCACCACCATTTTGTCTGCACGGAGTGCGGGATGATTGGCGATTTCTACAGCGACGCAATGGATCGGTTCCCGGTTCCTAGGGAGGTGTCCGAAATGGGTAGCGTCGAAGGGGTTTATGTCGAATTGCGAGGCATCTGTCGGAAGTGTAAGCAGAAAGCAATGAAGACGGAAGGTCGAACGGGAGAGCAACCATGAACAACGGAAGCGCGTTTCCAGTAATGGGAAATACCTACGCGCACCGGTCGGCAGAGGCCGCCGGACGAAAGGAGGTGTGCACAGAGTAGAACGTGTCTAGGTATCAGTTCGGTTTGTCCAAGGTCAGAAAGTGCATCAGTCAGTCAACACACAGCAAGCAAAGGAGTCAATCATGTCAGACAACAAGTACACATCAATCGTAAACCTCGACTTCCAGTACGCCCACCGGTTCATGAATTGGCCGAGGGAAGCCAAGCACCTTCACGGGCACTCGGGGCTTCTCTGTATCGAACTGGAAGACACTGTGGACCCGGTGACGGGCTTCGCGCACGCCTGCAAGGATGGCTTCAAGAAGGCGTGGGAAGTGTGCGACCACTTCCACCATGCGACCCTATTCCAGGAAGGCGACCCCCTTCTGGAAGCGGTGATCGGCGTCTACAAGAAGCATGGCATCCATAACGACGCAAAGAACTGCGTTCCGCTGAAGAAGATCGACCACCCGCTCGCCTGGTCATACCCGGAATACCGCATCGTCGTGACCAAGAAGGTTTCGACCTGCGAGAACCTTTGCGAGCTCTTCTACGAACTGCTCAAGGACAAGATGCCGATCAAGAAGATTACCTTCCGGTCTTCTTCAATGAACGCAGCGACGAAGACGTTCAAGTAAGAGCGGAAGCAGGAGGCCAACAAGAGGGTGCAGGCGACGGGCTACCCGCCCGCGCCTGACCCTCGGCGATGGGCTGCGTGCGCAGCACGGGATGTGAACCATGAAAAGTCAGCAAGCCATCATCGTCTGCGAGCATGTCACCATCGCTTACGGTCGGCAGGAGGTCGTGCGGGATGCGTGCCTGGACGTGCACGCGGGCACGCTCCTGCCGTTCGTGGGACCGAATGGCGCAGGCAAGACCACGCTGCTCCGCGCCATTCTGGGCCTGCTGGTGCCCGTACGTGGAACTATCCGGGTGCCGTTTGCCGGCAAGCCGGCTGGCTATGTGCCACAGCAGAAGGCCATTGATCCGCTCTATCCGGTGACAACCCGCCAGATTGTGGAAATGGGGCTTTACCCGGAGTTGGGATGGTGGAAACGGCCGGGGGCTGATCAATGCCGGCGGGTCACGGATGTGCTGGCGCGGTTTGGACTGGCTGGCCACCAGAACAAGACATTCAGCGAACTTTCCGGAGGTATGAAGCAGAAGGCGCTGCTCGGGCGTGCCCTCGTGAGCGGGGCTGACGTGTTCGTGTTTGATGAGCCAACCTCCGAACTGGACGAAGACACGGAACGGGAGGTGCTGGCCCATTTGGTCGGCCTCGTGCGGCAGGATGGCAAGACGGTGCTGTTGGCCCATCATGGGCTGGACCAGGCCGGCGCGCTGGCGCGCCACGTGTGCGTGGTCAAACATGGTCACGTGCAAATCGCAACCATACCGGAGGCGCGCCGCCTGCTGAGCGCCACGTCAAGCGCAGGAGGGGGCTCCAATGGCTGACGCCATCCTCACGCTCGTCACGGCCTTTCCGTATGCGGTGGTCACCGGCTTGCTGGTGGGCACGGCGTGCGCCCTGCTGGGAGTCTTTGTGGTGCTCAAGCGCGTGGTCTTCATCGGCATTGCGCTATCGGAGATTGCCGCCTGCGGCATCGCTGGTGCCCTGTTGGCGGGGTTGCCGCCGCTGGTTGGTGCGCTCCTGTTGACGCTGTCTGCGGTGGCGCTCCTGTCCATACCGTTTGAAAGCAGCCGGATTTCGCGCGACGCCTTGCTGGGCGTGCTGTTTGTCGCCGCGTCCAGCCTCAGCGTTCTGCTGGTGTCTGGCAGCGGACTCGGCCTGCACGAGATCAAGGCGCTGCTGTATGGCGACCTGATCCTGGCCTCGCGGGCCGACTTTCTGTTGCTGGTGGCGATTCTGGCGCCAGCCATCGCATGCCTCCTGGCTTTTCAGCGCCCGATGCTGTACTCGTTCCTGGACCGCGAGGCGGCCACGGTCTTGCGCGTGCGGCCGGCCCGGTGGGAGCTGCTGTTCTTTCTGCTGCTCGGGGTGGTGGTTGCGGCGGCCTCCAAGGTTGCGGGGGCCATGCTGGTATTTTGCTACCTGATCGTTCCGGCAACGGCCGCACTGGCCCTGACCCGGCGGCTGCGCGGGGTCTTGTGGCTCGCGGTTGGATTTTCGGTGTTGATCACTCTGCTCGGGCTTGCCATCTCCTTCGCCGTCGATTTGCCGACCAACCAGACCCTCTGTGTAACCGCCTGTGGCCTGCTGCTGCTGGCACTGCCATGGAAGAGCTGGGCACAACGGTAACGACAGGGCTGCGGCAACCAAAGGCAATGCTTGCACGCTGTCCCAGACGAAAGCATGTTTCTGTTTGACGAAACCGGGAGATTCACCTATACGCAGAGCGCTGAGGTGGCTCCTGTATACCACTCGGATCAAACGAAGCTGCGCTAGGAAGAGACGAAGTGACTTATGACGAGCACGGAAGAACCGCGAAAAACCACACCTCCGATACTCCGGCCGCAAGTTTGCAGAAGCATGGCGGCGACTACTCTACCTAGCGCGCTGGCCCTGCCCGAAAACGGCGTTTGCCCAATAACAGAAATCCCCGTGACACAACTGCCTGCGGGTAGCTCGGCGACCATCGTCGCCCTCCATGGCGGCAGCGGTTTTCAGCGGCGGCTGCGTTCCGTGGGGATCCGGGAAGGTAAGACGCTGCGCATGGTCGCGAGCCATCCATTCGCCGGCCCTCTGGTTATCGAAGTGGACAGAAAACAGATTACGATCGGGAGGGGTATGGCGCAACGCGTCGCTGTGGTAAAGGCGCTATGAAGACCATCGTCCTCATCGGTGACCCGAATGTCGGCAAGAGCGTGCTCTTCTCCCGGTTGACGGGCGTGGATGTCATTTCCTCCAATTATCCCGGCACGACGGTGGATTACGCGAAGGGGCGGATCTGCTGGCAGGGCGAGACAATGGAGATTGTCGACGCGCCCGGCACCTACTCGCTGGAGACCACCAACAAGGCGGAAGACGTCGCCCTGTCGTTACTGGACAAAGCCGACGTGATCGTCAATGTTATTGACGCCACCAGCCTGGAACGTTGCCTTCTTTTGACCGTCGAACTTCTCGCCAAACGCAAACCGGTTGTCGTCGCGCTCAACATGTGGGATGAGGCGCAGCATCTTGGCATTACGATCAATGTACACGACTTGGAAAACCTCCTGCAAGTTCCCGTTATTCCCACGGTCGCGATCACCGGCGAAGGCGTCAAGGAACTGGTGCAAAGGCTCGACGAGGCGCGTGTTTCCGAGCGGCCGGCGTTGACGGGAGAGGATCAGGCCTGGACGGAAGTTGGGCATATCGTCCGGAAGGTCCAGACGGTGGCCCACCGGCACCACACCTTCCGAGATCGGCTGGTGGACGCCACAGTCAAACCCGTAACCGGACTTCTGACGGCAACCGTCGTGCTCGCGGCGCTGTTCTGGATGGTGCGGTTGCTGGGCGAAGGGTTGATCAAATATGTCGCCACGCCTTTGTTCAACGCTTACCTCGCTCCCATCACGTCCTTGAGCGACCGCCTGGGCCCTGGATTTCTGCGGGACATTCTGGTGGGCAAGTTGATAGACGGCCAAGTGGACTTCATTCAGTCCATGGGCATTTTGAGCACCGGCATGTTCATGCCGTTGGGCATGGTGCTCCCGTATATCGTCGCATTTTATCTGGCACTGGGGTTTCTCGAAGACACCGGCTATCTGCCGCGCCTGGCCACGATCACCGACAACCTCTTTCACAAACTGGGCATGCACGGACATGGCGTGCTCCCCGTTCTGCTCGGTCTGGGGTGCAAAGTGCCGGGGGTGTTATCCGCGCGCACGCTGGAAACACGCAAGCAGCGGTTCATTTCGATCCTGCTGGTCGGCATCACGGTCCCCTGCGCGGCGCAGACCGCAACGATCTTCGGGATTCTGGGGCCACGCGGCATCGGCTATGTCGCCGTCGTGTTTGGCACGCAGGCGGCCATTTTTGTTCTGCTGGGCCTGATCCTCAACCGGAGCTCGCGGGAGGAGTGTCCGGAACTGTTTCTCGACATTCCGCCCTACCGGAGGCCCAGCCTGCGTGCCGTGGCAAAGAAGACCTGGATGCGCGTCCGCTGGTTTCTGGCCGAGGCGCTGCCGCTCCTCTTTCTTGGTGTTCTGACGGCCAGCATACTGGATGCGCTGGGCGTCACGGAGAAACTCGCCTCCGTCACTGCCCCATTTATGAAAAGTTGGTTCGCACTGCCGGGTGAAGCCGTACCTGCCTTGTTCAGTGGGTTTCTTCGCAAGGAACTAGCCTTGGGCATGCTGGTTCCCCTGAAGCTCACGTCCGCACAACTGACCGTTGCCATCACGCTTTTCTCCTTTTTTCCGTGCATCGCCACGTTCGCTGTCATGTGGCGTGAGTTGGGCGGCAAAGACATGCTCAAGGCCGTATTGGTTATGCTCTTGACCGCACTGCTAGTTGGCGGCATCCTCAGGCTTGTGCTGGTTGGGTGGTCTCCCTGAACATGGAGCATTCGCGTCATTATTCGCCTGACACGAGGGCTTCCATGACTTGAGATTGTGATGAACACAACATTGACCAACAAAACAAGACTGCAGACCGGTGCCGAGAGCATCCTGGAGAGCATTTCCGACGGTGTCTTCACCGTGGATGCCGAATGGCGCATCACCTCCTTCAATCGCGCGGCGGAGACGATCACCGGCATTCGCCGGCGCGACGCCATCGGCAAGACCTGCTCGGACGTGTTCCGCGCCAGCATGTGCGAGGCGGACTGTGCCCTCCGCCACACGGTCAAGACCGGCAAACCGATCATTAACAAGTCGGCCTTCATCGTGAATGCGGACGGCCGTCGGATTCCCATCTCTGTATCCACGGCCATCCTGCGCGACGAACGCGGTCAGATCGTTGGCGGCGCAGAGACCTTTCGGGACCTCAGCCTGGTGGAGGAACTGCGCAAAGAACTCGAAGGCCGGTGCCAGATAGGCGACTTGATTAGCCGCAGCGCCGCCTTGCGCCGGATCTGCGAACTCCTGCCACAGATTGCCCCCAGTGAGGCAACCGTCCTGATTCACGGTGATACCGGCACAGGCAAGGAACTCCTCGCCCGCGCCATCCACACCCTCAGCCTGCGCAAAAACAAGCCATTTGTGCCGGTCAACTGCGGCGCCTTGCCAGACACCTTGCTCGAATCTGAGTTGTTCGGCTATGTAAAAGGGGCATTCACCGGGGCCTCACACGACAAACCTGGCCGCTTCGCGATGGCCGAGGGTGGCACCGTGTTCCTGGATGAAATCGGCGACATCAGCCCGGCCATGCAGGTGCGCCTGCTGCGCGTGCTCCAGGAACGAACCTATGAGCCCCTCGGCGGCACACAGACGCGACACGCCGACGTGCGCATCATCGCCGCCACCCACCGTGACCTGGCTGCGCTGATCCGCAAGGGTGCCTTTCGCGAGGATCTATTCTACCGCTTGAACGTCGTCAAATTGGACCTGCCGCCGCTCCGGAAGCGCAAGGAGGACATCCCGCTGCTGGTCGAGCACTTCGTCACCCGGTTCAACCGGCGGCAAGGAAAAGCGGTCCCCCGTGTCGCCCCGGACGTCATGGCACTGCTCATGGCACACGACTACCCCGGCAACGTTCGCGAACTGGAGAATCTCATCGAGCGCGCGTTTGTACTGTGCGGCACAGGACAGATCGAGCGCGCTCATCTGCCAACCGAACTCACCGGCCAATCGACTGTGGCATTCACACCAACTGGCGAAACCATCGCTGCGCAAACTCACGCCGCCGAAACGCAGGCCATCCGTGCGGCCTTGGAACGCTGTGGCGGCAACCGCCTTGCAGCCGCCCGCGAACTGGGACTACACAAAAGTACGCTCTTTCGCAAGATGAAGGCCCTTGGAATGGACTTGCCTTCACAAGATGGCCGCTCCCGTCCTGCGGTCAAGTAGAGTCGCGCTAATGCGCCTCTATGTACGTATTACAGTCGCGTAATAGCGACACAGCCAGGCATGCGCAGACCGGTTGTGTTTATCCGTATCCACTTACACACAAACAGGTTGCGCGTGCGCTACGTGCCGGTTCTGCGTCTTGGCACGGTTCGTGATATAGAACATGTCACGAAACCGAGGGATACGGAACATGAAGGTGGCGCTGGCAACCTGGAACGGGCGGATTTCGCCGGTCTTCGACGTGGCGCGGCAACTCTTGCTATTGGATGTGATCGACGGCCGCGTTACGGCTCGCCGTGAGGAGGCGTTGCCCGGCGACGAAATGCAGGCTCAGGCCAGTCAATTGGCAACACTCGGCACGCAGGTGCTGATCTGCGGGGCCATATCGCACTCCATGGCCGCTGTACTGGCAGGCAAGGGCATTCGGGTAATTCCATTCACGGCTGGGACGGTAGCAGAAGTAGTGGACGCGTGGTTGGCGGACGCCCTGCCAAGTGCGGTTTTGTCGATGCCGGGCTGTTGTGGCCAACAGAAGCGCTGTCGGCACGGCAGGGCCGGCGGCGGGGGACGTGCAGGTCGGCCCTGGGGCTGCAAACAGGAGCAAACATGAAAATCGCGATTACCGCAACAGGCAAGGAAGTGACGAGCGCCGTGGACCCGCGTTTCGGGCGGGCCAAGTTTTTCATCGTCGTAGACACGGAAACGAACGTTTCCGACGCTCATGACAACGCTCAGAACTTGAATGCCGCGCAGGGCGCAGGAATCCAGAGCGCCGAAACGGTCGTGCGGTTGGGCGCTGAGGTGGTCATCACCGGCAACGTCGGTCCCAAAGCCTTTCGTGCTTTGAATGCGGCAGGCATCAAGGTCTACCTGATGAAGGAAGGCGCGGTGACGGAAGCCATCCGCACGTTCAAGGCGGGCGAGTTGATGGAAGTTTCTGCCGCCAACGTGGACGGCCACTGGGCGTAGCTCAACAAAGTAAACGAAATCATCAGAATCGGTGTCCAAAATGATCAGAATAGGAATAATAATCTGTGCCCGGTACCGTAATTGTGGCGGCGGTAAATGCTTTCGGGCGTTGCGTGAGCGGTGCGGAGCATTTTCAATCTACCCAGCCGGAGAACCAGCGGAAATCATTGGCTACTCGACTTGTGGTGGCTGCCCAGGTGGCAACGTGGAATACGTTCCAGCCGAGTTTACGAAAAACGGTGCCACGGTCATTCATTTGGCCACGGGACTCGTCGTCGGTTATCCGCCGTGTCCGAACATCCGTCGTTTCAAAACGTTCATCGAAACTGCTTATGGAATGCCTGTCGTCGTCGGCACTCATCCCATCCCGCAAAGCTACATGAATGTGCATGAAAAACTACCATTCTGGCGTGAAAACGACATGATGGCGTTAGTCAAACCACTTCTGGACGAGTCTACGGAGATCAAAACCGCCTATAATTGAGTGCCAGGAACAACAACCAAGAGAACAGGAGACAGCAATGCCAAGAGGTAATGGAACAGGCCCGACGGGAAAAGGGCCGGGCACAGGCCGCGGACGCGGTCCGTGCGGAGCAGGAAAGCGTAACGGACCGGCGGCAGGTGCCGGCCCGGGGCCGGGCCGAGGTCGCGGTGGGCGCGGCCATGGTGCGGGCCGTGGGGCGGGACGCGGCGGCATGGGTGCCGGCGCTGGTGGCGGCCGCGGTGGCGGTCGTTAACCAAAGAACAGCAACTAACAAATGAGGCTCTTGCAAAACCCGGGTTCTGTAGCGGCGGTCTCTGACCGCCGGCTCTCTTTGCCGGCGTTTACGGCGGTCAGAGACCGCCGCTACAGGGTTTTGCAAAAGCCTCAAATGGAACTCGAAACCGTGAAGGTTGCCAAGGCATGACGCATCCGATACGCGCAATGATTGCTGGAACCGGTTCGTATGCGCCGCCGCGGCGGATGTCGAACACCGAACTTGAATCCTTGGTTGAAACCTCCGATCAATGGATCCGCGAACGCACCGGTATCCACGAACGCCGGATCGCCGATGACTCGATCAGTTGTGCGGACATGGCCGCCGCTGCGGCCCGGAGCGCCATGGAACTGGCGTGCTGCGCCCCCGAGGATGTGGATGTGATCGTGGATGCCACCATAACCGCGGATTACCTGCTGCCGTCGAATGGGTGCCTTGTTCAAGAAAAGCTGGGATTGTTCAACGCGGTCGCTTTTGACGTGGTGGCGGCCTGCACCGGTTTCGTCGCCGGTCTTGCCATCGCTCGCGGCTTCATCGAATCCGGCATGTACCGGAAGGTCGTGGTTATCGGTTCGGAACGGCTGTCGTCCCTCACCAATTGGAGCGACCGCACTACCTGCGTGTTGTTTGGCGATGCGGCTGGTGCCGTGGTGCTGGAACCGTCCGAAAACGGGTCGGGAATACTTTCCACGTTCATGAAATCCGACGGACGCATGTCCGAATGGCTGCAGATCAAGGTCGGTGGCACCAAACACCCGCACAAACGGGAGTTTGCATGGGACGGCAGCGATAAGATCGCCATGCGCGGGACGGATGTCTTCAAGGTTGCCGTAAAGGAGATGGGCAATGCCTGCCTGAAGGTGATCGAACAAGCAGGCGTGAAGCCGGAAGAAGTCTCCTGGGTCGTGCCGCATCAGGCCAACATGCGGATAATCGAGGCCTTGACCAAGCGCCTTGGGATCGCTCCAGACAAGGTGGTCATCAATGTTGATCGCTACGGCAACACATCGTCGGCATCCGTACCGTTGGCGCTGGATGAGGCTAACCGTGCCGGACGCATCCAACCCGGCGATCTGGTCCTCATGACGGCGTTTGGAGGCGGTCTGATCTGGGGGGCGGCACTGGTGAGGTGGTAGTTTTGAAAAACTGGAATTTCGACTGCGAGAAACAAATGACGGCAGAAGTTTCCATAGCGACTCGGATACTGGCAAAGCTTTGTCAGGCATGTCCATTTTGCATTTGTGCGCGCCAGTGGCCGAATAGCCGATTTGCGAAGGCGCTCAGAGCGATCGAACGATCCTGTCCAGCATGCCGAGCCTATGCACGGCTAAAAAATGGAGACTCTCATGGAAAATCAGCAGAGCGATGAATTGTACGGCCGGATGAACGATCCGACCGCAGCCGCTTCGATTCAGGGCTTGTGCCAGGAAGAGATGGAGTTCTTCCTAGTTATTCGCAACGAGCGCATCGAAGACGTTCGGTACTATACGGAGGGATGCGGCAATACCCGTGCCTGCGGACGCGCTGTGGCGCGCCTGGCCAAGGGTCGAAGCGTTGCCGATGCGCTTTCGATCAGCGTCGGCGAGATCGTTAGATCCGGGGAGTGCGAACCGGAAGCCGGGCGGCACTGCGCGATCCTAGCCGTGACGACGTTTTATCGGGCAATCGCGGATTATCTGCTGACACCATGAGAGACTCGATCATGAATATAGCTGACATTGTGTATCGTCCCATTGGCGTCATTCACAGCGCGCATACGCGGGCGGAGCAAACGCCCATCCAACCCGTTTTTGCCGAGGGTTGCCCGGGCCGCGTGGATTTGCTGCCGGAGTTTGCGGCAGGATTGAAGGATCTTGAGGGGTTTTCGCATATCTATCTGCTTTACCACCTGCACCGTGCGCCGCCACCGCGCCTGCTGGTGATGCCCTTCCTGCAGGATGTCGAACACGGCATTTTTGCCACGCGTACGCCCTGCCGCCCGAACCCCATCGGCATGAGCATCGTGCGCCTGCTACGGGTGAATGGCGGCACACTGGAGGTGGAGGGGATCGATGTGCTCGATGGCACGCCGTTGCTCGACATCAAACCCTATGCCGCACGGTTCGACCACATCGTTAGCGCTCGTAATGGGTGGCTGGACGGATTGGACGAGGCTGACGCCCAAGCGCGCGGCCGACGCCAGACAGCGTCATCTTGCAGCACTTCCTTGTCCACGAACCAGTTTGGAGACTCGTGAAAATTGCTATTGCCAGCGGTAAAGGCGGAACTGGGAAGACCACTGTGGCAGTCAACCTGGCGTGGACGCTTGCCTCCATGAACAAGCCGGTGCAATACCTCGATTGCGACGTCGAGGAACCGAACGGGCATATTTTTCTTAAACCCCAGATCACGTCGACAACGTCGGTGGGCATCCCCGTCCCCGTGGTGGATGAGGTAAAATGCACCGGTTGCCGCAAGTGTGCGGAGGTCTGCCAGTACCACGCCATCGCCGTTCTCAAGAAGGCCTTGGTCTTTCCTGAACTTTGCCACGGTTGCGGTGGTTGCGCGCTCGTGTGCCCGGCGGGAGCCATCCGTGACGATAACCGGCCGGTTGGCGTGGTCGAGACTGGCCAGGCTGGCGGCGTGTCCTTTGCCCAGGGGCTTTTGAACGTCGGCGAGCCCATGGCCCCGCCGTTAATTCGCGCCGTTAAAAAGAAGGTGATCACGGATGGTGTCGCAATCTTTGACGCGCCGCCTGGCACATCCTGTCCTGTGGTCACTTCCGTGCGCGACGCCGACTATGTGCTCCTGGTCACCGAACCAACGCCGTTCGGCTTGAATGATCTCAAACTGGCCGTGGAGATGCTGCGCCAACTCGGCCTCCGGCAGGGCGTGGTCATCAACCGGGCGGATAGCGGCGATCAGCGGGTAAGCGAGTACTGCCAAGCCGTGGCGATTCCCGTATTGCTGGAAATCCCGGACGATCGCCGGGTGGCAGAGGCCTATTCGCGCGGGCATATAGCGGTGCGCGTGCTGCCGGAATGGCGAACGTTGTTTGCGGAGCTATGGAAACATGTGGAGCGAGACATAGACAGCAAGTTAGACATATCCTGCCAAATCAAGGAAGAAGAACCATGAATGCTGTTCTTGACTGCATCCCGTGTCTTGTTCGCCTAGCCGCCGAAGCTGTTCGCCTAAGCTTTGCCGGCGTGTCTCACCGGTCCGACATCATGCGTTGTGTGCTGTCCGAGGTCGCGAGGTGAACATTTTCGGCATCAGCCGCGAGACTCCGGGCACGGTGGGCAAGATGATCAACGCCGTGTCTGTCTGCGGGCAGCGCCGCATGACCGTTGAAAACATCATCATGTTCCAGATGGGAACCCATCCGGCATGACGGGAGTTATCGAGAATATGGATTGGCAAGAAATCAGTCGGCGGGTAACGGACGGCGGGCAGATCACCAGGTTGGAAGCGCTACAGATGCTTCATTCGTCCGATGACGAGTTGTTGTCGGTACTGGACGCGGCCTTCACCCTCCGACGGCACCATTTTGGGCGTGGGGTGCGGCTGCACGTGCTTCGCAATGCCCGCCGTGGCGGCTGCTCGGAGGATTGCGCCTATTGCAGTCAGTCCATGCGCGCCCAACCGGGGACAGCGAAACGACATCCCCGACCATCGCGCGATGAGATTGTCGAGGGGGCACGTGAGGCCCATCGAGAAGGGGCGATCCGATACGGCGTGGTATCGAGCGGGAGAGGTCCAACGGATGCGGAGGTGATAGAAATGGGCGAGATTGTCCACGCTATCAAGACGGAAGTGCCCCTTCAGGTCTGTTTGTCCTTGGGGTTGCTATCTCCCGTGCAGGCGGAGCACCTAAAGGCTTACGGGGTTGATCGCTATCACCACAATCTGGAGACTGCGGAACGACATTTCCCCCGACTTTGCACAACGCATTCCTACAAAGATCGAGTAGCGACTGCTCGAGCCGTCCAAACCGCTGGGCTCGCCCTGTGTTGCGGTGGCATTCTTGGCGCGGGCGAAACCGTGGAGGATCGCGTAGATCTGGCGATCGCGTTGCGGGACCTGGGTGTAGACACTATCCCTGTCAATTTCCTCGATCCCCGTCCTGGCACGCCGCTCGAACGCCAGCCACGGATGAGCCCTGCCGATTGCCTGCGATCCTTAGCGATGTTCCGATTCGTCCATCCCGCTGCGGACCTCTGCGTCGCCGGAGGCCGGGAATCATGCCTCGGACCAGTGCAGGCTCTCGCGCTTTATCCGGCGAATGCGATGTTCACCAACGGATACCTCACCACATCCGGACAGGGGGGCGACGCCGATCGGGCTTTGCTTGACTCCGTTGGATTTCAAGTTGACGAAGTGTCACATTCACAGTTTCCGACACGCGACCGAACAACATCAGGAGCGAATCAATGATCGCCCCATTGACCCCTTACGGCAATCTGCCAATAGTGACGCTGATCATGCCCGTGGTTAACCTCATTCTGTTTCACAATACCTACGTCGATGGAAACCGAAGGGAGAATGCATAATGCCGGTGGACCGAGCCGTAACAGCCTATCAACTTGAGCGTCTGAACTGCGCCCAAAGCGTTCTGCACGCCTTTCAGCAACATCGCCTCATCCGTGAGGACGAGATTGCCGAAGCCCGTCGGTACGGCGGCGGGCGGGCCGAAAACGGCATGTGTGGTGCCCTTTATGCCGCCCTCGCGTTGACCGAAGATCCGTTCGTTCGCGACCGTGTGCGAAGCGCATTCGTGGAAACCGCCGGCGCAGAGACATGCCGGGATATCCGCCGTGCCGCACGCACACCATGCGTTGAATGCGTACGAATCGCCGCCAGTCTGTTGGTTGAGCACGGCCATGGTACGCCATCAGACCGTGCGTCCGCTATTGTGCAATCGTCTACACCGGAAGCTAATTAATGACAATCACAACCGCATGTCTTCCATGCTTCGTTCGGCAGGCCGTCGAAGCCGTCGGCTTCTGCGTGCCGGACGAGGAGGCCCGTGTGCCCATCCTGCGCCACCTGCTCGCCGAGCTCGCCACCGCTGACTGGCACCGGACGCCTGTCGGCGTGGCACAACAGTTGCACCGCAGCATCCGCGAGGCAACCGGACAGGCCGATCCGTACCACGCGCTCAAGGACCGTATGAACCGCCTGGCACTCGAGATGCTGCCCTGCATGCGCACGGATGCGCGATTCGAGGAGTATCCGCAAATGGCCGTTGTGCGCCTGGCCGTGGTTGCCAACCTGATCGACAGCGGCACCAAGACCGGGATGACGGAAGTCAATGTCCGCGAGGCCTTATGCCTGGCTAGCAGGGATCCGCTATGCGGATCCGCCAACGCCCTGTTTGCTGCGGCCGAACGCGCGCAGCGCATCCTGTTTCTGGCGGACAACGCGGGGGAAATCGTGTTCGACCGTCCGCTGCTTGAAGCCCTGCCAACGAGGAAGATCACCGTCGCGGTGCGCGGTTCGCCCGTGCTCAACGACGCCACCGTGGATGACGCACGAGTCGCCGGACTGACCGCGTTGACAAACGTTATTTCGAACGGTTCCGACGCGCCGGGCACGATTTTGGAAGACTGCTCGGAAGAATTTCGGCGTCACTTTGCAGAAAGCGACCTGATCATAGCCAAAGGCCAGGGCAACTACGAAAGCCTCTCCGAAACTAAGAAGCACATTTTCTTCCTGCTGCGGGTCAAATGCCCGCGTGTTGCCGCCCAGATCGGGGCCAAGGTTGGAGACATGGTCGTCCAGGAGCGTAATACGGAAGCCGGAACATGAGAGAACTCGTCATTATCAGCGGCAAGGGCGGCACTGGCAAGACCAGCCTGGTTGCGTCATTCGCCGCGCTGGCCGCTGCGACAGGTTCACAACAGGTCGGGAACGTTGTGCTGGCTGATTGCGACGTGGACGCCGCCGACCTCCATCTGGTGATGTCGCCCACGCTGCGGCGGCGCGAAGATTTTTACTGCGGCCATACGGCGGTAATCCGTCAGGCGGACTGCATCGGTTGCGGTGCCTGTCTGGCCAGGTGCCGGTTCGATGCGGTCCGCAAGACCGATGGCGGCGCCGGCGAGGCCACGTTCACCATTGACCCGGCCGCCTGCGAGGGGTGCGGCGTGTGCGTCTGGTCGTGCCCGGTGAAGGCCATCGATTTTCCCGAACGACTCAGCGGCGAATGGTATGTGTCCGACACGCGCCATGGCCCGATGGTCCATGCCCGGCTGACCCCCGGCGGCGAAAACTCTGGCAAACTGGTAGCCAAAGTCCGGGAAACAGCCCGCACACTCGCCGAAGAAAGGAAGGCCGACCTCATCCTGGTCGATGGTCCGCCGGGCATCGGGTGCGCCGTGATTGCATCCGTGAGCGGCGTCTCGCAGGTCCTGGTGGTGACCGAACCAACTCTTTCCGGCGCGCACGATCTGGCGCGGGTCCTGGAACTGACGCGCCACTTCCGGATTCCGACTGCTGTCTGCGTGAACAAATGGGATTTGAATACGGAGATGACGGAGCGGATCGAGACCGAAGCCCGGCAGGTTGGCGCCATAATCGCCGGTCGCGTACGCTACGGGCGCGCGGTTACCGACGCCCAGGTGCAGGGGCGCGCCGTGGTCGAGATGGATACAAGTCCACTTGCAGCGGATATCAGTGCCGTGTGGGAGAACCTATCCCGATGAAAATCACCATTCTGGCGGAGAACACAGCCTTCGCGCGCGATGTGCGGGGCGAACATGGATTCGCCATCTGGATTGATACCGACGATCACTGTTTGCTTTTCGACACGGGCCAGGGTCTTGTGCTGACCGATAACGCGCAGGCTTTGCGCGTGGACTTGGATGCGGTGGATATGATTGTTCTCAGCCACGGGCACTATGATCACACCGGCGCCTTGTCCGCCGTGTTACGTCAGGTGGCGGCCACCGTGTTGGTTTATGCCCACCCGGACGCGCTTCTGCCCAAGTATCATCGTGGCAAGACCAACGTTCGTGAAATTGGCATGTCTACGGCGACGCGGGCTGCCATCGTAAGCGGTCGCTGCCACTTCACCCCGTCTCGCCAATCCACCGAAGTCGCGCCCGGCATTCGCACCACGGGCGAGATTCCGCGACGACATCCGGAAGAGGCCATCACCGAACCGTTCTGCCGCGACCCGGAAGGATGCGAGCCGGACCCTTTGTTGGACGATCAGGCGCTCTTCCTGGAGACGACACCAGGCACTATTGTCCTTCTCGGGTGCGCCCATGCGGGCATGATCAACACGCTGGACCACATTCAAACGCTCACCGGAAATAAACCCATATACGCCGTCATGGGCGGCACACACCTGCGTGCGGCAACCGCGGAACGCATGCACTGGACGATCCGGGAACTGCGCCGCTTCAACATTAAACTTCTGGCCCCCATGCACTGCACCGGGCAGAAAGCTATCGCCGCACTATGGTCGGCCTTCCCCAACACCTGCCAGGCAGGCGGTGCGGGAACTGTATTCGCGTTTTAAACAAGGAGATGACGACATGACGAAAGATGACAACTGTGGCTGTGGCCACGCGCAATCGCACAAACACACCGCTTGTGGTGCTACGCAGGCAGCAATTCCAAGTGGTAGCAACGACACACTGGACGAGATGGTCCTGAAGGAGCGGTTGCACCGTATCCGCCACAAGATCCTCGTAATGTCCGGCAAAGGCGGTGTGGGCAAGAGCACGGTTGCCGCCAACTTGGCGATTTCCCTCTCTCTGGCCGGCAAGCGCGTCGGTCTCCTGGACGTGGATATCCACGGGCCGAGCATTCCCAAGATGCTGCACCTGGAGGACGCCCATGTGCAAACCAAAGACGGCGCAATCCTCCCGGTTGAACATGCCGGACTCAAGGTGATGTCCATCGGGTTTCTCTTGCAAGAACGCGACGATGCCGTCATTTGGCGCGGACCGATGAAGGCGACGGTCATCAAACAGTTTCTCCAAGACGTCAATTGGGGCGATCTTGACTACTTGATTGTTGACTCGCCGCCAGGCACCGGAGACGAACCGTTGTCGGTGTGTCAACTGGCCGCGCCCGTGGACGGCGCAATCGTGGTCACAACCCCGCAGGATGTGGCCACCGCCGATGTGCGCAAGTCCATCACCTTCTGCCGTCAATTGGACCTTCCTGTGCTTGGAGTTGTCGAGAATATGAGCGGATTTGTGTGCCCAACCTGCGGCACAGTGACAGACATATTCATGGCCGGTGGCGGGGAGCTGATGGCAAAAGCAATGGGCGTGCCCTTTCTGGGGCGCATCCCCATAGACCCTGCGGTGGGCCAAGCCTGCGACGACGGCAAGCCCTTTGTCTATCACCACAGCCAGACGGAAACAGCCAAGGCTTTCGAACGTGTCATTGCGCCAATCCTCGCGATTTGCTGCAAGATTGCAACTCACGAATCACCAAACACAACAAACGAAGGAACGAACACACCCATGAAAATCGCCATACCAATCGCCGAAGGTAAACTGTGCATGCACTTCGGGCACTGCGACCAGTTCGCTCTGTTGGACATAGACGAAAAGGCAAAAAAGATCACAAAAAAGCAGATGCTTATGCCGCCACCACACGAACCGGGCGTTCTACCTCGTTGGTTGCACGCACAAGGCGCAACAGTCATCATCGCCGGCGGCATGGGTAGTCGGGCGCAGAATCTGTTCGCGGAAAACGGTATCAAAGTCGTGGTCGGCGCGCCCGCCGAAGCACCGGAGACCCTTGTGGCCCAGTATCTGGAGGGGACGTTGGTATCCGGAACGAATGTCTGTGATCATTGAACTTGCAACGTTAGACAAAACCGCCATACGGAATAATTGAATAACGCATCATATAACCGTATAACTCCGAATAAAGGCTAGCGTAAGTGATAATCGAACAATATCAGGATCGCATGCGCACGCTCCAAGATCGGCATCACCCAAACTGCCTGCTTTGCAGTGCGCAGAACAACCGGGGCTTGAAGGTGCCATTCCGGGCCTGCGAGGACGGTTCGGTGACGGCGACTCTGGCAATATCTGCGGAACTGCAAGGCTATCGTGGCATCGTCCATGGTGGTATCGTGACATCGTTGCTCGATGCTGCCATGGTCAACTGCCTTTTCACCTATGGCATCATCGCCATGACAGCCGAATTGACAGTGCGATTCATGCACCCCGTTGCTGTATGTCAAACCGCTGAAGTCCGGGCCTGGCGACGGTCCAATCGTCACCCTCTGCACGATATGTCAGCCAGTTTGATGCAAGGGCCGCGCCTTGTGGCGCGGGCCACGGCCAAGTTCATGGAAGTGCCGGATTCGTGCGTCGGCATCGATACGGAACAACAACATGCCATCCAGGGCAACTGCAAAAGTGAACGTGCGGAACGAGGGCAGAAAAATTGACTCACAAAAAACTAAGCACCTACACGCCGGGGCACGCTCGCGGGGATCTCGCGGGGAGTGCCCCGGCTATCGCATATCACCACCGTCACGCCCAGACATGAGCGCGAGCGTGGGCTGCGGCCGGATGTGTAAATCCGGCCTATGTGGAGCGGCAGCGGGTGCGTTGGGGGAAGACCCGCAGGGCACCGCAGGCTGGGTCGGCATGGACGTTGACCTGGCAGTGGTAGACGGCTTCCAGGGTGGGTGGGGTCAGTACTGTGGCAGGTGTGCCGTCGGCCGCGATGCGCCCTTGGGCATCGAGCAGGATCAGGCGCGGAAAGAACTCGGCCGCCATGCTCAGGTCGTGCGCCACCATGACAATCGCCACGCCGCGCTCGCAGTTGAGGCGTGAGATCAACTCCAGCACTTCCAGCCGGTGGTTCAGGTCGAGATGCGAGGTGGGCTCATCGAGCAGGATCAGGCGTGGCTCGGCGGCCAGCGCCAGGGCGATGACTACCCGCTGGCGTTCGCCGCCGCTCATCTCAGTGAAGAGGCGGTCACGCAGGTGGCGCACGTCGGTGTAGGTCATAGCCTGTTCCACAAGCTGCCGGTCATGGTCTGAGGGACCCTGCCAGCGATGGAGCGTGGCCGTGCGCCCCATCATTACCATTTCTTCCACGGTGAAAGCCATCGGCACTTCCATCTGTTGCGGCACCAGTGCGACCAGGCGCGCGCGTTCGGCCGCGGGGAGCTGCTGGACGTCGTGGTCGAACAGCCGCACGCGGCCGGTGGTGGGGCGCCGCAGGCCGGTCATGACTTGTAGCAGGGTGGACTTGCCGGCACCGTTAGGCCCCAACAGCGCGACGGTTTCGCCGGCGCGGATCACCAGCGACAGATCGCGCAACACCGGGCGGCCTGGGTAGCCGGCCGAGACATTATCCAGTTCTAGGGCGTGGTGCATGGGGGTTAAAGATTTCCTAGACGGTGTCGCCGCCGTAGGAGGATCAGGAAGAAGGGGCCGCCGGTGAGGGCCGTGATGACGCCTACGGGGAGTTCTACGGGGGCTAGCACCAGTCGGGCAAAGGTGTCGCAGAGTGCCAGAAAGACGCCACCAGCTACGGCCGAGGCGGGGAGGAGTCGGCTGTGGTTGGCGCCGACCACCTGCCGCATGGCGTGTGGCACGATCAAACCGACAAAGCCGATCAGCCCGCACAACGCCACGGCACTGGCGGCCGCCAGTGTCGCCGCCCCCAGGGCCAGCCCTACGGCCAGTTCGGTACGCACGCCGAGGTGGTGGGCCATGTCGCGGCCAAGGGTGAGGGCATTGAGTTCGCGACTCAGGAGCCATATGACGAGGAAGGCGGCCAGTATTCCCCCGGCGCAGGTCAGCAGCAGGGAGGTGTCGGTGACCTGCAGGTTTCCGAGCATCCAGAAGATGATGGGCGGCATGCGGTCGCCGGCAAAGAAGACCAGCAGCATCAGGAAGCTGGAGAGCATGGAGCTGACCACCACGCCGCTGAGGATCAGGCCATAGGTGGAGATCACGCCG
>CAIOST010000018.1 GCA_903861045.1 uncultured bacterium | reverse complement strand
GTGTGGCGTGGCATGAATAGGAGCAGCAGGCATGGGAGCTTCTTTTAGCTACGGATGACGCTGATGGTGCGGATTTCGTTTGGTGGAGCCATCAATGCCAACCAATCTCCTAATCCGCGAAATCCGCATAATCCGTAGCTGAAAATCTCCTGTGGATACGGTGGAGGTCCCACACTTCGTCCCACACTTTGTCGCACACTTTGTCGCACACTTTGTCGTTTACGCTTCGTCACACACTTTGTCGGCTCTGCCAGTTCGGCGGCTTTAGCATGACCCCGCTTCCCCTTCAATGAAACCCCCCCCCACAAACCCGGAAGCGCCAGGTGGTTTGATATGCTTCAAACACATGGCGCCATGGATGGAAGGTACGCCGGTGGCGGGGGGAGTGTCAAGGCGGACGCGCGGTCTCTAAGGCGGGCTGACGCCCGCAACCCATCTTCGTCGTCAACTTTGCTTGCTAAGCCATTGCTCCTGAGCGAATGCTGGTCGTCAACTTCGTCGCCGAAGCTGATGACACTCTTAGTCGACTAAGAGTGGCGACTAAGAGCGACGGCTAGGCGTAATCGTGACCTGGTGAGCCTGATCTGAGGAGGTGTCGGAGGGAAGCCTAATCACTTGTCGCTGTTGACTGCCGCCTGTCACTGTTGCTGTCGCCTATCCATGCTTGTCATACAACGAAGGATCAGCCCTCAGATGAAAGAATACCAAATTTAACTTAATTATAAGGGCTGACCCTTTAGGGCCCAGGAAGGGGATGGGGTTCTTCCTTATATGCCGCGCAGGAGCACGTGTAAGCGGGTGGAGTAAGTGTGCCGTTTAAGTTAGGGTTTATGTGTAGGTTTACGTGTGGGGAATGCGCCCAGCTATGGTCTCGCCCTGTCGCGTCTTCTATCGGATTGGGAGACTAAGACCTGGCGGCTAAGCCCGGGCCTGCCTCGGCTGCGGCGGGTCCGGCGGCCCCGCCCCGGACTGGCGGCGTTCCGCGCACAGAACTACCGCCCCTATTCGCGGTTCTATTTTCGTAACTACTCAGGAGGGAAGGGTTCAGGGTTCGGGGTTCAGGCCGGATTTCACCGCCAGAGCGGTCACGCGTCTGGGGCGTGGCTAGCTGGTCGAACAAAGAAGGGCGAATCGTCAGGTATTCCCTGAACCCCGAACCCTGAACCCTGAGTGGTTACCATCCCAGATGCACCCCAGTTGCCGCCAGATCGTGCATTGCACTTGAATTGCACATCAATACTTGGCATACTGACAGCCATCAAGGAACTTTTCTATGCAAAACACCACCGTGAACGTCACCCTGCGGCTGGACCGCGAGATCAAGGAAAACGCCGAGATTCTCTTCAAGGAACTCGGGATGAACCTGACAACGGCCTTCAACGTCTTCGTCCGTCAGGCGCTCAGACAGGGTAAGATCCCGTTCGAGGTCGCGGACCCGTTTTACAGCGAGAAGAACATGGGGCGCCTCCGTGAGTCCATCGCGAAAGCTGAGGCGGGTAAACTGAAGAAACGCGCGCTGATCGAGGAGTGACATGCACCTTCTATGGACCGATGAGGCGTGGGAGGACTACCTGCACTGGCAGAGCCAAGACAAGCAGGCCATGCCTCGCCCCTACCACCTTCCGGGGGCTTGGCCCTACTCGTACCCCTTACCCACCGCTACTCGCGAAGCCGGCCTGCCGCGTTTTCCACCAGCGCGGCAGGGCGCGCACCAGGACCGCCGGTTCCAGATGAGCCGCGCCCAGCTTGGTAAGCGGCGCCCAGCAGAACGAGATCCAGGCCTCGCAGGCCGGCGGCGGCGTGGCCGGCGTCAGCCCAGGGATCCGCAGGGCAAAGAGTAGATTGACCTCGGCCTTAGGCTTCCCCTTCTGCACAAAGGTATGCTCCACCGCACCCAGGAAGCGCCCCGCCGTGGATGGCAGGCCCAGCTCCTCGGCGATCTCGCGTTCCAGCGCCGTGCGCGCCTGTTCGCGAAATTCAATATGTCCGCCCGGCAGGTAGGTGTTGCCCGCCTTGCGCGACTGACAAAGCAAAACCTGCCCCTGCACCACGCAGACGCCACGCGCTATCAGTTCAATCTGTGCCATTTTGTTGCTCCGGTTTGCCGATCCAACACCAGGTCTGGCGTCCCTTGGTAAAAGCAAAGAGCGCGGCCAAGGCGCGATTCCCCAGGCGAATGCAGCCGTGCGAGACCGGCCGTCCCAGCCACTGCTCGTGATTGGTGCCGTGGATATAGATAAAGCGCGCCAGGCTGTCTACGCCCGCCCCCTGGTTCACGCCCGGCTCCAGCCCTGCCAGCCTGAGAATGCGCGTCAGGATCAGGTCCTCGCCATCCGGGCTGCGCCAAGCGGCGGGGGGCAGCACGCGCCGCGTGCGGCGGCGCGAACGGAAGACCTGCCCCAAGGGGGCGCCGGCGCCGAGCCAGTGCGCCACGCGATGCCACCCCGGCGGCGTGGCGTGCGAGCCGGCGGCACTGCCCAAGCCGCGGGCGGCCGTGGAGATGCGGAACACCCGCCACACGCCGCGCCGCGTGCAGGCTTGCAGGCGCTGCGCTGCCACATCCACCACCAGCAGCACGCCGTCCGGCGGCAGCCCGCGGGCTAGGGCCTGAGCAAAGAGAGTGGCTCGTTTCACGCTCATTCCACGAAGATATAGACTTGCGGCAGTCGCTCCTGCAGGGCCCGCACCACCGGCAGGAAGGCCCCCAGCGGTGCGTCCGGCGGCGTAAACACGAAGAGCGTGTTGATGCGTTTCAGCGTCAGCAGTGGCTCCATGTAATCCAACTGCTTCGATTTGCCTGACTTGGTTAGCTTCTGCTTTACCTCAGCGGTCTGGGCGGCGATGAGCGCCTCAATCTTTGGCAGGAACTCCTCCGGGCGGTCGAGCGGGAATTCCGTCGGCGTCAGGTCTGGCGTCAACTGCCCCTCCTTGCTCCAATCTTCCATGATCTGCACCAGCGTGCAGCGCCAGCCACCTTGCGGCGTGCGCCCCACGCGCACCTCCCAGGGTTGGGACGGGCGGTCCAGGCGCTTGCGCCAGCGCTCATCCGGCAAAAAGGCCTTGTAATACGGCTGCCCTGCGGGCGGCGCCTCGATGCGCACCCCGCCGGAACCCTCCACCATGTTCAGCACCCGCGCCAGCTCCCGCACTATGCCGGCCGTGAGGGACTCCTCCAGTGTGAGCGTCACAAACGGATCGCGCCCCTCTTTGGCCAGCCCGGCCAGGCGTTCGAAGGAACCTTTGAGATCGTTGGTAAGCGCCTCCAGGCCGCGCTCCGTGCCCTGCGTAATCCCGCGCAGGGTCGCCAGCGTGGCATTGGTCCCCTCCGCCCCGGCCTGTACCGTCAGGGAAAAATCCACCACGCGCGGTACACCGTTAGAGAGGCAGTCCGGCGTCAGCGTTAGTAGCAGCAGCGCCCCGCGCTCAAACCGCCCCGCCTCCGTCACCACCAGGCTGCCATACACTTCGCCCTGGGGCGCGTGGTACGGCACATCCAGCACCACGGCAGGTTCATTGTAGGTGGAGATCCAGGCGCCGGGCGAGACTTGATCCGCCTGACAGACATCTCCAATCCAGGACGAACCCACATAGACGAAATTTTCCGTGGCTACTGGTTTCTCGCGTTTATCCCGCATACAGGCGGCCAGTGGCTGGCTGCTCTTCGCATCGCGCCCCAACTGCCGGATGGTGACCCGCACCCGTTCCCCCTTGGGCCAGAACTGGCAACGGGCCGGCTGCACCGGCCGACCACGCGGCAGGCCGAGAAACTCTAGACCGCGACAGATGTCACCCGCGCTCGCTAACGCCACGGTTAGCGATTCATAGTCCTTTTCGCTCTTGGCGCCGACCGACAGGAACTCCACAATGCCCGCCTCGGCCAGGCCGGTGGCCTCGGCCACCACCGTGACCGTACGCGCCGTGCGGTCCGCTACCACGCCGCTGGCAATCCAGACATTGGACTGGCCGGCGTGCTGTTGCTGCTGCGCCTGCGTCCAAGCACTCACGGCCTGCAGGTTGCCGGCACGCACGGGTTTCTCCTCCGCCGCCAGCACCGTGGCCACCAACATTCCGCCCACCATGATCCCTACCAGCCAGCCTGCGCGCAGAATACCGCCCGCTTTTAGACGCATGGCAAGGACACGACCACGCCGCCCCAACGGTTTCGGATCTTCAGACATTGAAATTTCGATTTTGTTTCGCATTTCGTGCTTCGGGTTTCGGGTTTTCGTCATAGCCCATGTCATGTCCGGGTCTGGGGAGCACGTGCCGCCCTTGCCACGGCCTGCTGGAAACCCGGGGCGGCCCGCTGAATCACGGACTCCTCCACGCAGAATGTCAACCGGAAATAGCCCGGGAAGCCGAATCCGGTACCAGGCACGGCCAGAATGTTCTCTGTCAGCAACTCCTGCACAAAGGCCAGATCATCGCCACCGGGTGCGGCGGGGAAGAAGTAGAACGCCCCCTGTGGCAGGGCCGCCGCAATGCCGGCCGCCTGCAGCACCTGCGCCATGGCATGCCGCCGGCGGTCGTAGATGGCGAGATCCACGCCGCTATCCAGCAGCGCCTCGGCCAGCGCCTGGCCCAGCACGGGCGCATTCACAAACCCCAGCGTCCGGTTGGTCATGATCACGGCGTCCAGCAGCAGCGCTGCTTCGGGCATGGCGGGGTTAACCGTCAGGTACCCCACGCGCTCGCCTGCCAGCGAAAGGCTCTTGGAAAACGACCCCACCACCACGCTGTAAGGCGAGAGGGGGAGCACCGGCGGCACCGTCACGCCATCATAGGCCAGAAACCGGTAGGGCTCATCCGACACCAGGAAGATGGGACGCGCGCGTCCGGCATTCTGCCGCGCCAGCAACGCCCCCAGCGCCTGCAGCGTCGCCGCCCCATACACACACCCCGTGGGATTATTGGGCGAGTTGATCAGCAGCACCCGCGTGCGCGGCGTGATGGCCTGTTCCAACTTCTCTAAGTCGGGCTGGAAGTCCGGTGGCAACGATGGCACCGGCCGCAACACCCCGCCAAAATGGCCGCAATACGAGCCATATTCCACAAAATAGGGGGCCGGGCAGACAATCTCATCGCCGGGCTCCAGCACGGCGCGGAAGAAAGCGGTCAGTGCGCCGGCCGCGCCGCACGTTACCAGCACATGCCGAGCTTCCAGGGCGGTCTGCTGCTCCGTAGCCAGCTTGCACGCCAGCTTGGCGCGCAGCGAAGGGATCCCGGCATTCGGCACATACCCCAGCCCCAACGGCCGGGCCGTACGCACCGCCAGCTCCCGCAGGACCTCGGCCACGGCCGCGGGCGGCGGCACGTCTGGATTCCCCAGACTAAAATCAAAGACGCGCTCCGCACCCAGCCGCTGCTTGCGTTCCAAGCCGGTCTCGAACATGCGCCGGATCCAGGAAGCATTGGCCAGTTGCGCGCGAATGGCGCTGTTCACAATACCACTCATGATGGCGCTCCGCTCTCTGCGCGTGCCTGGCGCAGCTCCAGCATCTTCCGCACCACCCCCTTGGGCTGCTTGAGGATGCGTGAGCCGCGGGTAATCTTGCAGAGGCTGACCTTCAGCTCCGCCGCGATGCGACGTTGCGCGACCCCGGCATGCAGGCGCTGCATCAGCCGCCAGCGCAACGCCAGGTCGTGCAACTCGGCCGTGGTCATGATCTCACGCAAAAACAGATACATTTCACGGCTGTCCGCGATGCCGGCAAATAGCTCCGCCACTTCCTGGACATCCTGCTCGCCGATGGTCTCAATATGCCTGGCCATACTCGTCTCCCTGCTTTGCGCCGGTAACGACACCTTTATAGCAAACCCCCGTCCGGGAAGCCACATGCAAGCGGTTGGACGCAACGACGCGGGAAGAAAGGGGAGAAAGGGTTCGGGGTTCGGGGTTCACGCCGGCACTTGCCTGGACCGCGTTGAAAAAAGCGTCTCGCCCCCTAACAGCTACCACTTAATGACAAAAATATACGGTTGCGCGCCATTTCTTTTGTCCAGGGATATTTGGGTGTAAAGGCCAGGGCAAGCCCTGCGCGTGCCCCTCTCTCCCAATCGGCCTGTGGTGGGGCGGAAGCTCGCAATCAGCAATCTACAATCTACAATTCTCTCCCCTCTTCACCGGCGGGTCGAAGTGTGCTATCGTATCGGCTTATTTGTCAGGCGTCCTCCGGACACCTGCCACCCAAACCATTGCATTTCCCGCTACGGGAGATGGGGAGAAGTGCGCATGCCCATGACCATGACCCAGAAGATTCTCGCCCAGGCGGCGGGGTTGAACCAGGTGGAGGCCGGCCAGTTGATCGAAGCCAAGCTGGATCTGGTGCTCGGCAATGACATCACGGCCCCCGTGGCGATCCGCGAGTTCGAGAAGACCGGCGCCGGTAACGTGTTTGACAAAAGCCGCGTGGCCCTCGTGCCGGATCACTTTACGCCGAACAAGGACATCAAGGCCGCGGAACAGTGCAAGATGATGCGCACCTTCGCCCACGAAAAGGGGATCGAAAACTATTTTGAGGTCGGTGAAGTCGGCGTCGAGCATGCCCTGCTGCCAGAGCGTGGTCTGGTCGGCCCCGGTGATGTGATCATCGGCGCGGACAGCCACACCTGCACCTACGGCGCGCTGGGCGCCTTCTCGACCGGCGTCGGCTCCACCGACATGGCGGCCGGCATGGCGCTGGGCACGGCCTGGTTCAAGGTGCCGGCGGCCTTCCAGTTTGTGCTGGAAGGGAAGCTGCCGAAGTGGGTCTCCGGCAAGGACGTGATCCTGCACATCATTGGCCTCACCGGCGTGGATGGCGTGCTCTACCGTTCCATGGAATACGCCGGCGCCGGCATCGCCAACCTCACCATGGATGACCGCCTCTGCATGGCCAACATGGCCATCGAAGCCGGCGCCAAGAACGGCATCTTCCCGATTGATGACCAGACCCGCGCCTTCCTGAAAGAAGCCGGCCGCGCCAAATATACGGAGTACGCGGCGGACAAGGACGCGGTTTACGAGCGCGTCTACACAATTGATATGTCCAAGCTGCGCTCGACCGTGGCCTTTCCGCACCTGCCGTCCAACACCCGCCTCGCGGCGGAGAGCACCCACATCACGGTGGATCAGGTGGTGATCGGCTCCTGCACCAACGGCCGCCTGAGCGACTTCCGCGTGGCCGCCAAGATCATGGCCGGCCGCAAGGTCGCCAAGGGGCTGCGCTGCCTGGTCATCCCCGCTACGCAGAAGATCTATCTGCAGGCGCTGAAGGAAGGGCTGCTCACGCAGTTCGTGGAAGCCGGTGCCGTGGTCTCCGCGCCGACCTGCGGCCCCTGCCTGGGCGGGCACATGGGGATCCTGGCCAAGGGGGAGCGCGCTGTGGCCACCACCAACCGCAACTTCGTCGGACGCATGGGTCACCCGGAATCCGAGGTCTACCTCGCCAGCCCCGAAGTCGCCGCCGCCACAGCTATCACCGGACACATCACCGACCCCAACGAGGTGGCGTGAGTTGTTTGATCTTCGTGGCTTCGTGGTAAACCAAAGGAAAAACGCATGCAAACCAAAGGCACAGTATTTCGCTACAACGACAACGTGGATACCGACGTCATCATTCCGGCCCGGTATCTCAACACCATTGACCCTGCCGAGCTGGCCGCGCACTGCATGGAGGACATTGACGCCACCTTCGTGAAGCGAGTGAAGCAGGGCGACATCATCGTGGCCGCCAAGAATTTCGGCTGCGGCTCGTCGCGCGAACACGCGCCGATCGCCATCAAGGCCGCCGGCATCTCCTGCGTGATCGCGCAGAGCTTTGCGCGCATCTTCTACCGTAACGCCATCAACATCGGCCTGGCCATTCTCGAATGCCCGGACGCCCACGACGGCATCGCTGCCGGTGACACGGTCTCGGTAGATTTTGACACGGGTAAGATCACGAATGTGACGAAGGGGACGACCTTCCAGGCCGCCCCCTTCCCGCCATTCATGAAGGAGCTCATCGCCGGCGGCGGGCTGGTGCCGTACGTCCAGGCTAAGTTGGCGGCGAAGAAGTAGGCGGGATGCGCAGGCTGCGAGGGTCGCGCGCCTGCGCGACCCCTGGAATTTGGCCAGATACCTGTGCAGGTGCCAGTGTTCCGTGTTCGGGGTGGGCGGGGCCGCCGTCGTGAGAGGCTCGCTCTTGGTCCGCCGACAGGCTCGGGAGGGTGTCGACGCCGAGCCGAACACGTGTACAGTCACCCCGCCTGTTCGGCTCACCGGGAGGTTCGCCCTCCCGCGTTGGAGCCAGTCACGGGAAAGCTTTTGCCGCGAAGGTGGAAAGATGGTGGCAGGTGTTAGGTGGTCTGGTTTTCCAAAAGTCTAGTTGACTAGACTTTTGCATCTTCAAGCGCAGCAACTATTTGTGCGCCAGAAAACCGCGCCGCGGCAAAAAGCCTCACAATTGATGGGAACTGTGAGGGTTTTTCGCCGTCACGCGGACACGTAACCGCCACCCTTACTCGGCCGCACCATCTCGCCACCTTCTTCGGCTAGCCAGAGCTGGGCGCAGGCCGCAGCCAGTAGCCCCGGCCCGCCCCGGGCCGCGGGCAGCGTGAACCAAGGTGGCTATGATCAGGACCACGCTGACGGCCGACAACGATCATGACCGGCCCGGAATAGCAATTCGCCCTCGGCCCCGTGGGCTACTGACAGCAGCCTACGACCACGCCAGAGAACTGCCGCAGCAACCCGTGTTCGCGAAAGAATCTCCCATGCTTGCTGGTGACCCATTGCTTGTGGCGCTTGATCGCCTAGCGCTCGGGTGAAAACGTCAGCGACCTGTTCACGCAAAGCCGTAGTAATATCTGGACCGAAATCGCTATCGCTATCGGGATCGAAAAGATGGTGGGAGTGGCCACTAACGCGTGACTGATCACAAGACTCGTCCGATCGCGTGTGCTGCTACCGTCGGTCTCGATCCCGATTTCGATAGCGATTTCGAATAATGAAGAAGGCATCGGGTTCCCGATAGCGCCTGACCCAGGCGAGCAGTTCGAGCTTGGCGCAGCGCTTGAAAACGGGGATGGCTTGCGAATGACTATTCCGCCAGTCCGGGGCGGGGCCGCCGGACCCGCCGCCGCGAGAGGCTCGCTCTTGGTCCGCCGCCAGGCCCGGGAGCAAGGACGAGGCTCCCGCCGAGCCGGACACGTGGACCTGTGCGGCTCACCGGGAGGTTCGCCCTCCCATGCTGGACCCCGCCAAGGATTTTGTTGCCATGAAAGAGCAATAGGAGCTATCGTCCGAATGCGAGAGTCGGAAGCGGAGTACATGCAATGATGGATAAACAAAGAGAGTTGAGCACTGATTCATACGTTGCGAAGGCCACGCGGTTGCAGTGTGTCACGGGAATGATACTGGGCATAGTGTTGTTCTCCGTCGGGCTGGATCTACATTGGTTTCATTTGATCAAAGCGAAGGTCGGCCCCAATCATCCCGCCTGGATCTTTCTCGTGGCGGTAGGCGGCTGGGTTCTCCTTCATGCAGTCAAGTCATTTGTGAGCCCGAAGCGTTTGCAACTCCAGGTGCAGGATAAGCGGGTATGACACCAGCCGAGTTTGCACGACGTGGGACGGATACACGGAGGACGACTTGCGGCTTATGAGCAAGGCGGATCGAGCGCGAGCAGCGTCGAAGCCTGACGATATGAACAGCGGTTTTGTCGTTAATGCCGGGGTTCTTCCCGGGGGGCTTGACGAGGCTATTCGGAAGTTGCGGGCAATGCATGCGAGATTGGGCCAGACGTAACGTTTGGCCTCACGGAATTTGTCCGCGAGGGACGCGAAGGTGCGCGAAGGGAAGAGGGAATGGGGTAGGGCGGGGCCGCCGGACCCGCCGCCGCCGCAGGCGCGCGCAACAGGAACGCTTTCATCGCGAAGGTCGCGATGGTGGCAGGTGGTCGTGGAGGGGATAAGGGGCGCAGGGACAGTCGAGGGCCAAAATGAAACGCGCGCTGCTCGTTTGGGGCGTGCCGGTTTAACCGCACGCGGAATGGGCTGGGGCTGGAAGCTCCTTTTGCCGGCCGTGTTTCTGTTCGCACTGGCGGCGGTCGGGTTGCAGGATCTGCCACCGGCATCATGGGCACTGGGGGCGGTTGGTAACATTCGTGGTTGGGTTGGTGTTATTTGTGGGTTTGGGGTTTTCATGTATCGCATGGCGGGGGGCGGCGGATGTAATCAGCGGGTATGATCTAGTTAGCGCCTTGCCAACTATTCAGTTTCAGCACATGGCTATAATCTGGGGGTTTCTGCCGCTGCTTGCGTGCTACCTGGTGCACAGCGCGATCGGGTGTGCGCGGGAATTGCCACGGTTGCAGGTTTGTTGGCGCAACCGTGTGGCGCGCGGGTTGATCGTCTTGATGCTGGGCGTGGGTTTGTCGGCGATGGTGGTGGTCTTTGGCGTGGCGCAGCATGATGTGGCACGGGCGCGGCGCGAACTGATTGAGACGGCCTGGTTCGTGCGGCGTGGTACAGACCATGCGACTGCGCGTATGGCGGCGGCGTGCCCTTCTGACTATCGCATCTTGCTGCTGCGGGGTAACTGGTTGTTGGATCATGGCCGGACGAATGCCGCGGCCGTGGTCTATCGTCAAGTGCGCGCGGATGCCAATATCGTTCAAGCGGGTCGAGTGTGCCGTGTAAGGTTGGCGTGTACGTGTACGGACAAGTGTGCCCGTGGCCACGCGGATCGCGACACTTGCACCCACGCATACACCTTCTCTTACACGGCTACACGTACACCACCCGCTTACACGCGGGTTTTGGTTGCGAATAGCTCATCGGGCCATGCGGCAACGGCGGGTCCGGCGGCCCCGCCTTCGCGGCCCTCGCAGTAAAACCGTCCCCATTCGCGGTTCTCTATCCCCTGACTGAGGCGCCAGCAACCAAGCACCACGAACTAAGAACCAAAAACCGAACATCGCACCCGCAAGTACGCCTTACGCTCGTCCTCAGGGAAGCGCTCGATGGCGTAGCGTAGCATGGTGCGGGGCATGGCCGCAGCATGACGGTCCAGGAATTTCTGCAGGGTCGCCATCTCGCGTTTTCCCACCTCGCGCAGCATCCACCCCGTGGCTTTGTGCAGCAGGTCTTCGGGATCGCGCAGCAGCGCGCGCGCCAGGGTCAGGGTGGGTTCGTAGCGCTGACGCCGGATGAGCGCCAGGGTAGCGATAATCGCGATGCGTCGCTCCCAGAGGGAGGGCGATTGTACCAGGCGCGCCAGCAGGTCGGTATCATGTGTGGCCAGCCAGGCCCCGACAATATTAGGCGCTGAGAGATCCACGAGATCCCAGTTGTTAATCTGGCCGGTATGCTGGAGATAGGCGTGCAGGACACGTTCCTGGCTCGTGGCATCGCCGCACTCGAACTGCCGTACCAGCAGTAGCAGCGCGAAGAGGCGGTCTTCATGGTAGCCCGAAGCCAGCAACCGTAAGATTTCCGGCAGCGGCATCGCCGCGTAGCTGCGGCTCAGGTGGCGCAGGACGGGCACGCGAATCCCGCGGAAAACATCGCCGGCGCCATATTCCCCCGGGCCGGTCTTAAAGAACCGCTGCAAGATCGCGGCATCCGTCGGGTTGGCTAGTTGTGCCAGCGCCTGTTGCGCCGCGCGGGAGGTGGGTGGGGGTGGTGTGGTAGGCATGGCGCGGGGATTATAGCGCAGGAGGGGAGCGCAGGGGAGGGTTCTTCGTGCTTGGTTGCTGGCGCCTTGGTTCGCCATTGCGCATTGTCTTGCGGCCGGTGACGGCGCTATAATGAAACTGGGTTGGGGGACATTATTTCTATCATTAGGAGGTGTCGCATGAATAGGCGCTATGTGTGGGTGGTTGCGATCGGCGGTTGCGCGGGCTTGGCGTCAGCCGGTTGGCTCGACACGGTGGTGCGTACGGTCACCGCGCCCGCGACCAACCGCAACGCGGTAGCAGCGGCGGGTGGGTTGGTCAGCGAGCAGGATGCGGCGGTAGCGCTCAAAACGGCGCTGAGTAATGGGGTAGACCGCGCGGTCAGCAGCCTTGGTCAGGACGGGGGGTTTCTGACCAATCTTGCGGTGCGGATTCCCATGCCGACGGAGTTGCAGCGCATCGAGGTGGCACTGCGTGCGGCCAAGCAGGATCGGCTGGCCGACAATTTCGTCGCCACCATGAATCATGCGGCGGAAAAGGCCGTGGTGGAGGCCGCGCCGGTCTTTGCCAGCGCCGTTACGGCCATGTCCTGGCAGGATGCCAGCGGGATCCTGCGCGGCGCACCGGATGCTGCGACGCAGTATTTGCGCCGGACCGGCGGGGCACAGTTGGAACAGCGGTTTCTACCGGTGGTGCGGGAAGCTACGGCGCAAACCGGCGTCACCGCCGCTTACAAGGCTTTGCAGTCTGCAGCACCCGCGGGTATTACCTCGTTCTTCGGGGTCACGGAACTGGATGTCGATGCGTATGTGACCAGGAAGGCTATAGATGGGCTATTTTTGCTGGTGGCGCAGGAGGAACAGCGCATCCGCACGAACCCGCTGGCGCGTACCACGGAGCTGCTGCGGCGGGTCTTCGGTTCTGTACAGCCCGCTACAAATTAGCATGGTCTACGCCGAACCTGCCCATGTCTAAACCCGCAGCCAACCAACCCTTCGCCAATTTTAGCAGGCACCAAAGCGGCTTCTGCGGTTGACATATCATTAAATTATGATAAGTTAATAACTCAACGACATCTTATCAGGAGCACGCATGACGCCGGCCGAATTACCGCTGGATTTTATGGAGGGCATGGCCGGTGTGCTGCGGATTCTCGCGCATGCCTATCGCTTGCGCATTGTGGAGCGGCTCGATTTGCGCGGGCCGGCACCGGGACACCAGTTACTGGCGGAGCTCGGCGGCGCGCAGGGCGCCCTCTCCCAGCATGTGAGCAAGCTGCGGCAGGCGGGCGTGCTCCGGGCAGAGCGCCGCGGCAAGGAGGTCTGGTATGCGCTCGCCAACCCCGACGCCTTGACAATCCTGAATTGCATGCGCAAACGGCAGAGCAGCGGCCGGGATCTGGCGGTAGGTGGTAGGCGGTAGGCGGTAGGTGGTAGCCAAGGAGTAAGCGCATGAAAGTAGTGATCATCGGTGGTGTGGCGGCGGGGATGTCGTGCGCGGCGCGGCTGCGGCGTTTGGATGAACAGGCGCAGATCGTGGTCTTTGAGAAGGACGAGCATGTCTCGTTCGCCAACTGCGGCCTGCCCTATCATATCGGCGGCGTGATTCGCGAGCGCGAGCGGCTGCTGGTGCAGACGCCCGCGTCGCTGCGCGCGTCGTTGAACTTGGACGTGCGGGTGCTGTCGGAGGTCACGGCGATTGACCGCGCCGCCCGTCAGGTCACCGTGCGCGAGGCGGCCACCGGGCGGACCTATCTGGAAGCCTACGACAAGCTGGTGCTGGCGCCGGGGGCGCGTCCGCTGCGACCACCCCTGCCGGGGATTGATCATCCGGCGATCTTTACCCTGCGCAACCTCGCGGATATGGATGGCATTCTGGCACGCCTTCAGGCGGGGGCCAAACGTGCGGTGGTGATGGGCGGGTACATCGGCATCGAGGCGGCAGAGAATCTGCGCCGGCGCGGCCTGGAAGTCACGGTGCTCGAGAAGCTGCCGCAGCTTATGGGGCCGCTCGATCCAGAGATGGCGCAGTTTCTGCAGGAGGAGCTGGTCCGCCACGGTGTGCACGTCCGCACCGGTTGTGGCGTGACCGGCTTTGCGGACCGCGCGGGTGCCGTGGTGGTGCAGACCGAAGGAGGGACGGAGTTTGAGGCCGACCTGGTGATCATGGCGATTGGCTCGCTGCCGCAGACCGCGCTGGCCGCCGCCGCCGGGTTGAAGTTGGGTCCGCTGGGTGGCCTGGCCGTAGATGCGCGCCTGCGCACCTCGGATTCGGACATCTATGCCGGCGGGGATGCCGTGGAAACCACGGAGTTTGTCCTGGGCCAGACCGCCTACATCCCGTTGGCCGGTCCTGCCAACCGGCAGGGGCGGATCATTGCGGACAACCTCTGCGGCCGGGAGAGCTGCTACCGCGGCACGCAGGGCACCTCCGTGCTGCAGGTCTTTGATCTGACCGTGGCTATGACCGGTCTGAACGAGAAGGCGCTGCGCAAGACCGGCCAGCCGTACCGCAAGGTCTATCTCTCGCCGCTGGGTCACGCCGGCTATTATCCCGGCACAGCCCCCATGCGCGGCAAGCTGCTCTTCACGCCGGATGGCGCGCGCATCCTTGGCGCGCAAATAGTGGGGCGCGATGGCGTGGACAAGCGGATTGACGTGTTGGCCACCGCCATGCGTGGCCGACTGGGTGTCTGGGATCTGGAGCACCTGGAACTGGCCTATGCTCCGCCGTACGGGTCGGCCAAGGATCCCGTTAATATGCTGGGATTTGTTGCCTGCAACCTGCTGCGTGGCGATGTCGCATTCTGGTACGCGGAGGAGCGCTCGCACCTGTCGCCGGAGGCGGTGCTGCTGGATGTGCGCGGCCCGGATGAGTTTGACGCATGGCATATCCCAGGGGCCGTCAATCTGCCGGTGGGTAAACTGCGTAGTCAACATGGCACGCTGGACCAGGCGCGCACCTATTACGTCTATTGCAAGGTGGGATTGCGGAGCTATCTGGCCTACCGCATTCTGAAACAGCTCGGCTTCCAGGTCAAGACGCTCGCCGGCGGCACGGACTTCTTCCGCGCGGTCTTTCCGGGAACGTGAGGGTGCGACAAGTGGGTGTCACACCACGAAGGACACGAAGAGCACGAAGGCCCACTCATAATTTGGCAGTCCTTCTTGAACTTCGTGCTCTGCGTGGTGAGGAGTTGCGTTTGTTTCAACTATGTGTAGGAGGGCTTCTGGCATGACTATGGCTGTCACAAAATACACCCTGTGGAAGAACCGGCGGCGGCGCGTGGTGCAGGGGGCGCTGACCCCGATCGTGATCGTAGTGATCGCCTTGGGCTGGAAATACCCGTATCTCGGGTACAGCGTGCCGGTGGTCATGCTCATGGGGCTGGCGGGCGGATTTTTTCGCGGGCGGTACGTCTGCGGCAACCTCTGTCCGCGCGGCGGTTTTTTCGACCGCGTCATGCCGCTGGCAAGTCCGGCCCGTGCCATTCCGTCCGTGCTACGCAACCGCGTATTTCGCTGGTGCGTCTTTGCCGCGTTGATGGGGTTCATGGTCTGGCGGATATCACTGGACCCGGCCAATCCGGCACACTGGGGACGCGTCTTCTGGTTGATGTGCGCCGTGACCACGCTGATCGGCGTGATCCTGGCGTTTTTCTTTCACCCGCGGACCTGGTGCACCTTCTGTCCCATTGGCACGGTGCAAGCCGCCGTGGGGGGGCATCGACACCCTCTGCACATCGATGCCACCACCTGCCGCACGTGCCACCTCTGCGAAAAGGCCTGCCCCATGAACCTGCCGATCGTGAAATACAAGACGACGGGTACCGTGAAGGAGCCGGATTGTGTGCGCTGTGCGGAGTGCGTCCTGGTCTGTCCGGCCAAGTCGTTGGCCTTTCGCTAAACGGGCTTAGTTTGTCACGAACGGCGACATGGCGCGCAGCTTCGCCACCACCGGCGGCATCTGCTGCAGCACATAGTCAACATCAGCTTCGGTGTTGTAGCGGCTGAGGCTGAAGCGGATGGAACCGTGCGCCGCCGTGAAGGGGACGCCCATGGCGCGGATGACATGCGAAGGCTCCAGCGAGCCGGACGAGCAGGCCGAGCCGGAGGAGGCGCAGATGCCGAGGTCGCTCAGGTGGTAGAGGATGGCCTCGCCCTCGATGAACTCGAAGCTCATGTTGCTGGTGTTGGGGAGCCGGTGGCGGGTGTCGCCGTTGACGCGCGCATCCGGACAAGCCAGCAGCCCTTGCTCCAGGCGGTCGCGTAGTTTCGCGACGCGCGTGTTCTCATCGTCCATGTGCCGGGCGGCCAGTTCCGCTGCCACGCCGAGCCCCACGATGTAGGGGACGTTCTCGGTGCCGCCACGCCGACCATGCTCCTGGTGCCCGCCGATCAGGTAGGTTTTCAGGCGCGTGCCGCGCCGTACGTAGAGCGCGCCAATCCCCTTGGGGGCATGCAGCTTGTGCCCCGAGAGCGCCAGCATGTCCACCGGCAACTTGCGCACGTCAATCGGGAGCTTCCCCACGGCCTGCACCGCGTCGGTATGCAGGATGCCACCGGCTGATTTGACGATCTTGGCGATCTCCTCCATGGGGAAGATCACGCCGGTCTCGTTGTTGGCCCACATGACGCTGACCAGGCTGGGGCCGCCGTAGACGGCTTCGCGCAGGGCCGCCAGGTCGAGTTGGCCAACGCCATCCACCGGCAGTTCGATCACATGATAGCCATGCTCGCGGAAGTGGCGGCAGGGGCCGAGCACGGCGGGGTGCTCCACGCGCGAGGTGATGATCTTGGCGGACGGGCCGAGCGTCTCGGCCGCGCCGTAAATGGCCATGTTGTCGGACTCCGAGCCGCAACTCGTAAAGATGATCTCCGCAGGGTCGGCATGGATCAGCGCCGCCAGCTTCTCGCGCGCGGCCTCAACGTGGCGCGCCACCTGGCCGCCGAAGAAGTGCATGCTCGACGGGTTGCCCCACAGCTCCTGGAAGAACGGCAGCATGGCCTCGCGCACTTCCGGCGCTATGCAGGTGGTGGCATTGTTGTCGAGGTAGACGAGACGTTGTGCGCTCATTACTTCCCTTCCTCCACTACTACGATCTCGGGCGCGACGCACTCCCGCAGCTTGGCCTGGATAAAGTCGCGGCGCGTGAATTCCGAGACCTGGCAGCCAGCACACATGCCACGGAAGGCGATGGTGACGCGGTCGCCGGCCACATCCACCAGCTCGATGTCCCCCTGGTCGCGTTGCAGCGCCGGGCGGATCTCGCGGTCCACGATCTCCTCGATCAGCCGGATCTTTTGGATGTTGGTGAGTTTGCGCGGCGCGCCCGCGGCTGCCGTGCGGCTGGCGGCACGCTCGCCCTTGACCTTGTCCACGAGTTCCTGAATCTTGTCGCGGCAGCCGCCGCAGCCGCCGCCGGCCTTGCAGAAGTTGGTGACCTGATCCACGTCGGTCAGGCCATTTTCGCGCACGACGCGCAGGATCTCGTTTTCAGAGACACCAAAGCAGGTGCAGACGATGTTTTCTTCCAGGTTCTTGACGGTGGTTTCGCCGGTGCGGTAGTTATGGATGGCAACCTCCAGCGCTTCGCGCCCCATCACGGAGCAGTGCATCTTCTGGTCCGGCAGGCCGCCGAGATATTCGGCAATTTCCTTGTTGGTGATCTGCTCGGCCTCGGCCAGCGTCTTCCCCTTGAGCATCTCGGTCAGGGCGGAAGAGGAGGCAATGGCGCTGGCGCAGCCAAAGGTCTGGAACTTGGCCTCCGCAATGCGCCCCTGCGCGTCCAGCTTGAAGGTCAGCGTCAGGGCGTCGCCGCACGCCAGTGAGCCGACCGTGCCGGTGCCGTCCGGCTGCGCCACGCGCCCGACGTTCCGGGGGTTGCGGAAATGATCGAGAACCTTTTCGGAGTAATCCCACATGACAATGCTCTCCTGCTTGGCCGTCTCCCATGCAAAAAACGAACCTCCATCATAGCGCACTCGGGGGGGGGGACAGAAGGAAAAGCGCAAGGGGGTATAAAAGGGGCGCTTCCGGGTTTGTGTGGGGATTTTTCATTGAAGGGGAAGCGGGGCCATGCTCAAGCCGCCGAACTGGCAGAGCCGACAAAGTGTGTGACGAAGCGTAAACGACAAAGTGTGCGACGAAGTTTGGGACGAAGTTTGGGACCTCCACCGTATCCACAGGAGATTTTCAGCTACGGATTATGCGGATTTCGCGGATTGGG
>CAIOST010000017.1 GCA_903861045.1 uncultured bacterium | reverse complement strand
GATTTCACAATGTTATTGGTAGGGCGGGGCCGCCGGACCCGCCGCCACAAGTCTATAATGAGAATTGCTGGAGAAGAACACGCCCCCCTTGCCGCCTGCGCGCGCCTCTGCTATTCTGTAAACGTTTTACGGGATTGTATACAGCATGAAAACCATGACACTCTCCGTGCGACTGGACGTGGCGGAAGTCCGAATGCTCGACGAGGCCGCGCAGCACGACGGCTTGGATCGTTCCGCCATCCTCAAGCGACTGGTGCGACGCGGCTACGCGAATTACCGGCTCGAAACCGCCTGTGACGCCTATCGTCGGCAGGAAATCTCCCTGTCACGCGCCGCCGAAATTGCCGGCATCAGCGTGTATGACTTTCTGGCGCGACTGCCGACGACCGGGCTCCAGCTCCATCTGACGCCCGAGGACTTGCGCCAGGAGTTGGCGCCATGAACATCGTGGTGGCCGATGCGGCGCCGATTATCTTCCTGGCGAAGCTGGACCAGCTCGCCTTGCTCCGCGCCGTCTTCCCCGGACCGACGCTGCTCCCCGAAGTCGTACAACAGGAACTGGAGCAGGACACCATCCCGCCGGAAGAACAACATCGCCTCCGCGCCTTCATCGGCACCTGCCGAGTCGAACCCGTGCCTCGCCCGCTCTTCCCCTCGCGCGCCTTAAGTGTAGCGGATCGCTCGGTCCTGACCCTGGCCGCGAAACAAAAACAGGCCGTGGTACTCTCGGATGATGCACTAGTACGGCGCATTGCCCAAGCCGAGGGGCTCGCCGTATCCGGCACCTTGGGTATCCTGATCCGTGCCCGGCGCGCCGGTCTTCTTTCTCACAGCAAAGCAGTTCACTATCTCAATGATTTGATCGCCCGACACCGTTTCCGCATTTCGGTGGAGCTTTACCAGGAAGCCCTCCGGCAATTAGCGAGCACTTAACCGCGAAAGACCCTCCCCATGAAAATCATGAATCACTACCCGGATGCCAACGGCCATTTCGGCGCGTTTGGCGGCCGTTATGTCGGCGAAACCCTGATGCCGGCCCTGCTGGAACTCGATGCCGCGCGGCAATCGGCCATGGCCGATCCGGCGTTCCTCGCCGAGTTCCGCGCCCTGCTGCGTGACTATGTCGGCCGCCCCACGCCCGTGGATTTTGCCGCACGCCTGACCGCCCACGCCGGCGGCGCCCGCATCTACCTGAAGCGCGAGGACCTGACGCACACCGGTGCGCACAAGATCAACAACACCATCGGCCAGGGTCTGCTAGCCCGGCGCATGGGTAAGCGCCGCATCATTGCCGAGACTGGCGCTGGCCAGCACGGCGTGGCCACGGCCACGGTGGCGGCGCGCTTCGGCCTGGAGTGCAAGGTCTTCATGGGCGTGGAGGATATCCGCCGCCAGGCGCCCAACGTCTGCCGCATGAAGCTACTGGGCGCGGAAGTCGTCCCCGTCGCCGCCGGTACCGGTACACTCAAGGATGCCATGAACGAAGCCATGCGCTACTGGGTGGGCGCCGTGGAAGACACCTTCTACGTGATCGGCACGGTCGCCGGCCCCCACCCCTACCCGGTGCTGGTACGCGACTTCCAGCGCGTGATTGGCGACGAAGCACGGGGGCAGATGGTGGACAGCATTGGCCGCCTGCCCGACATGCTCGTGGCTTGCGTGGGTGGCGGCAGCAATGCCATGGGGCTCTTCTACCCGTTCCTCGATGACCCGGTGGAAATTGTCGGCGTCGAAGCCGCCGGCGAAGGGATTGCCACCGGCCACCATGCCGCCACGCTGGGCGAAGGAAGCGTCGGCGTACTGCACGGCACTAAGTCGTACCTGCTGCAGGATGCCGATGGCCAGGTGCAGGAAGCGCACTCCATCTCCGCCGGCCTGGACTACCCGGGCGTGGGCCCGGAGCATGCGCTGCTGAAGGAACTCGGCCGCGTACGCTACGTCTCCGTGGATGACCGCACCGCGCTGCAAACCTTCCAACTGCTCGCGCGCCTCGAAGGGATTATCCCGGCCCTGGAAAGCTCGCATGCCGTGGCAGCGGCGCTACGCGAAGCCGCCACCCGCAAACCCGAGGAAGCCATTCTGGTCTGCCTCTCCGGCCGCGGCGACAAAGACCTGGCCCATGCCGTCGCCACAATTGAAAAAATGGGGCTGTAACCGCGAACGGAACCACACGCCATGAACCGCATCACAAAAACTTTCCAACGCCTCGCCCAGCAAAACCGCCGCGCCCTAGTCGGCTACATCACCGCTGGCGACCCCGATTTCGACACCAGCCTCGCCATCCTGCAACAGGCCGTGGACGCCGGCATTGACGTTCTTGAGCTGGGGGTCCCCTTCTCCGACCCCACCGCCGACGGCACCGTCATCCAGCTCGCGGCCGCCCGCGCACTGCGCCAGGGGATGACCGTGCCCCGCGTGCTGGAGCTGGCGCACCGCATCCGCGCCGCGCACCCGGAGACGCCGATCGTGCTCTTCAGCTACTACAACCCCCTGCTCCGCTACGGCCTGGAACGCCTGGCCAAGGACGCGACCGCCGCTGGTGTGGACGGGTTCCTGATTGTAGACCTACCGCCGGAGGAGGCCGGCGAAATGCGCCCCGCCCTGAGCGGGTACGACCTGCCGCTGATCCGCCTGATCGCCCCCACCACCCCGGCGGAGCGCATGGCGGCCATCACGCGCGATGCGGGCGGTTTCCTCTACCTGATAACGCGCACCGGCGTCACCGGCGTCGGCACGCTGGATCAGGACCGTATCCAGCAACTCGCCGCCACCTTGCAGCAGCAATCGCCCCTCCCCGTCTGCCTCGGGTTCGGCATCAGCACCGCTGCGGATGTACGTCAACTGGCCGGACTGGCCAACGGCGTGGTGGTGGGGAGTGCGCTGGTCAAGATCGTGGCCGAACACGGCGCCCAAGCGGCCCCGCTGGTGGCCGCAAAAGTGCGCGAACTGCGCGCCGCGCTGGATCCGGATATTAAGGGTGCGGCCATTATTTATCCCGCAGCGCCTTGAGCGCGGCCAGGATATCAGCAGGTTCCATGCGCTTGGTGTAATCAAGATCCACCATGCCGGCCCTGATCACCCCTTTAGTATCGATAATATAGGTCGCCGTGACCGGCAGATCCCACCGCCCTTCCCCATTGTACTGATCCAAATCTATGTGATACTGGTCGAGAAACATGCGCTTTAAATCTGCTGGCACATGGTAGAGCAGCTTATACGCCCGCAGGGTGGCGCCGGTCAGATCAGAAACCAGCGGGAACGACAGAGACGCCGCCGCGGCATCGGCCGGATCCAACCGCTGCGGAGTGACACCGATCAGCGACGCCCCCAGTGCCCGCACTTGCGGCTGTACTTTTTCCAACGCCCGCAGTTGCAGGTTGCAGAATGGACACCATGAGCCACGATAAAACACGACCACGACCGGACCATTCTTGAGCAGGCCCGACAAGGTGGTCTTCGTCCCTTGTGCATCCGGCAGGCTGAAATCCGGCGCGTGCTCACCGATGGGTAGCCCCTCAATCTCTTTCTGATTGAGGATCTCCGTCTTTACTTTCGCCAGCGCGGCGACTACGTCCGGCGGCGTATGGGTGGCACCCTGCGCCTGCAACGCCGCCAGTTGCGGGGCCAGTGGTTTAACGGCCGGTGTGCCTTCAAACGCCTCGAGGTCGAGGATAAGCTCAACCTCCTTGCTGAGCATCGTAACCCCGTTCGACAAAGTCATGTTATACCCCATGCCAAAGGCAGTCCGATCAATGGTAGTTTCCGCATGCAAGCCAACACGGAACCCTTGGCGCTGGTCCACCCCCGAGCCCAGATAGTTCACCGTAAAGGTGACGGGTTGCGATTTACCCAGCAGCACCAGGTTGCCCGTCACCGCGGCCTGTTTCGGTCCGATCATTTTGGTCGAGGTGCTCGTAAACTGCGCCACCGGAAATTTGGCGGCATTAAAAAAGTCCTGAGCGCGCAAATGTTTGTCGCGATCTGCATTAGCCGTAGATATGCTCGCAATCTCAACCACGGCGCTGACCCTAAAGGATTCCGGTTTATCGAGATCGCCTGTAATCGTCCCGGCAAACGCATCAAAGCGCCCCGTAAACGTGGTGTAGAGGTGCCGGATACGGAATGAAACCCCCGAATGCACCGGGTCGATCACAAACGACTTCTCCTCGCCGGAAGCCGTATAAGCCGCGCATACCATCCACCCCATCAACCAATACCTGGAAGCATTCATACCCCACCCTTTCGCCATTTTTGTGAGCTATGCGTAACCTGCCATAGACTAAATCAATCTTGGCTGAAACTGGCAGGAAAGTCCAGCATCACCGCGCAGCGGCGCGCGGCAAGCTATCCTCGTCAACCAGGACTTTCGCGTCGAGTTATGCCACAGCGGGGAATGGCAGAGTACGCTGCGGGCACGCCGTGGCCCGCAGCTACTTGCCAGATTCCCAAGCGGCGACCGTCTCCAGCCACTTGCTGATGCGTAGGTGCTGGGTACAGGCGGACTCGCATTTCCCGCAGGTTACGCAAGCCTCGGCGCTGGCTTTCCGTCCGACCAGCAAGCCCCAGTCGTGGTGGAAACCGAGCGCCTTGCGCATATCATCGTCGGACTTTCCAAACATCACCTTGTCGTTGTAGAACTGCATGTAGGCTGGGATGGGAATGTCGACGGGACAATCGTCGCAATAGCCGCAACCGGTGCAGATTTCGTTGAGGTTCCCGCCCAGATGCGACCGCAGCCGTTCGCGGACAGCGGCCGTGACCACCGCTGCGCAGTCGGCCAGGGCACAGGCTTCGTCAACCTGCGCGCGGGTCGTGAACCCTACCAGGGCGACGGATATCTCCGGGCAACCGATGACAAAGCGCAACGCCGCCTGCGTGGCGGTTTCCCTTGGGCCTGCCAGGAAGGCGAATTCCTTCTCGTGCGACGGGATCGCCCCGCCCGCGAGCGGATTCATCACCAGTAGTTGATACCACGGGCGTTCGCATACCGAACCAACTCCGCGTTTTCAGCCAAAGGCCGGGTCGTATCAAACCGCATCCCGCCAAAGCCGACCGCGGCGACGTTGCGTCCGGTTTTTCCATAGTCTTGGTATTGCATGCTGTGCCGCCATCACATGGACATTTTCATAATCTTATACACCGTGACTCCCGCGGGTGCTTTCACGGCAACCTCTTCCTTCAAACTCTTCCCTATCAAGGCCCTGCCCATCGGCGAAGTGATCGAAATTTTACCTGCGTCAAAGTCAGACACTTCCGGCGCCACCAGCTCGTATTTCACCTGCTTGTTGGTCGTTTTGTTTAACAAGGTCACGCTTTTTCCAATGCACACGGTGTCTGGCGGAACGTTCGATTTGTCAATAATACGCACACGCGTCAACTGCTCTTCCAGCTCCGCGATTCTTTTTTCATTGTGGGCCTGTGCCTCTCTGGCGGCATCATACTCAGCATTTTCGGAAAGATCGCCGTGAGCGCGCGCTTCCTGGATCGCCATGACAATTTCGCGGCGTTTCACCGATTTAATCGCATGCAGATCCGCTCTCATTTTCTCTAACGCTTCTTCGGAAACAAAAATATCAGCCATAAAACCCCCGCTTGCTCACAAATCGCTATGCGGCAGGCACCGGCCCGCACGGGCCGCAAGCCTGCCCACCATGTCTGGCGCTGCGATAACAAGCGATAAGCATGCCAGAATCCGAAGCGAATGTACAGAGCGCCAAGGGGCGCTGAGCTGCGCCGCGTGGCACCAGGAATGCGAGAACCGCTTGGGCATGGCTGCTGACGCCCTGTCATTCCTTCTCTGCATGGGACAGCACCAGCAGCAGGGCCGTATAGATAGCCGTGCCCGAAAGGAAGGACCAGAACCGGCCCTCCCTCTCCTTGGGCAATTCGGCGATCGCGGTGTTGACGATCACGCCCCCGGCCAGGACGGCCACCAGGTTCAGTAGAATAGGCTTAGGAATTTCCAGGGCCAGGCCGCTGGCCCAGCCCGCCAACGATGCCAGCGCCAACAGGCAGGCGCCCCGCCGATCGTATGCCGCTGGGTAATGGCAGCTCAAGTCGCCGACGATCGGGAAGACATGCATGCCCATGGCCACCGCATACAGGCACAAGGCTAGTGTACTGTGCCCCTTCCACACCATGAGGTACGTCAGCAGCCAGGCGTATGCAGCGAAGCCGCCGATATGTACCCACGCCTGCCAGGTGGCCGCACCGACCGTCCCAACCGCATGGTCCTGCGGGACTCGTCGCGGCCTAACGACCATGGTCTCCAGACAATAGTAGGCCATGAAGCCAGCCATGGCCCAGAGGTAGACGCTGTACTCCGGGAAGATCCTGTAAAAGTCGCCCGGGTATTGTATCGTCGCCCCCTGCATCCTGCCCAGCGCAGGCAGCACATCCACGAAAACGTAGCTCACCGCAATGCCGGCCGCGAAGGAAAGAAACCTCCGGCGCCCCCGTTGTCCGGGCCGGTAAGCCAGCCGGCTGCCGAACAGGAAGATCGCGGCGAACAGCAGCGCTACAAGCAGTGAAGTAAATACTGTCATACCGAGTTCATCCACCCATTCCTCAGCCGCGGACCATGGCAGACGCCGACCGGGTCCTCGACCGCATGGTTATGTGCATGGCACGTGACATCCTGCCACCAGAAATGGTCCGGGCTTTGCGTCCCTTCTGCAAAAGGATGCGAGTCGCGTAGTTGGCACGCTGGCGGCACGGCAGATGACGAGAATCTCGCGGTCGCGAGGGCGTTCGCCCAGGCGCGCGCGGAGTTCCGGCAGCGGGATGTTGAGCGCGCCAGGAATCGCTTCTCTGGCACCCCGTGTACGCGGCCATCCCGGACCGTTTGTCGTACGCCTCGGTGGTTACCGTGCCGTCTGCGTTGTTTGGCAGTACCCAATTGGCATACGATACGTACGGCCCGCACTCCACCAGAAGGATCTCGGTCTTTTCGTCCAACCTGCGCAGGCGGGGCGCACACGAAGCACCGCCGGCCACACCGCCAACAATGATAACTTTCATAGATATTCCTTGTTGCACCGCATGGTTATTGTCGATCGATCACCGCGAACAGGCCTAGGACGCCAAAGAACGAGATGAAAGCAGCCAGCGCCCCGGCCAACGACTTGATCCGCTTCCCGGCGTACTGCTGCTGCCTTCTTCGCATGCAACGCCAATGCTCCATGTTGGCCAGCAGGAGGGCCAGCAACCCCACCGCGATTAGGCGGTACAACAGGGCCACGCTGAACACGATGAACACCAAAAGAATTCCATGCCAGAACGCATAATCCACGATCGCACGGCCACCGGCCTTCACCTCCTGAACGGCGGGTCGAACCTGGGACGGGAGTTGCAGCAGATTGGCCGAGCCAAGCGTCTGATCAAACGTACGCAGTAGCACGGTTAACTGCTGCGCGGTTGCCTCCAATTGGGCCGCGGTCTTGGCGTAATCGAGGATGCGAAACGGCTGGTGGTTGGTTTCCAGACATCCGGCTGGACGGGGCTCGCCCACGCCAAAATGCTTCCTTAGCCCGTCGAAAGTCGTGAGCGTAGTGTTCACCGAGGTGGACAACTGGGCTCCAGCCGCGAGCGTCTCAAGGGCCTGATCGAGCAGAGGTGTCAACTGCCGCTCCTGCGATTGCAGCGCCTTAAGGATCTCCTCGCGTTCGGCCCGCACCTGCCCGGGTAGTCGCTCCGCCACCAGCGCAAAGCGGTCCATCGTGGTGGTCAGTTGTGTGGTGTTCGTGACCAGTTGCTCCACCGCTGGGATCGCCACTACATTCAGGCTGAAGAGCTCCATCTGCCATCGCATAAGTTGCGGCATTTTCTGGGCAAGATAGAGCGCGCGTTGGGCGAAGAGCCGTGTCTGGGCAATTTCGCGCGTGGCCGGATCCAGCCCGGCTAACGGGTCGAGCGTGAGCAGGTCGAACAGACTACCCGACCGCGTCCCAGGCATGGTCGTATCCGACGGCACGGGCGAAACAATGTCTGCGACGCGCGCTACCAGCAGGTATTCCGTTAGTTCGTTCTGCTGGCACCAAGCCCTGATTGCCGCGCGCAGTTCCGCCTGCTGCCCGGGCTTCACCACCTTGTCGACGAGCCGCCAGATATTGGTCTCGGCATTGCGACAACATGCCAGCATGGTGCCAGCAGACTCCCCGAAAATCTCCGGCTGCCAATGCTCTTGCACGGCCGTCTGCGTAATGCTTATAAAGACCGCCATATCCAGCAGATTAGCGATGGCGTTTGGACCGGAGACGATGCCGCTGGACTTGTTGCCAAACGCGATCTTCCACTTCAGGATCTCGGCGCGGTCCACCGCGTTGGCACCGTGCCGGAGTCTTTCGAGACTGTCAGCGATTCCCGTGTCAAAATCATCCGTAAACCGAAGCAGCGAGGCCTGTACATCCGCCGGATCCACAACCGGTAGCCCGGGCTGGCCGGTTGTCACCACGCACACGGCCTGACGGGGAATATCAGCCGCCCCCTGAATCGCGCGGCATCCTGCGCCCAGCGTGATGAGCACAACGCCACCGGCCACCCCCAGCAGGCTGCATACGGATGACGTTTGCCTCATGCGCATAGCATCACCCCGCTGAGGGCAAGGGAAAAGGCGGCCTCACTTGAGCCACCCCTGGTCGCGGAAGCGCTGCTTTAGCACGGCCGCAATCTCTTTAGCCGAATCCTTGGCCCGCCCTGCCACCTTGCTACTCCCGGTCTTTTCTCCGTAGATCTTCATCCCGGTGCCGACGATGAGACCGGCCGGATTGGCAGTGGCAATAAAGGTCACCGCGCCCACGGCCGCACCCGGCGTCTGGCTGCCGCCGGAATCCGTCGTGCCGGACCCAAGCTTGCGTAGCCCCTGTGCCGTCATCTGGAACCCTTCGACGGCCGCCCTCAATTCCGATTTCCCTTTTCCTAACCCGACACCGACGCGCTGGGCCGCATCCCCTTCATCGAATGAAAGCAGGGCGCCCTGAAGTACGATGTCATTGATCTGCAGCACGGTTCCCGCCAACGCATGTCCGCCGGGCATGCCCATATCGCGAAGCTGCGCAACCAGTTCGGTCGCGATTTGCGCACCCAACTGCCGGCCGGTTATCATTTGTTCGGCCGTCTGAACCCCCGCCTCATCAAAAATCTGACCGCGCAGGGATGAACTGATCGGCAAATCGGCAGGTGTGGCGGCAAAGTCGTACACCCAAATGTGACCGGGCCGTGGTAACGACCCGGTCACGAGCGGCTGTCGGGTGACCTTGGTTGAGGCACACCCGGTGGCGATGGCCAGACTGAAAAGCCCCGTGACGAGGCGCGTGTGATGTATCGCATTCTGTATGTTCATACTGCTACCTGCCTTCGCGGTATGCTTCCGCTCGCGTCAGTTCGTCACGTCTCCGTGGTCGCACGGTATGGCATGCGCCGCGCAACCCCTACTCCGCGCTTCCGCCGCGGAGTTCCGTCAGACGGACCTGCATGCGCAGCGCCCAGTAGTCAAACGCGTCCTTCGCCGTATGCCACCGGCTGAACTTGTCGAACTTGCCCGTGTACTTGCGGCCAACGCGCTCATCCACCGCGGCGATCAGACGTACGTTACTAACCGAGTCCACGACTTCGCACTCCGCGCTGACCCGGCCCACCGACAGGTTCGAACCAGTGGCGACTTTCTTCACCGCGCCAATCGCGATGCCAAACGGCACGATTGAAGAGATCGTGTCCAGGACCACCTTGGACCCCTTGGCATCCGTCAAGGCCACGCGCAATCGCATCACATCCGGGCCAGCCTTTTCCACGATCGTGTAATCCGTCTTGAGGTGTTCCCGGATCGTGGCGTCGAGGTAGTTGATCAGGTCCTGCCGCGTATCCTTGTCCAGTGTCGTCAGGCTGCCATTTGACGCGACGTAGCACTTGACTGGATCGATCATGATCTTGTCATATTTCTGGAAGTCGGCCTGGCGGTTGATATAGAGCAACTGGGCCTGCCCGTCCTCCCCGGGTGTCATCTTAGTGTAATCGCCCAGAAACCCGGAAGGCTCCGCACTGCCGGACTGAAACGTGGAGCGGCAACCGACGAGCAGCACCATACCCAGCACGGCGATGGTCACGGCTACCCTAAACCCCGTCTTCTTGGTCGTATTCATGATACTTCCCCCATTCATTATTTCTGCTTTCTTTCATCCGCCCCCTATGGCGCACTCGCGCCGGGGGTGTCAGTCATGCTCACACTCGATATAATTGCCGCTACCTCGGGCCTCGCAGCCGCGTTCCTCCCTTGCGCCACGGCCAGCATTCGCGCTGTCGACCTGCGGCCGGCCGGCCGCGCCGCGACAGCCATCCTTAGTTCGGGAACAACAACGTCACGGCGCCGCGCAACCCCCATGCCGGACCGCCCGGCGGCGCCTCCGCGTAATAGCGGTACCCGAGTTGCACACTGATGGGCTGACCGATGATCTTCAGGAGTTGCGACACGGTAGCGTTGAGCGGGACGGTCCACTGGTCGTCTTCCCAGGCATACGTGGACTCCGTGTTGACACCGAATGTCGTGTAGGTTTTAAGCGTCTTGGAAAGAAACGGCTGCAAGAAGGTCGCATTAACATCCTCTCGGTCCGTGTTGCCGGCATAGGACCAGAGGTGGTTCGCCAGCACACCATACGTCCAGCCGTTCGCCTGCTTCAGCGCCACGAACGTCGGGCCGGCACCCCACTTCTCCGTGCCGATCGCATCGTCTGTGGCCGTGGGATAGAGCAGCGCGGGGCCTGCGCCCACAATCCATCCGCGGCAAGCCTGCTTCGGCGAGAAGAAAAAGCTCTGCAAGACATCCCCCACTCCGGACTTGTTCTCTCCGAGGGGGAGCGGCGCTTCCGCATCAATCAGCGGGATGATGGTCCGCGTGATGAGGTTCCACTCGTCGTTCAATAAGAATGGTATAACCGGCTGCACATTGAGTGTCTGGCGCATAGCGTCGGCCGGCCCGAGGCCATAGTCCACGTTGTATTGTAGGGGTACGCTTACCATGCTCGCAATGGGGTTCTGCGTTTTTTTGGCCAGTTCGGCCGCGCTATCTCCGTCGAACGGCGCATCCTGCTGCGCGTACAGAGTGCCTGTGACAAGCAGTGCACCAAATAACCCGAGCGTTGTCGGCGCTGGGCGTCGGCGCATGGCGGTGTTCTTCATGCTATCTCAGTCCTTTCGGTTGTTTATCATCGCACATCGACGTTACTCGTAATCATAACCATAGCCGGAAATGAGCAATCGGTGCACCGATGCTTCATGCCTGCGATATCCCGATCAACCAGCTAGAAAAGAGCCGCCACCTTGGCCCAGAGGATGTCACCTTCCAGCCGGTGTTCCACGTTCATTTCGCGCAGCCATTTCACTTCCGCCACGACAGTGACCGAACCGACGTTCATCACGTAGGAGATGACCGGGCCGACACCCATGGCGCGACCCTCGAAATCGCCCAACCGGCCGCCGGTATCGCCGGTCACCTGCTCGTAATAGAAACCGGTCACGCCTGCGCCGGCGATGCCGCCGCACAGCGGGAGATGCTGCGCCAAGGTGCCGTCCATGTGGAAGACGTGGCCGCTGCGGTAGTCCGTGTCCGGGTTCTCCGTGCTCATGTCGAACCCGGAGAAGAGGGTCGCTTCCGTGCCGATCGTGCTGCTGAGCCAGCTGATGTTGACGCCCGGCTCAAAGGTCCAGTAGTTCCGGCCTACATTGGCGAGGTCTTCTTGGTCATAGGCGCCGGTTGGCAGGTAGACCCCAAGTGAGGTGCCAAAACTCACGTCGGCACACTTCCACTCCAGCAGCAATGGAAACGCCTCAATGTCGCCGAACCCCTGGGCCTGGTCCTCGCGCCGTACGGAAACGGTGGTGCCCTGCACGGCACCTTCCACTTCCACCCATTGATAGGGGATCGCCGCGCCGACGCCATACCGTCCGCCAAGGATGGTCCAAGGCGTTTGGTAGAGAATGACAGAGGTATCTGCATAAACGGTGGCGGCCACATCTAGGACCAACTCTCCGCCCAGCCTGAACGGATGTGCCGCGCTGGCGTCCCCGTCATAAAAGGTGAAGTCATTCACATAGATCCATCCGTTCGTCGTGGGCGGCACATCAATGAATGACGCCATAGCGCCCGGCATATAATGCCCGCTACCGCCTTCTTCGGCCCGCAGGGATAGATGCGTCCAAGTAGCCGTTAGCATGGTAGCAATGAGAAATCTTGTTTTCATGGTCGCTGGTTCCCTTCTTCGTTTTTTCCTGGTTGTTTCCCGGACAGGCATCCGTAGTGCTGCACTACGTGTCTTCCGTCCTGGTACCGTCTGCGGCTGGCAACGCTCTGACAACTGCTCGACCGAAGGCCGGCACCCCTGCGGGCTGCCGGCCAGGTTTTGTATTTGTTTACTGCCGTGCCATCGCGACGCGGATGGCGTCTTCCGGCTTGACCATGTGCTCAGCATGAGCCGGATCCTCAGTGATCGCGAGGAGCACGCCCTTGACCGTACCGTTGAAACGGTTGCCCCGCGAAGTGTACTCCGGAGAAACCGGCGACCCACTGTCCTCCCCCACGTCGCAACCATCATCGGCCGAGAAGACAATCGCCAAGGTGGCCCCAATGTCGCCCTCACCGGTCTGCTTGCCGTCGATGAACAAAGAGGCTTTGCCACCCTTGCCCAATCCGCCGCCCGCATAAGCAAACTCCATGCGCACCTGATGCGCGCCCGCGGGGAGCGTCCCCCCGTCGATAATAAAGTGCTTGTGCCCGCCCCAGTTATAGCAGTACTTAAGTTTGCCATCCTTGGCATACAAGCTCCAGCCGCCAATATTAGCCCCTTGGGAGATGATTACCCCCTCAGCGCCCTTAGCCGGGACCTCGATCTCGGCAGTGACGGAATGCGATTTGTTCTTAAGATTCAACACACAATTCTCCGACAAGCGCCCCATACCCCCGTAGAGCAACTGGGCTTTGCCCTTGATCAGGGTCGGACGTCCTGCGGTGTCAGGATTCATCTTCTCCATCATCCGGTCATCGAGCGGAAGAACCTTGTACCGTGTGGCTTCCATGAGCCAGAGCCGCTGCAACTCGCGCAGTCTCTTCGGCTGATCTTTGGACAGATCCTTGGACTGGCTCCAGTCCTTGGTCGTATCATAGAGTTCCCAGACGTCGTCATCAAAGGCCGGCGGTTTCGCATGAAGGTCAGCCCATGGCGTACGGTGTTTCGTGACGGCCGTCCAACCCTTATGGTAGATGCCGCGATTGCCAAACATTTCAAAATACTGCGTCTCATGCCGGTCGGCCGCCAGCGCCTCGTCGAACGCATAGCGCATGCTCGTGCCCTCGATGGGTTCCTGCGCGATGCCATCCACCGAAACCGGCTGGGGGATCCCCGCCGCTTCCAGGATGGTCGGTGCCACGTCGATCACATGGCTGAATTGCGTACGGACCTCACCCTTGGCCTTGATGCCTTTGGGCCAGTGGACGATCGTGCCATTGCGCGTACCGCCAAAATGCGATGCGACCTGCTTGGTCCACTGGTAAGGCGTATTCATCGCCTGCGCCCAGGCTGCGGAGTAATGATTGTACGACTCCACCCCCCCTAGTTTTTCCAGTCTGGCATTCAGGTACTCGGGCGTCTCCAAGGCCTGCAAGCCATTGAAATAGCTCATCTCATTGAAACACCCATTGATGCCGCCCTCCGCGGATGCGCCATTGTCACCAATAATGTAATAAACGAGCGTGTCATCGAGGATGCCGAGCTTCTGCAGGCCGTCGATTAATCGCCCCACGTGATGGTCAGCATATTCCAAGTAACCCGCGTACACCTCCATTTCACGTGCCAGGAACGCCTTGAAATTGTCCGGTATATCTTGCCACGCCGGCAACTCCTTGTTGGCCGCTGTGAGCGGACACTCCTGCGGCACAACCCCAAGCCGCTTCTGCCGGGCTAGCGTCTCCTCGCGCAACTTATCCCAACCCTGATCGAACTTCCCCTTATACTTATCCGCCCATGCCTTGGGCACATGATGCGGCGCATGCGTGGCCCCGGGCGCAAAATAGACGAAGAACGGCTTATCCGGTGCCAAAAACTTCTGCTGGCTGATCCAACCCATAGCCTTATCGGTCATGTCGGCCATGAGGTGATAGCCTTCCTCGGGGGACTTTTCCGGCTCAACCGGCGTGGTGCCCTCGTAGAGCGTCGGATACCACTGGCTGGCTTCGCCGCCGATGAACCCATAAAAATACTCGAAACCGCCGCCACCCGTTGGCCACGCATCAAAGGGACCGACTGGGCTGGTCTGCCAGACCGGCACTTCATGGCACTTGCCGAACTGCGCCGTATTGTAGCCGTTGAGCTTGAGCGTCTTGGCCAACGGCGCCATGGTGTTCGGGAGCACGGAGCAGTACCCCGGCGCGCCGGTGGCGATTTCGGTGATGCCGCCCATACCGGCCGAGTGGTGGTTGCGGCCAGTCAGTAGCGCCTGCCGCGTGGGCGAGCAGAGCGCGGTGGTGTGGAAGCGGGTAAACTTCAATCCGCCCGCGGCCAACTGCTCCGCATGTGGTGTAGCGCAAGGCCCGCCGAAGGCACTGGACGAGCCAAAGCCCGCGTCATCGAGCAGCACGATCAGAACATTGGGCGCGCCTGCAGGCGGCCGCAACTGAGGGATCGGCGGAAACTGGCTGTCTGGATCCTTGGCGTCGTACGCAATGAACGTTGCCTGCTCGGTATTCGCCATCGGGATATGCGAACGGTGTTTCGTACATTCACTCATGGTAGCCCCCTTCTTGGTCTTCGTTTCTTTTCTTCTTTGGATGTGCCGTATTTCTCACCGCGCGCTGATGCCAAGCGCACGCACCCGGACGATCGGGACAGCAGCTTTCATTTACGCACCGTACCATTTAGTATCCATGCCCGGCTACAGCCCTTAAGGGCAGGGGGTGTAGGACAAAAAAGTGAGAAGAGGGAGGGTGTGCGCAAGGTCACGCTGCATTCTGGCTGGTTCCAACCGAAGAACGCTCGCTCCAATATAGGTCGTGGAGTTGATCGGCAACGAGTGCGCGGCAGCGCAGCACGTT
>CAIOST010000016.1 GCA_903861045.1 uncultured bacterium | reverse complement strand
CGCCAAGGCGCAAGGGCGCGAAAGTGGGAAGCAGTAGTTCGGGCGCATAACCTTGTTTCATTACAGAGTTGCGTTCAGTAGGCCGGAACTCCGGTTCCGGCCATGGAATGGGCCGCAACCGGAGTTGCGGCCTACAACACTACAACGCAAAGCAAGGGGAACAGGGATGCGCCCCGGGGCGTGAGGGTGCGATTTTAGTTAGTGGGAGGAGAAAGGTGAGATTCACCACTAACTACAATCGCACCCGGGGCGTGACGGGCGCAAAAAAGCCGCTTGCACAGGCTTAAAATACTGTCTACAGTAACAGCAATTCTATTGATTGGCTCGTAACCATGCAAGACACCCCCATGTCGCCCTACTCCGCGCAGGCCACGGCTGCGTCCACCCCGCAGCGGCACTGGTCCATCGCGACCAAAGTCATGGCCAGTACGGCCGTGTGCCTGCTGGCCGTGCTGGGCGTGGCCAGCCTGGTCATCATGACCGGCACCCGGCGGATCATGAACCAGCAGAGTGAACGCGACATCCGCAGCAGCGCCGGCCTGCTGGCCACTACGGTGGAGCTGTTTGGCGAGATTGGTGACATGACTTCGCTCAACCGCTATCTGGAAACCGTGCGCAAGGACGCCGCTTTTAAGGAGGTCTACGTGGTGCGCACGGCCGCCACCGAGAAGGACTTCAAACCCCGGGCGGGCGCCGCCTCCCGCGATGCCATTGACCGGCAGGTTGCCGCGAGCGGCACCCCGTTTGAGCAACGCGATGAAGCCAGCCATACGGCACGCTATGTTGTGCCCTCCAAAGCCGTGCAAGCCTGCCTGCAGTGCCATGGCAGCGCCAAGGTCGGGGATGTGCTCGGCGTCACCAGCATCACGCTCTCCACGGCCGAGAGCGACCGCGCGGAAACATCGCTCTTCCTGCAGATGTTCGGCATCGGGGTCGTCGGCTTTATCGCCATCCTGCTGCTGATCCGCGTGGTGGTCGCCCGGATTGTCATTCGCCCGATCTGCCAGACGGCCGCGATGCTGCGGGATATCTCGGAGGGCGAAGGGGACCTGACCCGGCGGCTACCCACCGGCAGCCGGGACGAGATCGCGGCGCTGGCCGGCTACTTCAACCAGTTCGCGGGTAACCTGCAGGCGCTGATCCAGCAGATCGCGGGCAATGCCCAAACCGTGGCCTCTGCCGCCACCGACCTATCGGACGTCAGCGCCCAGACCGCGCAGAGTGTGCAGGCGTTGTCCGGCAAGACCACGACCGTGGCGACGGCGGCCGAGGCTGCCAGCAGCAGCACCCGCGCCGTGGCTGCAGGCATGGAGCAGGCCTCGACCAATCTGGCCTCGGTGGCGAGCGCTACGGAGGAGATGAGCGCCACGATCGGCGAGATTGCCGCCAACTCCGAGAAGGCGCGCGCCATCAGTGCCGACGCCGGCAGTCAGGCAGCGGCGGTCTCGGCGCTGATGCAGCAGCTCGGCCAAGCGGCCCGGGCGATCGGCAAGGTCACGGAAACGATCACCAACATCTCCGCGCAGACCAACCTGCTGGCGCTGAATGCCACGATTGAAGCCGCGCGCGCCGGCGCGGCCGGCAAGGGGTTTGCGGTGGTGGCCAACGAGATCAAGGAGCTGGCCAAACAGACGGCCGCGGCCACCGAAGATATCAAAGCCAAGATTTCCGGTGTGCAACTCTCCACCGGTAGCGCCATTACGGACATCGGCAAAATTACCGCGGTGATCGCGGAGGTCGGGCAGATTGTGACCAGCATCGCCTCGGCCATTGAGGAGCAATCCATTGTCACGCGCGATGTGGCGGGGAACATTGCCCAGGCCTCGGCCGGCGTCCAGGGGGCCAACGAGCGCGTGGTCCAAACCGTGCACGCCTCCGCCTCCATGGCGCAGGACCTGGCCAGCGTAAACGCCGCCACCGGCGAGATCCGCGCGGGTGGCGAGCAGGTGCAGGCCAGCGCCGCGCAATTGTCCATGCTGGCCGAGCAGCTCAAGGGGCTGGTGGGACAGTTCAAGACCGGGTGTAGGACAAAAAAGTGAGAAGAGGGAGGGTGTGCGCAAGGTCACGCTGCATTCTGGCTGGTTCCAACCGAAGAACGCTCGCTCCAATATAGGTCGTGGAGTTGATCGGCAACGAGTGCGCGGCAGCGCAGCACGTT
>CAIOST010000015.1 GCA_903861045.1 uncultured bacterium | reverse complement strand
GCTCATCGCATCCTGGGGCTGGAGAAGGTCCCAAGGGTTTGGCTGTTCGCCAATTAAAGCGGTACGCGAGCTGGGTTCAGAACGTCGTGAGACAGTTCGGTCCTTATCCTCTGTGGGCGTAGGAGATTTGAGGAGAACATTCCCTAGTACGAGAGGGCCGGGAATGACGTACCTCTGGTGTTCCAGTTGTCACGCCAGTGGCATCGCTGGGTAGCTATGTACGGAACGGATAAGCGCTGAAAGCATCTAAGCGCCAAGCCTCCTCCAAGACAAGATCTCCCCTCCGTAAGGAGCTAAAGGCAGGTTGAAGACTACGACCTTGATAGGCTGGAGGTGTACGCAACGTAAGTTGTTTAGCCGACCAGTACTAATCAGCCGTGAGGCTTAACCGTTTTTTCATCTACATCGTATCGGTCTACGTTCAATTCCCAGACTATGTTTCCTATTCCGGCTTCGGCCGGAGATCACTTTTCCCGGTGGTCATAGCGAGGAGGTAACACCCGTTCCCATTCCGAACACGGTAGTGAAGGGCCTCAGCGGCGAGGGTACTGCGGGGTTTGCTCGTGGGAGAGTAGCACGCTGCCGGGAATTTTCTTTCCAGCCCGATTGGCTTAACCGCCAATCGGGCTTTTTTGTTTTCACCCTACGTGCTACGCGCAGCCGGCCGTAAGCAGCATGCGGGAATGGCGTATCACAGTTTCATGTATGAGTGCCGTGCTGACTACGCCCCGTCCCAGGTGCTATCCCGATGAACGAGTAGCCGCCTCGGAAGCACCCGCATGCTTGGCCTTATTGCTCGTGCGTAGTTTTGATCACCCTTAAAAAATGCCTGCGCGCGTTGTGCACGTCATAGCGAAAGGGTCGTGAAAGTGGCGGTTATAAATTGTAGGCTCTTCTTCGCGCAATTTTTCACCTCCAAACAGAAACCATATTCTGCTGTCTTCCTGCGGTCCAGGCAGGTTGTTCCAGGATCTTGGAGATCTCTTTTTTTAGAAGGTTTTTCGATATTTCCTACTGGCGCAATCCCGTAGTGATTAAACAAGCCGGTTCAATCACCAACAATCCTGAAAAATCCTTTTCATCCTGTTCAAAAGAAGGCTTCACCGCTTCGAGTAATGCGTGATTTTTTCGCATTCGTCCAATGCTCCCACGATACGAGCGCATCAGGGCGCATTTTCAAAAGGCCATTTTCACGACACTTTCACGCCACCGTCCACACGCGTGCCCTCTGTCCGCCTAGACTCCTTATAAAGTTGGGCAAAATCCGACCACCAACTGGGTCTCCATGCGAAAAAATGGCTACGCGATGGTGCGAAGCACGCGATTTTCGATTCTGGGACAGGTTGGCGGACTTACCTCCACACGGTGCAGGCATCAACCCGTCATGGACAAAGCCCGCGGCATCCATTAGCATGCTTATCCACCCACAAAACGTGCCATCCCTATGAGAACCAAGCGACGCATTATCGTGACTTCGGCGCTCCCGTATGCCAATGGCGACATTCACATTGGCCATCTGGTAGAGTATTTGCAAACGGATTTCTGGGTGCGCTTCCAGAAGATGCGCGGTCATGATTGCCTCTATGTTTGCGCGGATGACACGCACGGCACCCCTATCATGGTCCGGGCGCGTAACGAGGGGATCACGCCGGAGGCACTGATTGCCCGCAGTCACCAGCAGCACAGCCGCGATTTTGCCGATTGCGAAGTGGCCTTTGACAACTATTACACCACTCACAGCGAGGAGAATCGCGCGTACAGCGGTCTTATCTTCCGCTCTCTGGAAGCGGGTGGGCACATTGTTTCGCGTCAGTTGCCTCAATTGTATTGCCCGCACGACGCCATGTTCCTGCCGGACCGCTTCGTCAAGGGAATCTGCCCGAAGTGCCAGGCCGAGGGGCAGTACGGCGACGCCTGTGACGCCTGTGGCGCCACCTATGCGGCCGAGGAGCTTCGCGAGGCCCGCTGCGTGGTCTGCGGCCGCGCGCCGGTTACGCGCGATAGCGAACATCTCTTCGTGGAGCTGGAGCACTTCCGCGCGTATCTGCAGGCGTGGGTGCCGCAACACACGGCCCGCGATGTCTCGAATAAGCTGCTGGAATGGTTCGGCGAACCGCTGCGCGGCTGGGATATTTCGCGCGATGCCCCCTACTTTGGTTTTGAGATCCCCGGCCACCCCGGCAAGTTCTTCTACGTCTGGGTGGATGCGCCCATCGGCTACATGGCGGCGCTGCAGAACTGGTGCACCCGCACGGGCGATTCATTTGATGCCTGGTGGCAGAATCCAGCCACGGAGCTCTATCACTTTATCGGCAAGGATATTGTCCGCTTCCACTGCCTCTTCTGGCCGGCCATGCTGCAGAGCGCCGGCCTGCGCGGCCCGGACCAGGTCTTTGTGCATGGGTTCCTGACCGTGAATGGCGAGAAGATGAGCAAGTCCAAGGGGACGTTCATCAGTGCCCGCACCTACCTGCGCCACCTGGATGCGGCGAGCCTGCGCTTCTATTACGCCTGCAAGCTCAACGGCACCACGGATGACCTGGATCTGAACTTGGATGATTTTATCCATCGCGTTAATTCCGACCTGGTGGGGAAGATCACCAACTTGGCCTCACGCGGGGCGCAGATGCTGCACAAGAGCCTCGGCGGGCGCATGGGATCGCTCGATCCCGCCGGCCAGGAGTTGCTGGCCAGCGCGCAGGCGCGTGCCGAAGCCGTGGCCGCCGCCTACGAGGCGCGTGACTTCTGCCGTGTGCAGGTGGAGGTGCGCGAGATCGCCGATCGCGCCAACCAGTACTTTGACAGCCGGGCGCCGTGGGCGCTGGTCAAGAGTGACCCGGAGGCCGCGCGGCTGGTGTTGACCACCACGCTGAACCTTTTCCGCGTTCTGGCCATTTACCTGAAGCCGATTCTGCCGGCCTATGTGGCTAAGGTTGAAAAGCTGTTGGGTGACGCCCCGTATGGTTGGGATGATGTCGCTACGGTGATTACCGACCGCCCGGTGGGTGGCTACGAATATCTGGCCAAGCGCCTTGAGAAGGAACAGGTGGAAAAAATGATCGAAGAAAGCCGACCAGAAAATCGCGAACCGACGAGTGGCGCTGCGGCACCTGTTGCGCCGAAACCTGCGGCATCCGCCGCACCGAACCCCGCCGCACCCCCGGCCGCCGTTGCGCCGCCGGCGGTAACTGCCGCCGAGGGCGCTGCCAAGGGGATCATCGATTATGATACCTTTGCCAAGGCCGACTTGCGCGTGGCCAAGATCGTGACCGCCGAGCTGGTGGAAGGGGCGGATAAGTTGCTGCGCTTGCAAGTGGATCTGGGCGAAGGCCAGCCGCTGCGACAGATCTTTGCCGGCATCCGCAAGTGCTATGAGCCGGCGTCCCTAGTGGGGCGCTGTGTGGTGGTCGTGGCCAATCTGGCGCCGCGCAAGATGCGCTTCGGCATCTCCGAAGGGATGGTCCTGGCGGCTTCCAATGCCGATGGCAGCTTGTTTGTCGTAGCGCCAGATGCCGGGGCCTTGCCGGGCGTGGGCGTGAAGTGATGGGGTGTGGCGTATGACAGGATCGCCGGAGAAGGGCTCAGACACGCCGTTCAAACAATGCACCTGCTGCGGCACGGTCTGGCAAACCCGTGAGGCCTTGCTATCTGATCCGGCCGTGGAGGTGGTTGGTTATCAGGCGCATTTTGAGAAGCTGGTGGCTGGGCTCTTCCTTTTCAATCATGCCTGTGGCACTACGTTTGCGCTGGAAGTCGCGAAGTTGGTGGATCTGTACGCCGGCCCGGTTTTCCGGCGGCGCTTGGACGGCTCTGCGGATTGCCTCGGCTATTGCATTCATCGCGAAGAGTTGCAGCCGTGTCCGGCCGAGTGCGAGTGCGCGTTTGTGCGTGAGATTCTGCAGGTGGTACGCGGGTGGCCCAAGCGGGCCGCCTGAGCGGCGGGGCGGGTGTTTGTATACCCGACGCGCTTGCAAAACCTCCGGTTTTGCAAGCGGAGGGTTCAGGGTTCGGGGTTCAGTTGGGCCGCCGAATGGCCGGAATACCGGCCATTCCGATGGTTTCAGCAATGAGAAACCAAAAGGTGTCTCAGATCAGGTGTCGTTTCCGGCCTGAACCTTGGCATCTTGAACCCTGACACGAGACTTTTCCAAGGGTTTTGCAAGAGCCTCGCCCAATTGGGTCGGGTAGGGCGGACCCGCCGGAACACAATAGCCCAAGGAATGATTCAGGGGGAAGGGTTCAGGGTTGTAAATTTCTGGAGCGGAGCAGCATGTTACCTAGCGAACCAAACAAGGCTGAGGAACAGCGCGCGTGGCAGGTGGCCTGGCAGCAGGCTCGGTCGATTGAAAACGCTTGGGATGACCCCGCGGCGCGTCAACGCGCGATCCTCGCTTGTCGGTACGAACTGGAGCGGCACCCGCACCTGCCGCATCTGTACAAGTTGGCCCCCATGCTGGATCTGGCGATGAGCCGCCGGCAACTGGACGCCGTGCTGGTGCCGCTGGAACGTGCGGTGGCGCGGCAGCGGGTCACGGATGTCACTATTCTCGACGCCGATGCTCCGGACGCTGCCGCGCCGGCGGGTGCCAATATGCCACTGACCGTGGTGGTGGATTGCCTGCGCTCGGCTTTTAATCTTGGCGCGATCTTCCGCACGGCCGAGTGTCTGGGCGTGGCACGTGTCTGGGGCTGCGGTTACACGGCTGACCCGGCGCTGCCGGCGGTGGCGCAGGCGGCTATGGGGACGGAGAAACTGGTGGCGTGGCAGGTGTGGCCGCGTGTGGGGGATGCGCTGGCGGCGCTGCGCGCCGAAGGGGTGGCCTGTGTGGCGCTGGAGACTGTGCCCGGGGCGGCGTCGCCCGCAAACTACGCCTGGCGCTTTCCCTGTGCCTTAGTACTGGGGAACGAGCGCTTCGGCCTGGACCCCACGATCTTGGAACAGGTCGATGGCGTGGTGCGCATCCCGGTTTACGGTCGCAAGAATTCGTTGAATGTCGGCACCGCTTTTGCGGTGTGCGGCTATGCGGTACGGCAGGCCTGGCAGGCCGCGAGGGTTCAGCCTAGACCCGTAACTTGAACTTTCCTTTGGCCCGCAAGTCATGCAAGGTCAATGAGTTACAACGTCGGGCAACGAATCCATTTGGAAATGTCCGTGATCATCTGGCACATTGCCTTTTTCTGACAAAAGAAAGGGGCCTTATGCACTCGATGACCACGAACAGCGACAAGTCTGGCACAGCACCGGCAACGCAGCAACTCGAAAATCTTTTGCGGCCCAACGACGGGTGTAGGACAAAAAAGTGAGAAGAGGGAGGGTGTGCGCAAGGTCACGCTGCATTCTGGCTGGTTCCAACCGAAGAACGCTCGCTCCAATATAGGTCGTGGAGTTGATCGGCAACGAGTGCGCGGCAGCGCAGCACGTT
>CAIOST010000014.1 GCA_903861045.1 uncultured bacterium | reverse complement strand
TGTTCTTGGCCGTGGCAGGTGTGGCGGCGGTCTTGACCGCGCCGGGTTGGCTGGGCGTGGCCTCTAGCCGTGCGCTACTGGCCGGGTGGAGTTCGGACGACGGCGCGGTCGGCGTGGGCGTCGCGGTTTCGTGCGCAACGTCGCGGGCCGGCGGCATGGTGTAGCGCGGTGTGCTCTTAGCCGTGGCAGGTGTGGCGGCAGCCTTGATCGCGCCGGGTTGGCTGGGCGTGGCCGCTGCGTGCGTGGTGGCGGCGGCCCGGAGCTCGGACGGTAGCGACGGCTGCGTCGGCGTGGGTGTTGCTGGATGGGCGGTGGCTGCCGGTATGGTTGTGTGGTGGTGCGGCGTATACGTGGCGGGAGCAGGCACCTTAGTATGCGGCCGGTACGAAGGCACGGGCGAATCATGGCTGATGGCATGGCCGCTGTTCGCAGGGCTGGGCGTGATCAGGGTAGCATCGTGATGGGTTTTCCCTTCCTGGACCTGTGGCAGCACGGCCGGCAGGGGGGTAGGGGGGACGCTTTCGTTGAAAAAGCCGGCTTGCGCCAGGAGATGGTGGAACTTCTCCGGCTTCTCGCCGTGCCGCGGGGCGGCTTCGGTTTGCTCTTTTGGGGCAGCTTCGGCCGGCGCTAGCAGTGGAAGGGGTGTGGTCATTGGCGGGTCCCTTGTGCGCTGCGGCGGATGTTGTCGGACCAGGTGGTCGCGTGTTTAACACCATTGCTGCCGGTAACTACGGCGGCGGCGAGTATGGCGCCGGCCTGACGTTCGCCAAGCAAGCGTAGGATGGCGGCGGCACGCTCCGCGTCCATTTTTGCTAGCAGGGTGGCCACGCTGTCCGGGTCCAGCTTGCCGTAGGCCTCGGCCAAACGCGTAACCGTGGCCGCTTCGGCCGCTTCGGCCGCAACGGTGCTTTCGGTCGATTTCCCGATTTTGATTTGTAACTGCTGTATGTCAGCCTTCAGCATGGGCACGACCTCCTGTTGCTGATAGAGCGCGTCCGCGCGGTTTCGCAAGTCGGCTTTCCGTTGCAGCATGGTGGCACGTTCATGCGGCAGGTTCGTCTTCCCTTGGTTTACAAACTGGCGTGACTCATGATCGGTTTCAATCTTTTGTGCCACCACCGCCACCGCCGCGGTCGCGGCCTGCGGGGAACTGGGCGGCGGTTGGGCCGGCGCGCGCGTGGTGGCCAGGAGTACAACTAGCAGGCTGAATGCCACGCCGCCAACCACGCAAAGGATAAAGAACGGCTGCATGACGTAGGGGGTCCGGGAGTGCGGGTGGGCGCGAGCGTTACGGGTTATATCGGTTTAGGCGGCCAGATGCTGGCCGGATACAGCGTGCGTGCGGCGGTTGCGGGCGTGTTGTTGCAGGGCGGCCTCGTCGAGCTCCTTCTGCTCTTTGCGTTTGGCCTCCTGCCGCCAGGCACTTTCTTCCCGTTCGCGGAGTTTCTCGATGGTTTCGCGCTCCATGGTGGCGCGGGCGAGTTCCGTGCGGCGCTGTGACAGCGTATGTTCACAGGCAATCACGGCATGCGCGCATTTGGTGGCTTGCAGGCGCAGGTGAGAAACATAGCGCGAGCGCAGCTCCATGTCGTGGGTACTGACGTGCTGCGCGTGGGTGCCGCCGTGCGCGGCGCGTTCCGACTCGGCAATCAGCTCGATCAGCCGCTTTTTTTCCTGCTCCAGGTCGCGGATGGCCGCGGCAACCCGGCCGCGGCGCGCATCCTCGATGGCGACTTTGGCATCGAGCAACCCTTGCATGGAGTATTGAAATGCTTTCATGCGATGGCCTCTTCCATAATCTTGGTGGTGTCAGGCCAGATGGCCTTTTCGTGCGGGGTTTGCTTCAAGAACGTGTTGATGGAGGCGATTTTTGCGATGGCTTCATCAATCAGGGGGTTGGCGCCGCGGACGTAGGCGCCTACGTTTAGCAAGTCCTCGGCCTTGCGATAGGTGGCCAGGATGGAGCGCAGTCGGCCGGCGCTGGCGCGGTGGTTGTCGGTCACGACCTGGCTCATGGCTCGGCTCAAGCTATGCAGGATATCGATGGCGGGGTAGTGGTTGGCTGAGGCGAGGTCGCGGGAGAGGACGATATGTCCGTCCAGGATGGAGCGGCTGGTATCGGCGATGGGGTCGTTCATGTCGTCGCTCTCCACCAGTACCGTATAGAAGGCGGTGATGCTCCCGCGGTCGGAGGCGCCGGCGCGTTCCATCAGGCGCGGCAGCAGGCCGAACACGCTGGGGGGGTACCCCTTGGTAGTGGGGGGTTCGCCGGCGGCGAGGCCGATTTCCCGCTGCGCCATGGCGAAGCGGGTCACAGAATCCATGAGTAGCAGGACATTTTCCCCCTGGTCGCGGAAATACTCGGCGATGGCCGTGGCGGTGAAGGCGCCCTTTTTGCGCATGAGCGCCGCCTGATCGGAGGTGGCCACGATGACCACGGATTTGCTCAGCCCATCGCCCAGGCAGTCTTCGACAAACTCGCGTACTTCCCGGCCGCGTTCCCCGATCAACGCGATCACGTTGACGGTGGCGCACGATTGACGGGCGATACTCCCCAGGAGCACGCTTTTGCCGACACCGCTGCCGGCCATGATGCCGGTGCGCTGCCCTTCGGCGGTGGTGATGAGTCCGTCGACGGCGCGCACGCCCGTGGAGAACACCTTGGATAAGCGTGCCCGGCGCAGGGGGTGGGGGGCCGGGGCTTCGGTGTTGACGGTCGTCAGCCCTTCGGGGAGCGGCTTGCCATCAATGGGGCGGCCCAGGCCGTCCAGAATGCGACCAAGCAAGCCGTAACCGGCTTGGACGCGGGCGCCACGGGTGGGGATGACGCGGGCGCCCGAGCGCACCCCATCGAGATGTTCCACGGGCATCAGCAGGACAAAGCGATCGCGAAACCCTGCCACTTCGGCTGTGACGGTGCTGCCGTCGTCGGCCATGATCTGGACGGTATCGCCTACGGAACTGCGTGGCCCGAGTGATTCAATGGTCATGCCGATGACCTGAGACACGCGCCCTTCAGGCGCGGCGAGGCAGCGGTCATCCAGGCCGCGGGTCAGGTCCAGCAGCTTGAGGTCAATGGGGTTGGGCATGGGCGTCCTCCCGGCTGCCGGGGGTGGCGGCTGGCATCGCAGGGTGGGGGGTGGCTGTGGCGGCGCGCTCCATGATCTGGGCTTCAACCAGCTTCAGGCGTTGTGCGATACGGGCGTCGAAAAAGCCGACGGGCGTCTCCATGGTGATGTCGCCCGGTGCGAGGGTTGGATCTGGCACGATCTCGATGCGTCCGGCGCTGTCCAGTCCATGGCCGGTGCCTTGGCTGTTTTCCAGCAGGGTGGCATCGGCGGGGTGCATCCGGACGCGTGTGCCGCGCAGGTCTGTTAACGGGGCCAGCGTTCGCTGGACCACATCGCGGATCATTTCGCGGTCGGGCAATTCGCGCCGGATGATCAGTTCCGCCACGCGGATGCTCAGACTCGTGAGTTCGCGCAGGGCGGCGCGTTCCATTTCCGCGCTGTATGCTTCCATGTTCTTATCAAACGCGGCGCGCAGGGCTTGGCGCTGGGCCTGTTCGCGGGCCAGTTCTTGCTGGAGCGCCTGTTCGCGCTCTGCGAGCAGGCGGCAGCGCTCCAAGGCCAGGGTGAGTTCGTCGGGGGGGGACTCGCTTTGGGAGAATGCGGCCGCGCCGCTCTCGCGCGGGACGAGACGGAAGGTGCCGCCACTGACTAGTACCGCTTCAGACATACTCGTCTTTCCCGCCTTGGCCGAGGCTGATCTGTCCTTCGGCGTCGAGCCGGCGGATGGTGGCGACAATTTCCTTCTGCTTGGCCTCCACTTCCGAGACGCGCATCTTCGGCGTGAATTCCATCTCTTCCTTCAGGCCGGTCGCGGCACGCTTGGACATGTTGTTGAAAATCTTCTCCCGTACGTCAATGGAACTACCCCGCAGGGCGGCCGCGAGCGAGGACACGTCCACATCCTGCATAATCTTCCGTATATCCGCGTCGCCGAGGCGCACGATATCCTCGAAGGTAAAGAGGCGGTCCTTGATTTCGCTGCCGACTTGGGCGGAGAAACCGTCGATGGCTTCCAGCAATTCCTCTTCTACGGAGCGATCCACGTGTTGCAGGATGTTGGCCATGGTACCGATCTTGTCGGTGCTGTCATCTGCGCGGCGTGCTTTGCGGCTTTCGGGATCGATCTTGGACGCCAGGAAGGCTTCAATATGGCGGATGGCATCGTCGCTGGGGCGATTGGAGCGGCACATAAAGACCGCGGCCTGTTTGCGGACCTGGCTGGGGAGCAGCCCCAGGACATCGGCCGCGGTCTTGGGGGCGAGGTAGCGCAGGACGGTGCCGATCAGGCCGGGTTGTTCGCGGCCGAGTGCGCCGGCGATCTGTTCCGGGGGGACATCGGCCATGGCGGCAAAGGGGTTGCGCGAGTTCGGTTTGCCATCGCCAAGCAGGACGGCGGCGCGCTTTTCGCCTACGGCGCGCGTCAGGACGGCGGCGGCGCGTAGTTCGCCGCCGCGGACCGACTTACGCATCTCTTCAATGCCCGCGATGCAGTCGCGCAGCACCTGCTCGCGAATGGACCCGGGGATGATGCCTAGTTCCCGGATATCGGAGATCACCTGGGAAGCGGTTTCCGGGTCCAGTTGTTGCAGGATGGAAGCCGCCACTTCATCGTCGAGGCTGGCGAGTACAATGGCGACCTTTTCATGATTGGTGAGGTTCGCGGGGACAATCACATTCGTTGTATTCGCTGGGTTAGCCATGGCGCCGCCTTACTTTCGATCCTGGTTCACGCTGGCGATCCATGTTGCCAGGGTTTTCGGCTCCTGTTCCGCGAGGCTGGTAATCATCTGCATGTCGTTGCCATGCCCCCCCCCGGCGGGGATCCGGTTCGCGCCGGCATTGGTCGGGGCTTCCATGGTTGCCAGCGTGCGTAACGGCATACCGGCGTCCTGGCTCTCGATGTCCAAACCGGCCACGGCGCGCTTGCGTAGGAGGAAGAGTACGACCAGTGCGATGACGACCATGGCTACCGGGCTGGCATAGTTGCGCGCCTCCCCAACCAGGCCGACCCAGTCGGTGCCGGCACTCGCGACGGCGACCACGGGCTCCGGGAAGGGCATCTCCTCCACGGCGATCGAATCTTTGCGGCTATCGGTTTGTACGATGCCCACGGCCGCACCGATCATGGCG
>CAIOST010000013.1 GCA_903861045.1 uncultured bacterium | reverse complement strand
GGTTTTTTCTGGCTACCAGTCTGCTCTACCGCGTGGCCGGCTGGCCCTGCTGTCAGTAGCCCCGGCCCGCCCCGGGCCGTGGGCAGCGTGTCAACCACCCAGCGTCCAGCGCGCACCGCCCCGGCGGGCTCGACCCGCCAGAATGCTTTACATAACCGCCGTTATCCGACCCTGAGGTGTTCCGCCCCTCGCTCCGAAAGGCATCTTGTACGTCCTATCCTTCCTTTCATCGGGCGAGGAGTACGGATGACGATAATCTGTGGTTCTGCCGCCCCGCCCAGACGAGATCGTCGCCCCGCCCATCCACCGGGGATCTGGGGGTAGCGACCTCTGCCGTGTCACAGTTTGCGACACTGGGCCAGGAAGAATTCAGTCGTCCAGAGGTCCAAGGAGGGCAGTTCGCGCGGTTTGACAAAGCGCTGGACGTCTGCTTTGGCCCGGGGCCAGTCGACGCGTTCGATGGTACGGGCGAGTTGTGCTTGGCACCACGCATTCGTGGTAGTCAGGGTTGTGCCTGCCCACGGTCCCTGCTGCGCCAGGGCCGCGGCGAGCAGGTCGTGGTTGATCGGGATGCGCCGCGCCGTATACCAGATGAAATCGTACCAGTCGCGCCCTTTCAGGTAATTGCGGCAAAGCAGCGCATGCAGTTTGCCGGCAAAGAGACTGGGTAGATCGAACACGCGCACGGCGGAAGGGAAGGGGTAGTCCAATACCGGCATCTGATACGAGGCGCCGGCTGGTGGATGGGTGTCGACTTCCAGTTTGACGCGCAGCTTGCGCAGGGGGCCGGAGCGTGGGCGATAATGCAGGTGTAGCAGTGTGCCCAGCGAATCATCTTTCAGGAAGGCTTTCTTGACGGTCTGGCCTCCGCTGGAACGGTCGTCAATTTCCAGCTTGTAGCCGTAGGCTGTGAGTTCCTGGCACACGTTCTTCAGGTACGGGACCAGTTGGAAGGCCGCCTGGGGTTGCCGCAGCGCGAAGTCCAGATCTTCGGAGAAGCGGTTCAGGCTGTGGAAGATGCGAAGGCATGTGCCGCCCTGGAAGCCTGCCCGGTTAAAGAAATCGGTCCGGCCCAGTCCGGCTAGGATGATTTCCTGCGAAATCTCGCGCAGGGCCTGGTCTTCTTCCAGCGCCGATGCGCAACCATAAGCGGCGAGTCGCTCCTGGATCATTTCGACGCTCATGCTTTCCATTCCTTTCGCAGGGCCGCAAGAAAGCGGCACACACGGGCGGAGCGGTACACGCCTTCCAGACGTGCGAACGACTCGGTCGTTAGTGTGGCCAGTTCGGCCTCTTCCACGCGTAGGCTCTCCAGGACTGGGGCGGCGCCGCGCCAGTCGCAGGCATGTGCGTAGACATAGTCGGCCAACGCCTTTAGCGGTTCGGCCACAAAGTAGCTGCCGCCATCGCGTTCTTCCCGGTGCACACCGGCAAAGAGAAGCTCCTGCGGGATGCGCGTATAGCTGAAGAGTCCCAGCGGCGTCTGGAAGGTGCGCGCGCGTAACAACGATACGCTGGTGACTGTGTATACCGCTTCCGGGATCCAGCCATGATGCGCGAGCGCGGATTCGAGACTGATGTAGCTGGGGCCTGAAATTCTTTGCGCCAGCTCGAAGGCGTGGATCGGCCGCTTGACATACTTGGCCACGAGGCAAAACAGCCCGCGCCGGATGTGCAGGACTTCACCTGCCGCGACACTACGCTTCAGCAAGGCCTCCAGACGTGCGCCTTCATTGTTCACCCAACAGGCAGCCTCCCGGCGGGTGAACATGCCGCTACCGGCCTGCTCCCAGGCAATCTCGGTGATGGTCTGCATGTGCTGTATACTGTCATAATATGACAGTTAGCTGCAAGGATATTGTCCGCCTTTTTCCGTGGAACCCTAAGCGGCAAGGGTACGCCGGGCGAGCTAAACCGCGAATGAGCGCTAATGGACGCGAAGGGAATGTTCGTGGTGCTTGGTTGCTGATGGACGGGTGGAAGGAAGGCTCGGGACCTGGCAGGCGGGTCGTCGGAACCGCCGAAGCGGGGGGACGCCGGCGCAACGTAGGCCGGAATTCCGGTGCCGGCCATTTGCGCGACCGGTGGCTGCGGCCGGATATGGAAATCCGGCCTACGTGGCGTGGCAGCGGAGGGTTACGTTATTTACCTCGTCGACCGGCTGCGGCTGCAGACGAATCAGGCCCGGCCTCGTCGCAAGATCTTAATCTCAGGTCTTGGTCTCTCTCGGGTGGGTGAGAGCTGCGCTACTGCTTCGCCAGCGGGGTGGGGGGGGTGCTGGTCGCCGCGAGCGCGCTGCTGACCGCCTCCAGCAATTGTTTGGGCTGAATGGGCTTCTGCAGGAAGGCGGTCGGTGCTTTGCCGAGATATTCCTGCATGGTTTGGGCATCGAAGGCGAGCCCGGTAATGCGATTCACGTTGGTCTGCATCAGCACCGGGATCTGGCTGGTATGGGGATCTTTCTGCAGTTCGGCAAAGGTGGCGAAGCCATCCTTGCCCCCAGGCATCATGACATCCAGTAGGATCACATCCGGGCGCTCCTGTCGCGCGATGCGGATGGCATCATTGCCATTGCTGGCCTTCAGGATGCGGTAGGTTGGTGACAAGACCCCGGCCATGAACTGCACCAGCTCCGGATCATCATCTACTAGTAAAACGGTTTTCGTGGCGCAAGGCATGCGGGAGCTCCTCTTTTCAAGTTGTTTCCAGAGGATGCCGTGTGGTCACATCTTGGTATAGATGGGGCCGCCGCCACCTTCCGGTGCCGTCCATTGGATATTTTGCAGAGGATCCTTGATTTGGCAAGTCTTGCAATGCAGACAGTTGGAAAAATCGATATGGATCTCCTGCCGGTCTGGCACCAAAACGTAGACCTGGGCCGGACAGAAACGGGTACAGGGGGCACCATATTGTTGGATGCAGCTTTTGCATTTGGCAGGATCGAGGATCTTGAGGTGGGACGGCTGATTCTCTTCGTGGTGGGTCTTGGAGAAGAAGAGAGCCGAGAGCTTGTCCAATTGCAGGGCCGCCGCGCTCGCGTCGGGTGCGGGGGGCGTCAGGCAGGGGCGGGCGCCAGCCTTGGGCTGCATGGCGGCGGCATCCGTGCCGAAGGACAGCTTGCCCGGTGGCAAGGCGCCGCCGCTGACCACACTCGCGCCGACCGACAGCATGCCTGGCAGCAGGCCATGGTGGAAGCAGGCGCGTACGTTGCGGATCTGTGCGAGCTCCTGCCAAGGGGCCGAAGTCTGCAGTTGCTGCGGATATGCTTGCAAGGCCGCAGCCGAGAAGTCGCTCTGTTGCCAGCAGGTTGCCAAGGCGTCGCCGGCGGCCAGGCCGGATTGCACCGCCAGATGAACCCCTTTGAGGCGCAAGGAGTTGCAGAGCCCGCCGGCATCGCCCACCAGGATGGCGCCGTCTACGACGAGGCCGGGTACGGAATGGAGGCCGCCTTCCGGGAGGACCTTGGCGCCGTATTCCAGCACCTTGCCGCCGGCGAGGATCGGCTGGATGGCGGGGTGCTGCTTGAAGAGGCGGAAGAGGTCGTGCGGGTTGAGATTGGGGTTGCGGTAGTCGAGGGCGGTGACCAGGCCGATGGCCACCAGCGTGTCACTCAGCCGGTAGACAAAGCCGCCGCCGTAGGTGCGGCTGTCCAAAGGATAGCCGAAGGTGTGGAGGATGGTGCCGGCGGTACCCTGCTGCGCGGGCGTCTCGATCAACTCCTTGATCCCCACCGCGTAGGTCTGGGGGTTGTGACCCTGCAGGCGGTGGCGCTGGATCATTTGTTCTGCGAGGAGGCCACAGGCCCCTTCGCCGAGGATGACCAGGCCGGCCCGAATTTCGGCGCCGGGCTGATAGACCGAGCGCTGCTGGCCGTCCTTGCCGATGCCCTTGTCGCCCAGTCGAACACCAACCACGCGGTCGCCCTGATAGAGCAGTTCCGTGGCGGGGAAACCGCAGTAGATCTCGGCGCCAGCTTTCTCGCAGAGCGTCGCCAGGTAGCGGGTGACGGCGGACAGGGAGAGGATTGGATAGCCTTCGGCCTGCATGACCGGCGGGACCCAGGGGACGCGCAGGGCGCCGGTCGGGGTCAGATATTGAAAGCTTTCCTGCTTGACCGTAGCCAGGCGGGGGAGGGCCGTATATTCGTCCAGCGAGAGCAGGTCTGCCAGCGACTCGGAGTCCACCACGGCGCCGGAGAGGGTATGGGCGCCGATGCTGGCGCCTTTGTCCACAATCAAGATCGAAGGGGGCGGGCGGTTCGCGGTGGCCGGATCCTCGCGCAGGCGTTTTAGCAAACGAAGCACGGTGGCGAGTGTGGCCACGCCACAACCGACCCCCACGATATCAAAGGATAATTGTTCGCGGTCCACGGCGCTATCTCCTTCCAGCAATTCTCATTATGGCATACGGCGGGTCCGGCGGCCCCGCCCTACCTGCCACAATCTGTAGGTTCCAGAGTTATTGTGGCAGGACGGGGCTGGCGGAGCCAGGCTTGTCCTGCGCCGCGACAGGCTTCTGGGTTGCGGTTTTTGCAGCGTCCAGCAGTTTGCCCGGTACCAGGCCCAACAGGGTGACAATCACAATAAGAACAACCCCGGTACCTGCCACCAACGGACTCAAGCGCGCGGCAGGCCGTCCCTCCGGTGCGGCGAAGTATAGCAGACGCACGACGTTCAGGTAATAGTAGATACCGATGGCGGTATTCACCGCAGCGACGATCACCAGCAGGAGAAAGCCGCTGCGCAGAGCCTCGCTCAGCAAGAGGAACTTGCCGATAAAACCGGCAAAAGGCGGGATACCCGCCATGGCAAACATGCTGGCAGCCAAGAGGAAGGCTGCCAGCGGGCTACGGGCATGCAGTCCGCTCAGGTCGTCCAGCAGCACATTTTCGCCTTCGCGGGAGACCTGGCAGATCACCAGGAAGGCCGCGAGGCTCATCGCCAGGAAACCAAAGATGTAGAACATGGACATGGCAAAGCCGGCGGATTGCAGGGTCACCAGCCCTAGCAGTACATAGCCGGCGTGGGCGATGCTGGAGTACCCCAGCATGCGCTTGATGTCCTTCTGTACGAGCGCGGCCAGGTTGCCGAAGCACATGGAGCCGATGGCCGTGATCGTCAGGACCAGGCTTAAGGTGGTGTTGGTGGGCTCGGTGCAGAGCAGGAACCGGATCAGCACGGCCACGGCACCCACCTTGGGGACGGCGGCGATGAAGGCGGTGGTCTCATTGGAGGCGCCCTGGTAGGCATCCGGTGCCCAGAGGTGCATGGGGAAGGCGGCCAGCTTGAAGAGCAGCCCGGCCACCACCAGGACCATGGCGGCCAGTGCGGCCGGTTGCTGTGCCTGCAAGGCCAGCGCCGGTGCGATCTCTTGGAAGTAGGTGGACCCCGTGAGGCCGAACAGGTAGCTCATGCCGAACAGCAGGAAGCCGGTGGAGACCACGCCGAACATCACATATTTGGCTGCGGCTTCCATCTGGAGGTTCAGTCCCGGGCGTTCGCGGCGCAATGGCACCAGCAGATAGAGGGCGTAGGAGGAGAGTTCCAGCGCAATGAAGAGCGTAATCAGCTCCACGCAGCTAACCAGCATGGTCAATCCCAGCGTGCCGAGCAGCAGGAAGAAGAAGTATTCCGGGCGTATTTCCGCGCGGATGTCCCGCAACTGGCTGCCAAAGAGTACCACCGCCGCCAGCCCCAGGGCGATAAAGCATTTGAAGAGCTGCGAGAAGAGGTCTACCCGGTAGGCGTGGCAGAAGAGCTCGCCACTGGCTGTGACCGTGGCCAGGCAGGCCCCTAGGTTCACGAGCGCGATGCCCGCAGTTACACGCGCCGCGAGACGGCCACGCCCGGTACCCAGACTGATGGCAAAGACCGCCAAACTGCCCAGGATCAGGATTAATTCGGAGACAAACGGCGAAAAACTCATGGGTGGATCATCCCTTCGCTTACATCGGCAGGCCGGCTTGATACTGTGCCAGCAGGTTCTGGACGCTGACATGAAAAACTTCCAGGAAAGGCTGCGGTGCAAAGCCGATCCAGAGCACCATGACCACCAGCAGGCCCAAGGTGACGCACTCCCGCGCGTTCAAGTCCTTCAGGTAGGAGGTGTCGGGGTTATGGGTGCCGCCCCAGATGATGCGTTGCAGCATGCGCAGCATGTAGGCGGCGCTGAGGATCACGCCCGGAATGGCCAGCAATCCCCAGAGCGTGGCGGATTGGAAGCTGCCGACCAGGACCAGGAACTCGCCGACAAAGCTGTTCGTACCAGGGAAGGCCAGCGAGGAGAGGCCAAAGATCGTGAGCGCCGTCACGTAGATCGGCATGACCTTGCCGATGCCGGTGGCCTTGGCGATTTCGCGGCTGTGGGTGCGCTCGTAGATCATGCCCACGCAGAGGAAGAGCGCGCCGGTGGTGATGCCGTGGTTGATCATCTGCAGCAGGCCGCCTTCGATGCCGGCGGTATTCACCACAAAGATGCCGAGCGTGACAAACCCCATGTGCGCGACGCTGGAGTAGGCCACCAGGCGTTTCATGTCGCTCTGCGCCAAGGCGCACAGGCCGCCGTAGATGATACCGGCGATCGAGAGCGCCAGCACATAGGGGGCAAAAGTCTGCACGCCGATCGGGGTCATGGGGAGGCAGAACCGCAGGAAGCCATAGGTGCCCATCTTAAGCAGCACGCTGGCCAGCACCACGCTACCGGCGGTCGGCGCTTCCACGTGGGCGGCCGGCAACCAGGTGTGGAACGGGAACATCGGCACCTTAATAGCAAAGGCCACGAAGAAGGCCAGGAAGACCCAGCACTGCAGCGAGGCCGAATAGGGTTGTCCCATCAGCTCCGGGATCGAGAAGGTGTGCGTGGGGCTCGCCAGGTAGAGGGCGATCATGGCCACCGGCAGCAGCACCGAACCGGCCAGCGTGTAGAGGAAGAATTTTACCGAGGCGTAGATCTTGCGCGGCCCGCCCCAGACGCCGATCAGCAGGAACATCGGGATCAGCATGGCTTCCCAAAAGATGTAGAACAGAATGAAATCAAGCGCCATGAAGACGCCCAGCATGGCGGACTCCATGACCAGCAGGCAGACCAGGAATTCCTTGACCCGCACGGTAATGGCCCGCCAGGAGCAGAGGATGCAGAGCGGCGACAGCAGGGTGGTCATCAGGATCAGCATCAGGCTAATCCCATCCACGCCCAGCGCATAGTTGATGTTCAGGGAGGGGATCCACGCGATATGCTCGCCAAACTGATAGTCAGCGGTCGCCGGGTTGAAGCCGGTGTAGAGCGCGAGCGACGCGACCGCCGTGATGATGGTCACGCCCAGCGCCCAGAGCTTGGCGGCGCCGTCACTGCGCAACAGCGGAAAGGCCAAGATCCCTGCCAGCGGCAGGAACAACAGCACACTCAGGATCGGCCAGTCGCCGGAAATACACGCAACCATGTCTTACCTCATTGCGGCCTGGCGCCTCTGGATGCCCGACGGGGGCTCCGGCGCGCCGGGGCCGTCTCTTATCGCAATACCAACGTTGCCAAGGCGTACGCCAATAGAACCGTCGCGATCACAATGATCGCGCTAAACAGGTTGAACTGCAGGCTGCGGGTCTGGAGGTGGCGCACGCGATCACCCGCCGCGCGCACCTGCAAAGCCAGCCCATCCACCACGCCGTCGATCGCGGCGCCGTCAAACCAAGCGGCGACGCGGGCAGAAACCATGACCCAAGCCAAGCCACAGACCCGGTAGCACTCGCCCACCCAATCATCCACGGCCTGCGCCGGCCGGCGCGCGATCCAGAGCACGCCGCGGCCGCCCATGCGGTAGACCCAGTCCAGGTCGAGGCTGATCTTGGCTTCGGGCGTAAGTTTCTTGACGAAGAGGAAGAACCCCAGCGCCGTGAAGAGCAGAATCTGCAGTGTCTCGGAGACGTGATAGGCGGTGTAGGGGTGGTAATCCACTTCGTAGGGGAGCATCTTGTAGAGATAGGGGGTGTAGCTACCAATCAAGATGCAGAGGAACGACATGATTCCCATGGCCAGGCACATGTTCCAAGGCGGATCCTTGGCGCGGTTCCAGGTCTCCTGGCTGCAGTTGTTCTTGCCGAACCAGATGAAGTACGGAACTTTCAGACCCGTGTGCAGGAACGTACCGGCCGAGGCCAGCATCAGCAGGAAGGCGGCCGTGGTCTGGTGGTGCTCAAAACCGGCCGCCACGATCATGGATTTACTCACGAAGCCACTGAAGAGCGGGAAGGCCGAGATGGAGAGGCCACCAATCAGGGTGAAGAGGAAGGCCCACGGCATCTTCTTGTAGAGGCCACCCAGCTCCGTAAACTTGCTGACGCCCGTCATCTGCAACACCGAGCCGGTCCCCATGAAGAGCAACCCCTTGTACAGGATGTGGGCAAAAGCATGCGCACAAACGCCATTGATGGCCATCTGCGTCCCCAGCCCCACGCCGGCTACCATGTAGCCGACCTGGCTGATAATGTGATAGGCCAGCAGGCGGCGGGCATCGTTTTCCAACACGGCGTACACGACGCCGTAGATCGCCATGATCACGCCCATCGCGATCAGGATCTCGGTGCCGGCAAAGCCGCGGCAGAGTGCATAGACGGCGGTCTTGGTGGTGAAGGCGCAGAGGAAGACCGAACCGGTGACGGTGGCGGAGCCATAGGCATCCGGCAGCCAGGCGTGCAGCGGCGGCACCGCCGCGTTGAGCAGGAAGCCGATCAGGATCAGCCAGGTCCCCATGCTCATCTCTGCGGTCATCAGGTCGAACGAGAAGTCGCCCGTGGCTTGAAAGCGCAGCATGATACCGGCCAGCAGGAAGAGCCCGCCTGCAATGTGCACCAGCAGGTAGCGGAAGCCGGCGGCCAATGATTCCGGCGTGCGCCGCAACCAGACCAGGAAGACGGATGCGAAGGCCATCAGTTCCCAGAAGAGGAAGAGCGTGAGGAAATCACCGGCATAGAGCACACCCAGCGAACCGGCGACATAACACCAAGCCGCCGCATGCTGGCTCGAGTCCTTGACGTGCAGCGCGTAGAGGCTCCCCAGGATGCACATCAGCGACATGATGTAGCCGAAGACCTGACTGAGCTTATCCACCCGGCCGAAGGTCATGGTCCAGTCCAGAAACTGCACGACGCCGTGGGTGCCAGGCTCCAGGCTACAGACGCGGGCAAAGACCAGCATCGGCACGGCTACCAGCAGTACCGAGCGCGCCCGGCCACGTACCAGCGTCAGAAGTACGGCACCCATCAGGAGGATGGCCGACGGGTGGATCCAGAGGTTATTCAACAGCTCATTCATAGTAGTCTTCGTCCTGCATGATGCCAAGGTGTCCAAACCACTTCGACACGAAGATGATAATCAGGCAGGCCAGAAAGCCGAAGGCCGCCCAGAAGCCGAACCAGTGCTCCGGCTGAGTGTGCGCGTGCTCCTTGTCCACAAAGAGAGCGTCGCCAATCACAAGGCACGCCAGCAGGACCAGGCAGATGCCGATCACGGCCCGCAGGTGCTTGCGCAGGAAGTCAATCAGGGCTACAAGGATCATAGGAACAACCCCTTGATGAAGCGGAGGAAGAAGTCCGGATAGATACCGACCGCCACCGACAGGGAGGCGGTGATCAGCAGGGGCACGAGCATAGCCGGCGCCGCTTCGCGCACCCCTTCATAGGCCCGGTCATGCGCCGGCTTGCAGAAGAAGGCGGTGTAGACCACGGGCGCGAAGTACGCGATATTGAGCATGGTGCTGGCCAGCAGCACAATCAGGATACCGGTCTGCGCGGCATCCATGGCGCCCACCAGCAGGTACCATTTGGAGACAAAGCCGCCGACCGGTGGCACGCCGATCATGGTGAGCGCGGCGATGGCGAAGGCCCCGAAGGTCCACGGCATGACGCGCCCCAGCCCCTGCATGTCCGAGATGTTCTTCTTGTGGGAGGCCACGTAAATGGCGCCGGCGCAGAAGAAGAGCGTGATCTTGCCAAAGGCGTGATTCACGATGTGGATCAGTCCGCCCGTAATCCCCGTGGGGGTGAGCAGCGCCACGCCCAGGATCACGTAGGAGAGCTGGCTGACCGTGGAGTAGGCCAACCGCGCCTTCAGGTTGTCCTTGCTCAGGGCAATCAGCGAGGCGGCCAGGATGGTGAACGAGACGAAGTAGGCGGTCGGGATCCCGAGGTTGAAGGCATCCATCGTGTCCACGCCGAAGGTGAAGAGCATCACTCGCGTGGTGGCGAAGACGCCGACCTTAACCACGGCCACGGCGTGCAGCAGCGCGCTCACCGGCGTGGGCGCCACCATGGCACCGGGGAGCCAGTGATGGAACGGCATGATGCCATTCTTAGCAAAACCCAAGACCAGGAAGGCGTAGGTCATGGTGACCAGCACGCGGCTGGCTTCCGACGGGAAAATGCCGGAGCTGATGTTGTCCGAGAAATCCAGCGTGCCGCAGACGCAGTAGGTCACGATCATGGCCGGGAGCACCAGCCCCTTGGCCGTGGCAGTCAGGTACGTCAGATACTTGCGCCCGCCCTCGTACCCTTCCTGATCCTGGTGGTGAGCTACCAGCGGATAGGTGCTGACGCTGACGATCTCGTAGAAGAGATAGAGGGTAAAGAGGTTGTCGGCAAAGGCGCAGCCGAGGGCGCCGAAGAGCGCCAGCGCAAAGCAGGCGTTGAAGCGGGTCTGATCATGCTCATGCAGGCCGCGCATGTAGCCGAGTGAGTAGAAGACCGTCACGATCCAAAGGGAGGCGGCCACGAGCGCAAAGACCATCGAGAAGGAGTCGGCGCGCAACGCGATGCTGAGTCCCGGCAGCAGGTAGGAGACGTGGCAGATCAGTTTTTGGCCGGCCAGCACGGGCTGGACCAGCGAGACCACGATGCCAAACGTGATGACGGCCGTGATAAACGAGCACGCCTCGCGCACGTTGGGGCGCTTGCCGGTGAGCATCACCAGCACGGCGCCCGCCAGGGGGGCGAGCACCGCCAGTAACAGGGAGGGGTTTTCGAAGAATAACTTTTCTGGCATCGGCGGCCTAACCTTCCATCGCTTTCAGGTCGCGGGTTTGAATCGTGCGGTAGTTGCGGTACACGGCGATCATAATGCTAAGCACCAGGGCGGCCTCCGCGGCCGCAATGCCCATGATGAAGAGGGCAAAGGCCTGCCCCGCCACGCGGTCCGCGGCCAGGAAATGGCCAAAGGCCACAAAGTTGAGCGAGGCGCCGGCGAGGATCAGCTCGCCGGAGACCAGCATGCCGACCAGGGTACGGTGGCGGCAGAAGCCGAAGAACCCGATGGCAAAGAGCAGGGCCCCGATGATCAGGTAGGCGGGGAGTTGCTGGCTGGCTTGTAGGAAGTGCGTTTCCATGTGTGTTAATCCCGGGGAGTGTCCCGTCCGTTGCGTGCCACGACCAGTGCGCCGAGGATGGCGAGCAGCAGCACGACGGAGATCAATTCGAAGGCAAAGCCGAAGCGGCCCAGCAGGGCGTGCCCGAGGTCCTGCAGGGAACCCGTATTCTGCGGCGCGGCGGGTGCCATCCAGGTGGTGCCACGGATCATCAGGAAGAGCGCTACGGCCAGCATGCTGGCCGCGAGGAAACTGGCGATCGCGGTCAGCGTCGCCCGCCGGTCCCTGCCGCTCTGCTCATCCTGCGTGTCGGCGAGCATGATGGCGAACAGGATCACAATGCAGACCGCTCCGACGTAGACGAGGATCTGCATCAAGGCCAGGAAGGGGGCGTTGAGGTACAGGTAGAGCCCGGCGAGGCCGATAAAGGAGAGGGCAAGGCCGCTGACGCTGTAGATGAGGCGCCGGCAGAGCGCGGCCAGCAGGGCGCCGAGCAGCGTCAAGCCGGCCAGGCCGGCAAAGCAGGCGGCCGAGAGCAGGGCGTTAATTTCTTGCGGGGTCATGGTTATTTCCCTCCTCCCGCCTGTTGCAGCAGGTCGATCGCCTGATAATCCTCTTTGTGCATTGATGTCAGGTTGTACTTCTTGGAGAATTCCAGGGCATCAAAGGCGCAGCTTTCCACGCACAAGCCGCAGAGGCTGCAGGTGGTGAAGTTCAGCGTGTAGGAGGTCAGGCTCTTACGTGCGGCGCCTTCGCGCTTCTCGCCGTCGAGCTTGATGCAGCCCGACGGGCAGGCGCGCTGGCAGGCCATGCAGACGATGCACTTGGGCTTGGCGTCCGCCACCTTCAGGATCACGTGGCCGCGGAAGCGCGGCGTCATGGTCACGGTTTTATGCGGGTAGTCCAGCGTCACCCGGTGGTGGAACATGCGCACGAAGGTGATACGCATGCCAATCGCGAGCGTGCGCAGCCCCAGTATGATTTCTTTGAAGTAGTTGATCATGGCTTATGGCACCAACTTGAGCATGACCGCGGTGAGCAGCAGGTTCACCAGCGCCAGCGGGATCAGGATCTTCCACGAAAGGTTCAGCAGTCCATAGAACTGCGTGCGCGGGAACGACCAGCGCACCCAGACCACCGTGAAGCAGAGCGCGTACATCTTGATCAGAAACCAGTGCGGGCCGGGGAAGAGGCCGAACGGGCAGTCCCACCCCCCCAGGAAGAGGATCGTCGCGAGGCTGCAGCCGATGAGGATGTTGACGTACTCGGCAATGAAGAAGAGCCCGAACCCCATGCCGGAGTACTCGGTGAACGCGCCGGCGATCAGTTCGCTCTCCGCCTCCACCATGTCGAAGGGGGCGCGGTTGGTTTCCGCCAGCATGCAGATGAAAAAGATCAGGAAGGAGGCCGGCATCATCGGGTTGGCGCCCAGTTTCAGCAGGTTCCAGTGCCAGCAGCCACCCCCCTGCTGCTTGACGATTTCGACGAGGTCGAACGAGGAGGTCACCATGACCAGCGCGATCACCACCAATAACATCGGCACTTCATAGGCGATGTTTTGCGCCACGACGCGTACCGCGCCGATGCTGGCGTACTTGTTGGCCGAGGCCCACCCCGCAATCAACAGGGCAAAGATGTTGATGGCGCCAAAGGAGAAGATCATCAGCAGCCCGAGGTTGTACCGGTGGGCCACCAGCGTCTCGCTGAAGGGAATGGTGACGAGGCTGACAATGGCCGGCACCACCACCATGATCGGCGCCAGCAGGAAGAGCGGCACATTCACATCCCGCGGCAGCAAGATCTGCTTGGAGAGGAGCTTGAGCCCGTCCGCCACCGGTTGGATCAACCCCCACGGGCCCACCTCGGTCGGGCCGCGGCGCAGTTGCATCCAGGCCGACTGCTTGCGCTCCAGCAGCGACAAATAGGCCGCGTTAAAGGCGCCAAAGCCAATCAGCCCCACCAGGTAGAGCAACAGTCGGACAATATCACCCAAGCTGTACATGATCGCAATCCTCTGGCCGACGTTAGCGGTCCATATCCGGAATCACCAGATCCAGGCTGCCGAGCAGCGCCAGCGCATCGGCCAGCAGCATCCCTCGCGAAGCTTCCTGGAACAAACTCATGTTGGAGAAACAGGGCGAGCGCAGCTTGAGGCGATACGCATTCTCGCTGCCGTCGCTGACGATGCGGATGCCGAAGCTGCCGCGCGCGGATTCCACATTGAAATAGCAGTCGCCCTTGGCCGGCTTCAGGATCTTCGGCACCTTGGGCGCCATCACCGGGCCGGCCGGCAACTGGTCAAGCGCCTGCTCGATGATGCGCAAGCTCTCCACGATCTCGTCGACGCGCACGCGGTAACGCGCCATGCAGTCGCACTCCGGATAGACCGGGATCTTGAAATCCAGCTTGGGGTAGATCGAGTACGGTTCCTGCTTACGCACGTCATAGGCGACGCCGGAGCCGCGCAGCACCGGGCCGGTCGCGCCATAGCGGCGGCAGGTGTCGGCAGACAGCAGGCCAATCCCCTCGCAGCGCTTGCGGAAGATGATGTTGGTGCTGACAAAGTCGTGGTAGAGCGGCATGCGCGAGCGCAGGAGCTTGACGAAATCGCGCGTGCCGTTGACGAATGTATCGTCAATGTCGTTGCAGACGCCGCCAAAGCGGAAGTAACAGAAGGTCAGGCGTGCGCCGGTGACCGACTCCAGCAGATCGAGGATCTTTTCGCGGTCGTCGAAGCAGTAGAGCAGCGGCGTGAAGCCACCCAGGTCCACCAGAAAGGCGCCGAGCCAGAGCAAGTGGCTGGCCACGCGGTTGAGTTCGCAGGTGATGACGCGGATGTACTCGGCCCGCTCGGGCACCGTCAAGCCGGCCAGACGCTCCACGGCGCAGACATAGCCATGGCCGTTGAAGAGCGCGGCCACATAGTCCATGCGGCCGGTATTGGGGAGGAACTTGGCATAGGCGCGGTTTTCGCCCATCTTTTCGTGCATCCGGTGGCCGTAGCCGATGATGGGCTCGGCGTCCAGGATGTATTCGCCGTCCATGGTCAGTTTGATCCGCAGCACGCCATGGGTGGCGGGGTGTTGCGGGCCGAGGTTGACGATGAACGACTCGTGGTGGATGGCTTGTGCGTCAGTACTCACGGCGCAAAATCCTTCCTAAGGGGATGAAACCGGGCATCTTCCGGCAAGAGCAGGGGGGTCAGATTGGGATGGCCGCTGAAGACGATGCCGAAGAAGTCATGGGTTTCGCGTTCGTGCCAGTTGGCGCCGGGGTAGACCGCGGAGATGGTGGGCAGTTCCGGTTTTTCGCGGGGGACGCGGGCCCGGAGGGTGACGCGCTCTCCGGTCTGCATCTGCACGAAGTCGTAGACCAATTCCATCTGTTGCTCGGCCAGCCAATCCACGCCGGTTACGGCTTCGATCAGGAAGACGGCGTTATCCAGGATCCGGGCGGCCGCCACGACGTCGGCCGCCGGTACGGTGACTTCCAGCACGCTGCCTTTGGTGGCGTGGGGGGTCTCCGTCACGAGCGGTTGCTGCGCCGCGTCGCGCGCGGCGCAGGCGACCAATCGAGTTTTCCAGTCGTTGTCCGGCATAGTGCTCCTGCTACTTCGCTTCCACGGTGGGCCAGCTCTTACGCCGGTACCCCACGAGTTTCTCTTCGAGTTTCAGCATCCCCTCGATGAGCGCCTCGGGGCGCGGGGGGCACCCGGGGATGTAGACGTCCACGGGGATGAGCTTGTCCACGCCGGGGACGACGGAATACTGGCCCGGGAAGATAAAGGGGCCGCCGGAGATGGCGCAATTCCCCATGGCCACCACCCATTTGGGTTCCGGCATCTGGTCGTAGAGCGTCACGACGGCCGCGCTCATCTTCCTGGTCACCGTGCCGGAGACGATCATCACATCGCTCTGACGGGGGGATGGACGGAACACTTCGCAGCCAAAGCGCGCCATATCAAAGCGCGACGCCCCCGTGGCCATCATCTCGATGGCACAGCAAGCCAGACCGAACGTCATGGGCCAGAGCGAGTTCGCGCGAGCCAGGTTCAGAATGTCGTCGAGCTTGGAGAAATGAATTAACCCCGGGGGGACATCAACTTGCTTTTCCAAGTGAATACTCCCTTCTTCCATGCATAAACCACGACCAGCGCCAGAATGGCGACAAACAGCACCACTTCGCCCAATACCAGCCAGCTTGGTCCGGTCGATTTATAGACCGCTGCCACGGGGAAGAGAAAGAGCACATCCACCGAGAAGGCCACGAAGATGAGCGCATACAGGTAATAGACCACGCCAAAGCGGATCCAGGCCGGCCCGATCGGTTCCATGCCGCATTCGATGCTGCGATGCGCCTTCTGAAAGAGCATGCGCACGCGGCGCGGCGCCAGTAGGAAGGCGATGATCAAGGGGGAGATGGAGAGGACCAAGGCGCCGGCCAGAAAGGCCAGCACATAGAGTAATCCGGTAAAGGTGGTGTCAGTCATGGGTATTCCTCGGTCGCATCCTTAGAAGGCGGCGCTCCAGGCCGGAGGGTGGGGTCGTAGCGCGTCGCGCACACGGCGTAGCAAATCCGGGAGGGCGACCGGCTTCTCGATAAAGTCCTGAATGGGGCGACAATCCTCCGTCGGGTCCGGGGCGAACGTCCGCGGAAAATACTCGTAGATGCTCGACAGGAATACGATGGGCAGGTGTTGCAACTCCGGGTCGTGGCGGACATCGCGCGCCAGCACCTGCCCACCCAGTTGATTTTCCGGGAACATCATGTCCAGGATCAGCAGCTCCGGTTGGCAGGCGCGAGCTTTTTCGAGGGTGCCGGCCATGGTGGCGTGGGTGGCTACGACATGGCCGCTGCGCTCCAGCATGGAAGCCAGGGTCGCCGAGAATTCCGCGTCGTCGTCGACGATCAGGAGGCGGGCCATGGTTTGCCCCCCTTGCCCCATTCACACCGGTTGGCGGGAATGGCGATCGTAAACGTGGTCCCTGCGCCGAGCTGGCTTTCCACCGTAATGGTCAGCCCCTCCTGCTGTGCAATCTCCTTGGCAATCGCCAACCCCAAGCCGGTCGAGTGCGGGTTGCTTTGCGCGGCCTCGGTGGAGCGGAAATAGTCATCAAAGATGTGAGGGAGCGCGCTTGCGGAAATGCCGATGCCCTGATCCCGGATGCGGAGGCAGATTTGCTCGCCCTGCTGGCATCCGTCGACCGACACGGTGCCGCCGGCCTGCGAGTACATGATGGCGTTGCCCAGGATGTTTGAAATGAGGGCGAAGTAATTGCGCGCACACCCTTGCACGGTCAAGGGCGCCGTCTGGATCTGCAAGCGCACCTGGCGCGCCTGCATGCTACCATCCAGCTTCCGTGACACCTCCTGCAGGATCTGGTCCAGCGCGACCGGTTCCAAGTTGGGCCGGATGCTGCTGATGCGCATGTTGCCCAGGAAAAGAATGTCCCGGATACGGTCGGAGAGCGTCTGCCCGCGGAGTTCGATCCGGTTGATGATCCCCTGCACGGGTTCCGGGATCTGGTCCCAGTGTTGTAATTTGAGCTGCTGGATGTTGCATTCAATTCCGGAGAACGGCGCCTTCAAGTCGTGCGCGGTGTGGAGCATCAGCTTGTTCTTTTCCTCATTGGTGGTCCGCAATTGCTGGTTGGCGGTCTCGAGCATGCGGTCCCGGTCCCGGACGGTGCGGGAGAGGGAGGAGATTAGATACCAGACCACCAGCCAGACAAAAATAGCGGACCCGGCATAGAGCAGGTCGCGATGCATGCTTACGGGGCCCCGCCCGCCTAGCGACGGCATGCCTGGCGATGGCCAGACATGTGTGCTTTCCAGAAATACGCACGAGAGGTAGAGCGTGGCAGCAAGCAGGGTGACTAGCAAACTTTGCCGGGGGGCAAAGAAGAGGCAGGCCAACGCAATATGAAAGAGATAGGTGAAGGCAATAAAGGTGCTGATGCTCCCCACATAATGCACCAAGAGGGTGACGATCAGCAGATCCACGCCAATCTGCAGCCAGAGGTGACTGGCAACAATCTGGCTGGCTGTGGCCTCCGTCAACTGTTGCGCCATCCACCAGAAGCCGGTGTTGGCCACCGCCAGCAAGGACGCCAGCAACCATGGCCAGTAGCACGGGTACGGCATGCCGATGTGAGTGATCAGTACCGGCAGGAAGGCGGTCGCGATCCCGCCCAACAGGAGCGTGGCCACAACCAGCCAGCGGAGCTGGATAAACCATTGGACGTTGTGCACTAGCACGGCGCGGCCGAGTTGATCGGCGCGCAGCTGCAGGATCCCGTCAGAAGCTTGCGGGGCTGGTGTTAGTACGAACGATGCCAAACTATGCTCCGGCAAATAGAGTTACAATGGGTCGGAAATCCGTCTGCAGATATTCGTGCCAGGCTCGCTGTACTTCCGGCCACGGCGCCAATAGCTTGGTGGAAGCTGCGCAGCACTCGTGGATGCGCTGCCTGGCCGCCTGGGGGGTCCAGCCTGCGGCTGTCATGGCCGTCACCTTCTGCTTGCGTGCATCTTTGCCCAAATCCTTGCCGTCAGCCACATCCTTGCCACTGGCATCCAGAATGTCATCGGCCAGTTGATAGGCGGTGCCGATCTGGTAGCCCGCCTCGAGCAGGGCGGCCGCGCGTACCTCGTCGAGGGCTTCGGCCGCCGTGGCCGCAAAGGCAAACAGCGACCCGGTCTTGCGACGCGCGATGGAAATGCTTGTCTCCCAGTCTTTTACCGTGCCAAGCGTCACCAGCTCCTGCTCGACTTCGGCCTCGCACATCTCCCCGGCCAGGCGCACCAGTGTGGCACCCAGTCGCCCATCTTCCGTCTTGGTGACGAGTTGCAGGGCATGGCAGACCAGCAGGTCGCCGAGCAGGATGGCGCCGGAAATCCCCTTCTTTCGCCATAAGACGGGCACGCCCCGGCGCAGCAGCGCATCGTCCACGACATCGTCATGCAACAGGCTGGCGGCATGGATCATCTCAATGGCCGCCCCGGCTTGCAGCAACGTGGTGCGGTCGGTCTGGCAGGCGGCTCCGACCCGCAGGGTCAGGCGGGCGCGCAACATCTTGCCGCCAATAAAAGCCGGGCTCAAGTCGTCCAACATCGGCGCCAGGGATGTCTGGCGCAGGGTCGACAAAATCACCTCGCGGATATCCTCGCGCAGCGAGGATTCAGCCGCTGGCGCTCGCTCCGGTAGGGTTGAATTCATGGCCATCAAGTATGGTGCATTTTTGTCCATAGGTGAACGGAATAATTCTACGAATATCAGGAATATGGCACGGCAGGTTAAAACAGATGCGCGGATAGGTGCAAAAGCTACAAAAATGTAGCTTTTGCACCGGTGCCGTGTCGGCTGCCCACGCGCTTAGCGGGAATGATGTGGGTTTTCTGCCGCTTCGTCGCGAGTGTCCGACTGTTCGGCGTTGTCGCGCGATCTGGCCCTGGTGGTCGTGCCGCTTGCCGGGGTTGGAGTACGAGTGGTCGTGCCGCTTGCCGGGGTTGGAGTACGAGTGGTCGTGCCGCTTGCCGGGGTTGGCGTGCGAATATAGGTTGGGATACGCACACGGTCGGGCTGTGTGGGGTAAGGCGCGGCCACGCGCGCGCCGTCGGTGTCAGGCGCGGTACTCCCTCGCGTGACTTGTCGGCGGTCAGTCCGGGTCACAGGCGACTCGGCGGACGTTTGGCTGGTGCCCATCTTCGAATCCCGCTTGGTCACGGGGGTGGACGGCGCCTGCTCCGGTGTGGCAGGTGTGACGGCCGGCGCGGTCACTGCGGGTGTGCGATCGTCGTGTGGCTGGCGCTCCTTCCGGGCGCTGCCCGGAGTGGTTGGTGAGGCCGGCTCGGTCACTGCGGGTGTGCGATCGTGGTGTGGCTGGCGCTCCTTCCGGGCGCTGCCCGGAGTGGTTGGTGAGGCCGGCGCGGTCACTGCGGGTGTGCGGTCGTCATGTGGCTGGCGTTCCTTCCGGGCGCTGCCCGGAGTGGTTGGTGCGGCCGGCGCGGTCACCGCGGGTGTGCGATCGTCATGTGGCTGACGATCTTTCCGGGCGCTGCCCGGAGTGGTTGGTGAGGCCGGCGCGGTTGGCGCTTCCGGCGTAGCGGGCTTGCCGGCCTCCCAGCGGCTGCGCGCCTCACGGAAATTGTGGGCCTCTTCGGATTGGCGCTGGGCTTTCGCGCGCGTGGGGGTGTCCGCATGCTCAAACTTGATGGGGGAGTTCGGGGATGCGTCCTTCAGCGGTTGCGCCATCTGGTTATGTCGACGCTCGGTGGCCGGCAAACGGGCATTGCGCGTCTCCTGTTCCCGGTAGGTGCGCGGGGGGCGGCGGTCGTGGTCATCATGGCGCCGGGTATGCTCCTGGCGTAGATGTTCTTCCCAATGGGGGTTGCGGCGGCCGTGATCCCAGCGGGCATAGATGAAAACCGGATCGTACCAGGTGCCGACGCGGACGCAGTCGAACCAGGGGTAGATGCCGACGCGGATGTAAGCGTCGTCGTAGTAGTCGCCAAAGTAGTAATGGGTATAGCGGGGGCAGGCGAACAGGCTGGTGGTGAGCAAGCCGATGTTTAGGGTGATGCTGGGCGAGAAGGTCAAGGAGACGCCGGTATGCAGGCGTGCCGGGAAGTAGACGGGCGCAAATAGTACGCCGCGGCGTTCCAGCGCGTAATCCCAGTGACCTTCCACAAATACATAGCCGCGCGGGGTCCCGGCATAGCAGGATGGGGACCAGACCCAGCCGGGGTGCGTGCGTAGCCAGTACCCGGCACGGAAGACATAGCGTCCCTGGGTCCAGTACCAGCAGCCTGGCACCCAGAACTCATCCGCCGAGGGCGCTGCGCCAGGTGGCTGCGTGTCCGTGACGAGCGGCGGCGCCGGCAGGTAGACCATCTCTTGCGCGCTGGCGGGCGCCCAAAAGCCGGGCACCCATTGCCAGCCTGCGGTCACCGCCAGCCAATAGCCCGGTACCCAGGCCATGCGCGGTGGCGGCAGGCGCCAGCAACCGCTAACCCAGATATAGCCTTCCCGTTCCGCATCCCAACTCCAATAGCCTGGCACCCAGATGTAGGCCGCATCGATTGGCCGGTCGGCCGGCGGGTTTTCCGTGGGCGTGGCAGGTGGCTGGCTGGCGGTGAGGCACTCCTGCTTGTCTTGCAGGGTGACCGGCTGGGCAAAGGCTTCATGCACCGGCCCACGGGTAAGGGGCTCCGGCTGCTCCTGCTCCGGTGTCGGCGGCACATCCGCCGGTGTGTTGATGGAGGCAGCCGGCGCGGCCGGTATCGGTTGCGCCACCGGTACGGCGGCGGCCATCACGACCGGCGCCGGCGGGGGGGGCGGCGGGGGCGGCGGGGGAGCGGCATAGAGCACCCCTGCGGTGGAATGATAGGCCAAGGGGTGTTGCTCCACACGACAACCGGTCGGTACGCAGAGGGTGACGGCCAGGAGCGGAATCGTAAAGCTTGTTTTCACGGAACTCCCCATAAAAGACAAGCTAAACGCTACTCCGGTTGGTGCCGGTAGTCAAGAATTGAAACCCTTGACACCGGCGCACAGAGGCTCGACACTGTTTTCGCTGGAGGGGTACGGAGTCGCATGCCTTTGCTCGATCTCATCATGCAGGTGCTGAATGGCAGCCACGGGGCGGCCATTTTTGCTGGCTTGCGGTATGCCTTTCTTGGTTGCATGCTGCTTTGCGTGGGGGCGTTGCTGCTGGTGCCGCGACCGGGGCGCAAGCAACTCTGGCTGCTGGTGTCGGGGTTGTGGCTCGCGGTGTTGGCGGTGTTGGCGTATCAGGGGGCCTGGCAATTGGCGGGCTTCCGCCGGCCGGAGTTTGTACGCTTCCTGCGCGTGCACGATGCGCGGCCTGATGCCTTGCACAAGCAGGTGCGACGCGGCACGATCTACGACTGGCGCGGGACGGTGCTGGCAGAGACGCATACCGAGGACCCGACGCGCCGCCTCTATCCGTTCGGGCCGGCAGCCTGTCAGGTGGTCGGATACTTCCATCCGCGTTATGGTGCCTCCGGCATGGAACGTGCCGCGGATGCCGCGTTGTCCGGTTATAGTTTCGAAAACATGGCAGAGTTGGACCGCTTCGGGCGCAACCTGTTTGACCGGCGCGGCGCGGTGGGCGGGGATGTGCGGCTGACGCTGGATGCTGAGCTGCAGCGCAAGGCGTATGCGTTGCTGGCGGGGGAGAAGGGCGCGGTGGTGGTGCTCCGCCCCAGCGATGGCGCCATCCTCTGCCTGGTGAGTGCGCCCGGTTTCGATCCGTGCGATCCGGGGAGCGCCTTGCAGAATGCGGCGGATTCGCCACTGCTGAACCGCGCCGTGCAGGGGCTCTATCCGCCCGGCTCTACCTTCAAGATCGTGGGTGCCGGCATGGCGCTGGAGCGCCATCTCACGCCGCACTATCGCTGCCCGGGCGAGGGGTTCCAGCCGGAGAAGGGCGGACATGCCATCCGCGATAGTGAATACTACAGCGGCCTGCGTGAAGGGCGTGGTTGGTCGGGCCATGGACGGATTGACCTGCGTTATGGGTTTGTCCACTCTTCCAATGTCTATTTTGCGCAACTGGGGCTGGCCTTGGGAGCTGCCGCCTATCAGCAGGCCATCACGGCTTGTCATATCGACGAGCGCATGGTCTATTATGATGGGCTGGTCGGGTCGCTGGCGAGCCAAGCCGGCCAAGTGCCGTCCCTGTCGGAGGGGAACCGGCGTGGGCTGTCGCAGTTGGCGATCGGGCAGGGGAAGTTGCTGGTCACACCTTTGCATGTCGCGATGTGGACCGCGGCCGTGGCTGCGCAGGGGGAGCTGTGGCGGCCACGTCTGCGCGCCGATGCCCCGCCGGAAAGGCTGGGGCGGGTCTGGTCCGCCGCCACGGCGACCGAGTTGCGCGAGATGATGCGCGAGACCGTGCGCAGCGGCACGGGGCGTACGGCCAATCTGGCAGGGGTGCAGGTCTGCGGCAAGACGGGGACCGCTGAAGCGGCCGGCGGCAAGGATCATGCCTGGTTCACCTGCTTCGCCCCCCGCCTGCATCCGGAGCTGGTGGTGACGGTGCTGGTGGAGAATGGCGGCTATGGTTCGCAAGCTGCCGCGCCCGTCGCCCGCGCCCTGCTGCAGGAAGCCGTGGACCTGGGGCTGTTGGGTGAAGGCACGCAGGGAGGAGCACCGGGCGCAGATGAGAGGGGCCAGGGGCAGGGTTCAGGGTTCAGGAAATCGTCGGTAACTCAGAACCCGGCTGCGATTCTAGGTAGTGGGAGGAGAAAGGCGAGATTCATCACAACGAGTTAACAAACGAACAAGCCCTCCTCCGGCATGGGCTTGCTGCCGGAGGCGGAGTATGCCTTCTGTCAGGCGCTGCGTCGCTGCCCGCAGAGTCCGGAGGCCTGCTTCCGCCTGTCTGATCTCTACATGGACCAGCATCGGTATGACGCAGCGCGCCAACGGATAACCGGCTACCTGGAGTACGATCCGAAGAATCTGATGGCGCGCAGCTTTCTGGACCAGATCAGCACGCAGGAAAGTCTCGGCCGCCGCCGGGAGATTGAAAAGATGGACCCTTCCGCGCGAAAGACCGCTGAATAGGCAGAGCTTTTCGCCCCCTACGGACGCCTGCACGTGCCTGCGGAGATGAAGGCCGCCACGTCGAACCTGTTCCGTCGCGCCACACAAAATACGGATTGCCCACCAAGCTTAAGGGAAGTACTATCTATACATGACCGCAGCACTACAGGCACTGGAAACGTTGTCCATCGCGGAGCGGGTGCAAGTCGTCGAGGATCTGTGGGACAGCATTGCGCGCAGCAACGCGAATCTTCCTGTCCGGACATGGCAGAAAGATGAACTAGCTCGACGGAAAGCACGATACCTGCAAAATCCCGATGCCGGCGAAACGTGGGATCAAGTCAAGCAGTCTATTCTCGAACTGCGATGACTGAGACACGCATTCTTCTTCCCGAGGCCAAGGCTGACGTCGCGGACGGCTTCCTGTGGTACGAAGAACAATCGATGGGGCTCGGCATGGAATTTCTCCGCTGTGTCGAGACTGCGCTTTTTGCTATTCAACGAACCCCGCTCGGCTATCCGATGGTTCATCTCCTTCGGGGTGGAAACGGATGCTTTCGCTTCCCCACTAACGAATATCGCACCCCTGCGGATGGGAGGACTCAGGGTTCAGGAAATCGCCCGGAACCCCGAACCACGAATGGGCGCATGGCATTGCCGCAGGTGGCCGACGGAATGTTTTGGCAGGTGGCCGACGGAATGCTTTGACAGGATTGACAAGATTGACAGAATTAGTGCTTGTGGAAGCTACCTCAGCCTGAACCCTGAACCCTATGCCTGCCGATAAACAAACCAAGCCGAAGCTACCGTCCCCCCGCCCCAAGGCGGTGCCAGCCGGGAAAGGGGGCGCCGCAGCCCGTCCGGCCGCTGGCTTGGATGGGCTGCTGGCGCTGGTGGTGGTGACGGTATTGACGGCCTATGCCTCGGTGTTGGCGGTGAAGGTTTCCAACGCACCGGTATTGCCGTGGGTGCATGTGGCGCCGCTGGCGCTATTCTTGCTATCCGTGTGCCTGGTGCGGTTGGTGCTGGGGGTCTCTCGCTATCGTGGGGATGCGGGGATCGTGGCGGGGGCCTTGTTGCTGGCAGGTGTGGGGATGGTGGTGCGGTTGCGTGTGGGGGCATATGCGGGCGGGTGGCTGGATCTGGTTCCCTTTGCGCTGGGTATTGGTCTCTTTCTGCTGGCGCTGGTGGTGGCCGGCAAGGGGCGCGTGGCGTCCTGGCGTGTGCTGCAATGGCCGGCCTATCTGGCGGCCATGGCGTTGCTGGCGGCTGTCATCACTTTTGGACAGCGTTTTCGCGGCGGCTTGTTCCTGCCGGGGAATTACAACCCCACGGAGCTGGCCAAGCCGTTGCTGGTGCTCTTCCTGGCCGCCTTCCTCGGGCGGCAGCAGAAGGTCCTGGCGAACACGCTGGCGGGGTTCCCAGTGCCGCCGTTCGCCTCGTTGCTGCTGCTTGGGGCGCTTTGGGGGGTACCGCTGCTACTGTTTGTTACGATGGGGGACCTGGGGCAGGCGATGCTGATGGGCGGAGTGCTGGTTTGCATGCTCTATGTCGCCACGCGCAAGGGGGGTTGGCTGCTAGCCGGCGGCTTGGCCATGGTGGCGCTGGGGGCGCTGGGCGGGTATCTCTCGGCGCATGCGCAGGTGCGCGTGGCGATCTGGCGCGATCCCTTTGCGGACCCAATGGGGCGCGGGTGGCAGGTGTTACAAGGGTTGTCCGCCCTCTATGCCGGTGGCATGTGGGGGAGCGGCTTTGGCTTTGGTTCGCCCGGGGCTGTGCCGATTGTCTCTTCGGATTTTATCTATGCGGCGCTGGGTGAGGAGACCGGTTGGGCGGGGTGTGCGCTGGTGTTGGCCACGCTGGGGGTCTTCTGCACCCGCTGCTGGCGCGCGGCCGCGAGCGCCACCGCCCCCTTTGCTATGGCGTTGGGCGCCGGCCTGACCGCCTGCATAGCGATTCAGGCGCTGTTGAATGTGGCGGGTGTCACCAAGGCCCTGCCGCTAACCGGCATCACCCTGCCGTTTATCAGCCACGGCGGCAGCAGCCTGGTCACCACCTTTCTCATGGCCGGCTTGCTGGCCGCGGTTTCGGAGAAGAAGTAACGCACACCCAATAACGAGTTGCGTCCGCTGCCGCCTTGGGACATGATATCGCACATGAGTACAGGCGAATGGGTTCAGATTCTGTTGATTGCCGTGGCACTGTCGCTGGACGCTTTTGCGGTGGCGGTCGCGGAGGGCATTGTGATTCGGCGCCTGCAGGTTGCGCATGCGCTGAAGTTGGCCGCCTGGTTTGGCGGCTTTCAGGCGTTGATGCCGCTGTTGGGATGGTGGTGCGGTGGCGCGGTCCGGGAGTATATCAGCCACTGGGATCACTGGGTGGCTTTTGGTTTGCTGGTGTTCGTGGGCGGCAAAATGATCCATGAGGCGGTCGGCTTGGAAGAAGCGGAGCGGCGCACAGGGCCGGCGGGCGGCTGGACGGTGTTCGTGCTGGCGGTGGCGACGAGTCTGGATGCGTTGGCCGTGGGGTTCACCTTCGCGTTGCAGGCCACACCGATCCTGGCGCCGGTCCTGATCATCGGCGGAATCACGTTCGTGCTGATCTACCTCGGGGTATGGGTGGGGACGCGATTCGGTCATTTCTTTGAGAAGCGTATCGAGGTGGTGGGCGGCGTGATTCTGATTGGCATCGGACTGAAAATACTCCTGGAGCACTTGCTTAGCTAGCACGGCACGTAGGGATGGCCGTCGGTAGGTGGTTGCTGCGGAAGGCGCCCTCAGGCCGTCAGGCCGCGCTCGCAACGGCCACCGTGCCACGCCGCTCGGTGCGCACGCGCGTGGACACGGAGGTTACTATGGCAGATTTCACAGGAAAAGTCGGGATTGTGACGGGTGGCGCACAGGGGATCGGCCAGGGGATTGCCCGGCGGTTGCTGGCCGATGGCATGAGCGTGATGGTCGCGGATTGTGATGCCGAGGCCTTGCAGGAGCTGCAGGTCGATGCGGGCGGGACTCCGCGGCTGATGACCCTGCTGGCCGATGTGACGCGCGAAGAGGAGGTCCGAAGGCTGGTGGAGCTGACGGTGCAGCGGTGGGGTCGCCTGGATGCGCTGGTGAATAATGTGGGGATCGGCATCAACAAGCCTGTAGAGGAGTTAGCCCTGGCAGAGTGGAACCAGGTGCTGGCCACCAACCTGACCGCCATGTTCCTGATGGTTAAGTATGCGGTGCCGCATCTGCGCCAAGCCCGGGGCGGAATCGTGAATATTGCCTCCACGCGAGCGCTACAGTCGGAGGCCAACACCGAGGCTTACAGCGCCTCCAAGGGGGGCGTGGTCGCGCTCACGCACGCCCTGGCCGTGAGCCTGGGGCCGGCGGTCCGGGTCAATGGCATCTGCCCGGGATGGGTCGAGGTGGGCGATTGGCAGAAGAAGGCGCGTCGGCAGGAGCCCCGGCACAGCGAGGCTGATCACCAACAGCATCCGGCCGGACGCGTGGGAAAACCGGATGACATCGCGGCTTTGACCGCCTTCTTGCTCTCCCCGGAGGCCGGGTTCATCACCGGCCACTGCTTCCCCGTGGATGGCGGCATGACCATCAAGATGATCTATGTGTAGCCGGTCGCTCCCGTATTGCATTGACCTACGGCATCACGCATACTACTAGATATGCAGCAGTTCTTCGCATGGTTAGGTTGGCGTAGCTGGCGTGCGGCTGGCTGGTTGCTCGTGGCCTGGGCAGCGCCGCTCCTGTCATGGGCGACGGTGGACATGCCGGTGCCGGGGTGGGCAACGGCGCGCGTGTCATCAGCCATGTGCCAGGGAAGCAAGCTGCACCTGATGACTACCGGGGAAGTGGCGGTGGCGTACGAGCGGGTGTATGGCGCCTTGATGCGTAGCAATGTGCTGGAGGAGATCGCGTCCGTTTATCTGCAGGAACTGCCGGCCGGAGAAAAACCAAGTCTGGTCGTCACGCCGCGGGAAGGGCGGGGGCGCTACGCGGTGGACTGGCAGGCAAAGCGCGCGGAAGTGCAGGAGGTCTGGCGCAGCACCGATACGAATACCTTCTTCGAAGGTGGCTATGTCATGACCGGCCGGCGCTATTTCGGTTCCTTCGAGACGGTGATGATGGTGCATGTAAAACGGACAACAACAGGGCATGCCAGCTTCCGCGCGGATGTGCTGGTCTATCCCCAAAATGGTTTGATTCGCTATAGTGTGACCCATCTGTTGCCGGTGGACGCCTATTTTCGCAGGACGATGCAGGAGATGGGGGCGAAGATCCGGCATATCTGTACGGTTCTGAGCCAGCGACCACATGGGATGCCCGGCGGACGCTAATTTTCAGCGCGCGGACGCGGCGGAGGGCGTGGACGCGTGCGACGCCAGCCGTTTGACCAGCGCCGGCGCGAGCATCCATTCCAGTCGGACGCGCGGGTGTCGCGCCGGCAGGTTTTCGCAATGCAGGGCGGCGATCGTGGCTTTGTGGAACCAAATGGCATCTTCGCTGTGGCTACCGAGGAGGGTGCCCGCCAGGGTGGCGATGGAAGGAAGGTGCCCCACGGCCAGTACGTGCTCCCCGCCTGCGCCGCAGATGGCGGCCCACATGGCATCGACGGTGCCATGGGGTTGTAGCGATGGTACGGTGCGGATCTTGCTTCGCAGTGCCAGGGTCTGTAGGACCAGCCCGGCGGTCTCCCGGGCGCGCTCCAGCGGGCTGGCCAGCACGACGTCGAACTTCACGCCGAGCTGCTGCAGGACGCTGCCCATGCGGATCGCCTGCCGGCGCCCCCGTTCGGTTAGGGGCCGATCGCTGTCGCGGGTGATCCCGTTCTCGCCGACGTTCACCGCCTCGGCATGTCGTAAGAGATAAAGCGTCATGCGGATGATTCTGGCAAGGCGCGGCCGCGAGCGCAAGGCGGAATGGCGGAATGGTTCCCCCCGTTCTGCCAAGGAGTGATAGACATGGGTGCCAGAGAGGCGTAAGATTATTCCCCTGAAATAGGGAGGTCTGCTGTGACCGGGGAGAGTTACTTGGATCTGGATTTTTTGCGGCGGGTACGGGCAGCGGCTGCTCATACGCGCGCCCGGCATCACTGCTGGTGGTTGCTGTTACCCATTATCGTACAAGCCACCGCCGCCGGAGGTGCGGAGGCGTATCAGTTGCCGGCCGTGGAGCGCTATTTGGCCATTGTAGAGCGCCAACCGTTCGGTTTGCCCCCGCCGCCGCCCCCCCCACCACCAGCCGAAATTCCCCAGCCGCCTGCGGAAAAACTGGCGGCTAAGAACTTTGTGCTCTTTGAGATTGTGCACACGCCAGCCGGCGAGGTGATGGTCGGGTTTGCTGATAATGGTGCCAAGCCGCCGCGCAATCTGCTGTTGGCGCTGGGAGAGGAGTTGGACGGTTATACCGTGACCGCGGCGGATTTCGAGCTGGAAACGGCCACTATCTTGAAGGATGGCTTGGCGGTGGAGTTGCGTATGAACAATAGTTCGCGCATGCCAGAGGCCAGCAGTGCGGTGGGTGCGGGCGCCAAGCCGGCGGCGGCCGTTCCCGCACCGATGGGGGATGTTGGACATCGGCTGGGTCGTCACAGTTCTGCGCCTCTGGCCGCGCGCCGCGCGCCAGGCGTGGCCGCCGCGGAGCCGCCGGTGCCCAACTCGGTCGGCGGAATCGATCGCCTGCTGAACTCCGGGCTCAAGGATAACTCCTATGTCGGCCGCCTGCGCGAGCGTCGCGACCAGCTCGTGAAGCAGACCGAGGAGGAGCGCCTTCGTCGCGAGGAGGACGTCCAGACCAAAGCGCAGGTGGCCACCACCAGCGAGATGAGTAAACGCCTGCGCGAAACCAACCTGAACCTGATTCGCAAGGGACTCAAGCCGATCGGGACCATTGAGTTGACGCCGGAAGAGGATGCGCAATTGGTGGAGGAAGGGGTCTTCCCGGCCAAGTAACCGGCGGGCGGGGTACTCCGCGCTGGACATTCCAGCCGTGGCTGCGCACAATCACCAACATGTACTTGTCGCACTTCCAACTGCAAGAGCCACCGTTTGCCATCACGCCAGACCCGCGTTATCTCTATTTCACGGCGTTTCACCGCGCGGCCTTTGAGCATCTGGTCTATGGGGTCACTTCGCGCCGCGGGTTTATGGAACTGACCGGCGAGGTCGGTTGCGGTAAAACCACCATTTGCCGCGCAGTGCTGGCGCATTTGGGCAACCAAGTGCGCTCGGCCATGATTCTCAACCCGTGCCTGAGCGGGTCGCAACTGCTACGCGCCATTGTCACGGACTTCGGGCTCGCCGTCCCCCGCGATCGACTGGGGCAGCACGCGGCACTGAATGCCTTCCTGCTGCAGCAGGCCTCCGTGGGTGGCAAAGTGGTGCTGATTATTGACGAAGCGCAGGACCTCTCTACGCGTACGATGGAGGAGGTACGCCTCCTCTCCAATCTCGAAACCGCCCAACATAAGCTGATCCAAATCGTGCTGGCCGGTCAGCCCGAGCTCAAAAAACGCCTGGAGGCACCGGAGTTGCGCCAGTTACGCCAGCGGATCACGGTGCGTACGCACATTCCGCCGCTGGGGGTCCCGGATATTTCCGCCTATATCGACCATCGCCTACGTACGGCCGCCGCGCCGGCTGACGTACAGTTCACGGAGGGCGCCTGCAATCAGGTGGCGGCCTATTCCGGCGGTGTGCCGCGCATGATTAATGCCGTGTGCGACTACGCCATGCTGGCGGCCTATACCGCGAATGTGCGGGTGATCAGCAGCGCATGCGTCGTGCGTGCCATCCGTCAGTTGGAGGAGGGGGTATGAGTCTCATCGCCGAAGCGCTGCGCAAGCAGGAGCAGGATGAGGCCCGGCGCCGCAACCCTTCGGCACCCGCCGCCGTGCCGGAAGCTGCGCCACCCGTCGCCCCGCCCCCCCCCCAGTCGGCCTCTATTCCGGTGACTACGGCGCGGCCGGTTGAGTTGCAGGCGGCCGAGGCATCGCCGACCGCCGCTACGCCGCCGGTACGCCGCGAACGCCAGCCAGAAGGCCGTGGCGGTGCGCCCGTGCACCCGTCAGCCGGCCTGCGGCGCGGGGAGCAGCCGCCCACAGCGGCCAGGATGCGGAGGGTTATGGCGCCGGATGCGGAGCGGCAAAGGAGTATTACACGCTTGATGCTGGCAGGTGTAGCATCCTTGGTGGGGTTGCTGGTGGTGGGGGTGATGATCCTGATCTTTTCGCATAAGCCGAGCGCCCCGTCGATAGCTGCCGCACCGGCGGTGGAGCCGGCACTGCACTCCCTGACCTCGGCCGTGACCATTCCCTACCTTGCCACACCGCCGGTTCCGCCACCCCCTGCCGCGCCAGCCGGCGCGTCCGCGCCGCCGCCGGCTCTGGCGGAGACCCAAACGGCTGCGCCGACCAAGTTGCTGGCACCACTACCCGTGGCGGCCGCACCGGTGGTAGCGGGGACGCCGCGGGAGACCGTGGCCGTGCCAGAGACGGTGGCGACTTCCGCACCGGTGGCGCCGCCTCCTGCCCCTGCGCCGTTGGCGGCTACGGCAGCTTGGCCGGATATTGATATTGGCGGCACATTTTCGGCCGGCGGCAAGACGCTAGTGGTATTACGAGGCGGCATGACACTCGAACCGGGCGCCTCCGCGCCGAATGGCGTCCGCTTGGAGTCGATCTCAGGGAGCACCCTCCGATTGTCCTACAAGGACCAGCAGCGGACCTACCGCATGAGCGGACGGACCTATATCCGCGACCCCGCCGCGACACCGCCGTAACCGCCGCGCCCTTGCCGCCCATGGTCTTTACCTGAAGCCCTTGCTACAGCCAGCCTGCGTTAGGTGGCGCTTCAGGAAAAGACCATGCCCCCGCCGCCGCTCCCGTCATTTGGGGACTTCCCTCGGTTCTGCCCAAGTGCTATTCTGAGCGACTCACAACAGGAGTATTCCCATGAAACAGATGCTGTGGCGGATGGTGTTGGTGGCGGCGTTGACCGGTGTGGGCCTGGCGCGAGCCGAAATTGTTTACCTGGTCGAAGTCTCTGATCTGCAGAAGAAGGTGACCCGGGAGATCATGACGGGGGCAGAACTGAAGGATTTGAAGAAGACGATTGATGCCGAAACCCGCGTTTTTGCCAAGGCCGTGGAGTTGGCCAAGAAGGAGTGGGAGGCGGCGGAAAAGGGAGAAAAACCCGCGCCGGGCGAAAAGGTGGAGAAGCTGCCGCCCGCCACCCCGTTCCCTAATGGCACCCTGTCGGCCCGGCGCTGTCAGGAGAAGGGGAGCTTTACGGATCATGAGAAGGCGCAGAAGCGCCTCGATCAGATAGATACGGCCGAGGCGGATCTGCTGGCCAAGCAGGCCAAACGGATTGCTGGGCAGCCCAAGGCCAAAAACGCGCGGGAATTGGAGCGCGCGGCGGTGATTGGTCGCGCGGCCATGGCCGTACAGGATAAGATCGATGAGTTGATCAAGAATCCGGCTGCGGCGGCGGCTAAGCCGGCCGAAGCCGCTGCCGCACCTGCCGAGGGCGCTGCTAAACCGGCGGCCGGTAAAGCGGCGGATGGCGCCGCCAAACCCGCGGCTGCCGCACACTAAGAGGTCGATCGCACGAGCCCCCCACGTGCGCTCTCCTGGCATGACGGGTGGGCCGATCCCGGCGCGTGCCATCCGTTGGTAGCGGCTGGCTAGGAAGGTTCCCCGTGAAAACCGTTCGCATCGTCAACTGGACCCCCCGTACGCCCTCGCCCGCGGTGGAGGCCTTTCTGCGCCGCCCCGCGTTTGATCCCGCCGCCGAAGCCGCGGCCGCCACCCTGCTGGCGGAGATCCGCCAGCGCGGCGAACCAGCCATCCTGGCCGCGGCACGTCGCTTTGATGGCGCCAAGCTCACGGCGGCTACGCTGCGCGTCACGCCGGATGAACTGACCGCAGCGTCGCAACAAGTCTCGCCGGCTGTCCGCCGGGCCGTGGCCGAGGCCTGTCGCCGCGTGGCCACCTTTGCCCGCGCCGGCTTACGCCGCAACTGGCGCATCCCCACCGGCCGCGGCGGTTCGCTGGGCGAACAGTTCGTGCCACTCGATCGCGTGGGTGTGTATGTCCCTGGCGGCACGGCACCGCTGGCCTCCACGGCGGTCATGACCGCTACACTGGCCCGCGTGGCCGGTGTGCCGGAGATCGTGGCCTGCACCCCCTGCGGGGCCTCGGGACGCGTGAACCCGGTGTTGCTACACGCCTTGCAAGTGGCCGGCGCCACCGAGATCTACAAGGTCGGCGGCATCCAGGCCGTCGGCCTCATGGCCTTTGGCACGCGCCGGATTAAGCCGGTGCATAAGATTGTCGGCCCCGGCAATGCCTATGTCACGGCCGCCAAGCGCCAGGTGTATGGCTATGTGGCCATTGATCAGGTGGCCGGCCCGAGCGAAATCGCGATCCTGGCCGATGATTCCGCCAACCCGGCCTGGGTGGCGGCCGACTTGCTGTCGCAGGCCGAGCATGGCTCCGGACACGAACGTGCCCTGTTGCTAACCGATTCCGCCGCGCTGGCCGCGGCTGTGCGCACGGAGTTGCTGGCGCAAACCGCCCTGCTTTCGCGGGCCGCGATGATCCGGCGCGTCCTGCCCAAGGGGGTGCTGCTGGTGGTAACGCCGGACCTCGCCGCCGCCGTGGAGCTCTGTAACCGTTTTGCGCCGGAGCACCTCGAGCTGCTCACCCGGCAACCGCGCCGCCTCCTGCCGCGCCTGCGCGCTGCCGGTGCTATCTTTGTCGGCGGCTGGACGCCGGAGCCGGTCGGCGATTTCGTGGCCGGTCCCAGTCATGTGCTCCCCACCGGTGGCGCCGCACGCATGTTCTCCGGCCTGACGGTCGAGGAGTTCCGCCGCCGCAGCAGCGTCATCGAATACACGCGCCGCGACCTCGCCGCTGCCCTCCCGGTGATCGAAACCTTCGGCGCCGTCGAGGGGCTCGACGCCCATAGCCGCTCAGCCACGATCCGCTTCCGGTAGTAACCATGAGTACCTACATCGCCCAAAACGTCGCCGCCCTGCAAGCCTACACCCCCGGGGAGCAGCCGCAGGATCGCGGGATCATCAAGCTCAACACCAACGAGAACCCCTATCCGCCCTCCCCGCAGGTGGCGGCGGCGCTCGCGGCCTTCACGGCGGAGCGGCTGCGCCTCTATCCGGATCCCAACGCCAGCGCCCTGCGCCGGCGCATAGCCGAGATCCATGGCTGCCGCCTCGAGCAGGTCTTTGCCGGCAACGGCTCGGACGAGATCCTGGCCTTGGCCACGCGCGCCTTTGTCGAAAATCACGGTAGCATCGGCTACTTTGTCCCCTCCTACTCGCTCTACCCGGTGCTGGCCGATATCCGGGGCGTCGAGAAAAGACCGGTGGAGCTCGCCCCCGGCTTTACCTGGCAGATGCCGGCGGCTTACCGAGCCTCGCTCTTCCTGCTGACTACGCCCAATGCGCCTACCTCCATGATGTATGAGCGCGCGGCGGTGACCTCCTTCTGCCGCACGTTCGACGGCGTGGTGCTGCTGGACGAGGCGTATGGGGATTTCGCCCCCGATAACTTCATGGACCTGGCGCTGGCACCGCATAACACCAACACGCTGGTTATGCGTACGTTCTCGAAGTCGTTCTCGCTGGCCGGCCTGCGCCTCGGCTATGTGATTGGCCCGGTGCCGCTGATCGAGGCGCTCTACAAGATCAAGGATTCCTACAACCTCGACATGCTTACGCAGGTGGTGGGGTTGGCGGCGTTGAACGACCTCGAGCACATGCGCACCAATACGCGGCGCATCCAGGCCACACGCGCGCGCTTGAGCGCCGCACTGGCCGCGCGCGGCTATGAGGTGCTCCCGTCCGCCACCAACTTCCTCTTTGCGCGTCCGCCGGATGGCGATGCCAAAAAGGTCTTTGACCAGTTGCGCAGCCAAAAGATCTTCGTGCGCTATTTCCCCGGCCCCCGCACCGGCGCCTACCTGCGCATCACCATTGGCACGGATGCGGAGATTGACGCCCTGCTGGCGGTTATCTAAGCAGTCCGTTGCTCTGGCTGATACTTGGCTGGTATAACCGGCGCCGTACGGCGCGGGCCAGCCGCGGCTAGCGTCGCTTAGGAAAGGCCGGTAAAGCATGTATGACGCGCGAGGCCCGAGCGGGACGGTGTGCGCCGCGCCGCAATGGGCAATCTGGGTGGGCGTGGTGGTCATGGGGCTGCTGCTGGCGGCGGCCTGCGTGCCCCGCATGGAGGCGACGGGTAAGGAGCATGCCATGGATACTGGAGTAAGCAACAGCAACGACTGGCGACAGCTCACGCCGGAAGAAGCCCGCGTGATCGTGCACAAGGGGACCGAGCGCCCCGGCACCGGCCCTTTCGAGAACCATAAGGAGCCAGGTACCTTTGTCTGTCGACGCTGCGGCGCAGCGCTCTATCGCGCGGAGGACAAGTTCGCGTCCGGTTGCGGCTGGCCCAGTTTTGACGCTGAGGTGGCCGGGGCGGTACAGCGGGCGCCGGACGCGGATCGTATCGAAATCCGCTGCGCCACCTGCCAGGGGCATCTGGGGCATCTGTTCACCGGCGAGCACTTCACCCCCCGCGACACCCGCCACTGTGTGAATTCGATCTCCCTGGATTTCGTGCCGCTGGCGCTGAGCACCCAGCGCTTTGCGCGCGCCATTTTTGCGGGCGGCTGCTTCTGGGGCGTGCAGTCGCTCCTGCAGGCGCAGCGCGGCGTGATTCGCGCAACCGCGGGGTACACCGGCGGCCATACCGAGCAGCCCACCTATGCGCAAGTGTGTGCCCACAACACCGGGCACGCCGAGGCGGTGGAGCTGCTCTTTGATCCCAAGCAAACCTCCTTCGAGCTGCTGGCCCGCCTATTCTTCGAGATCCATGACCCTACGCAACAGGACCGTCAGGGGCCGGATGTCGGCGACCAATATCGCTCGGCCGTCTTTTACACCACGCCGTCTCAGCAGGCGATGGCGCAGCGGTTGATCGCGCAATTACGTCAGCAGGGGTTGGCAGTGGTCACGGAGGTCACCCCTGCTACCACCTTCTGGCCGGCCGAAGCGTACCACCAGGATTACTATCGCAAAAACGGCCAACAGCCATACTGCCATCGCCGGGTAAAAAGGTTTTGATGGCCGCCGCCCGTAGCCTCGCAGGACCTTTTTCTGACAGGATGAACAGGATTTTTCAGGATGGCTGTCGCCTGCTAAGCGCGGTTGGTTTGGCCACAAAAAAAGGCACATAAATCGCTCGCGACAGGCGAAGCCTGTGAATGGAGGAAACGACGTGAAAGCGGAATAGAAACCATTCGGAACGACCCGGCGGGAACGGTGAAAGCCGCAACCCGTCCGGCAAAGCAAGTCCGAGCAGCCGGAAGCAAGCCTTGCCCGCGGAGAGCAATCGACGTGTGGAAGCGTAGGCAGCGAGCCGACAGCCATGGAAATGAGCCCCGAAAGTGTGTAGTACCGGTTGGTCCGCGCCCTGTGATTATCGCGGACGGAATGCGGCATGCGAAGACGGACAGTCTGCCGCACACCGGCGGGGTCTAAGACCAAGGCGAAAAGGCAAGGGGTCGTACAGGAACCTG
>CAIOST010000012.1 GCA_903861045.1 uncultured bacterium | reverse complement strand
CACACTGTTTGGGTAGGGCGGGGCCGCCGGACCCGCCACCACAAGTCCATAATGAGAATTGCACGTTTTCCCGCCGCCCTCTTGACAGCGCGGCCACCTGTGTGATAATTTCAGCCCCGTTTTAGAGCACATGTGGGCGCTTAGCTCAGCTGGTTAGAGCGCTGCTTTCACACGGCAGAAGTCACAGGTTCGAGTCCTGTAGCGCCCACCATTTTCACAAGCTGGTCCATGATCGGCGCATCCTGCGCCGGATCCAACTGGCAATGATCACGCAACACCTGCCGCAACCCGCGCTCCGCCACCTGCGCATGGAAAGCCGCATCGGCCGGAAAAGGTTGCCCCTGCTCGTCCACCGCCGCAAACCGGAAGGCCGCGGCAATCCCGCGACAGATGGGTTGCGGGTCGCCACCGGTGGACTGCACCAGTCGCAAGGAACCGATCAACCGGTCGCTGGGTGCCAGTTTACGCGGCAGATCGCGCCCCACGCGGAAAACCGTATCACCCAAGGCGCGGTTGCCAAAGCGTCGCAGCAGATCGCTGACATGCGCGCGCAGATCCGCCCCGGTGAACACCTGCGCATAGCGCACCGCCAGCGCGGTGGCCGTGGCCTCCATGGCTGCACGGGTGGCGGCCGCCACCACGGGGTCCGCCGCCGCCTGCCAGATCAAGCTGTGCCCGCGCAAGAACCCTTCACAGGCGCAGACCGCGTGCCCGAAGTTATGAATGTACAACTTACGGTCCACGTACGCAGCAAAGTGCGGCTTCAGGTCCAGCCCGTCCACCGCTGGTATCGCGCCGACAAACCCATCGCGGTCTGCAATAATGCGGTTATAAGCCTCGCCCCAGACTTCCAGCGGATCGCGCACCCGGACTTCCGCCGGCATGATTGGCACCATCTTGCCGATACTGGTTTCCACCAAACCCACGCGCTCCGCCAGCGGAAAGTCGGCCGGCAGGTGCTGACGCAGCGTCGCACGCGCCACGCTCGCGGCCTGGTGCAAATTCTCGCACAGGATAAGGGAGACCGGAGCTGTGCGCTGCTGCAACCCCGGGGCCATCGCGGCCAGCACACGCGGCAGCACACCGGCGCCGACGGACGTGCCGATCACGTCGGCCCGCGCCACCGCCGCGGTCACGGCCGCGGCGTCCTGCGCCGCAATGGCATCCACCTGCGTGATGGCAAACTCCGCGGGCGCGCCCGGCGGCAAGTCATCCTTCACCACCACCCGATAGGCGCGCCGCGCGTGCAGCGCCTGCACCACCTCGGGCAAGGCATCCACGAAGAGCACATCATAACCAGCCCGGGAAAAGAGCGCACCGGCTAGCGACCGGCCGATGTTGCCGGCACCAAAATGTAGATAGAGCGGACGTTTGGACATAGCGGTCATCCTGTTACTTGCGAGCCTGTGCTACACCAACCGGGGGAAGGTGACGCGCGGTTTACGCCGTTTCCAACCGGACGCCATGCGCGTCACGAGCGTCTCCCAGGGGGGGATACCGCTGGTGGCATCCTGTTTTTCCACACTGGCCGCGCCGGTGGCCACGGCCATGCGGGCCGCCTCGTCCGGCGGCAACCCCTGCACCAGGGCCGCCAGGAAGCCGGCGATCGTGCAATCTCCCGCGCCGGTGGTGCCGGCCACCTCGACCTCAAAGCAGGTGGCGTAGCCGGAAACATCGCACCAGACCTGCGAATCCGGGCCGGCGGCGCCACACGCCCGCAGGCGGGCATGATCCGGCGTGGTCTGAAAGTAGATCCCCTCGATCCCCAGCTTAATCATCACGATGGCGGCGCCCATGCCAATGGCATGATCCGCCACCTGCCGCACTTCCGCCACGGAGAGCCCGCCCAGCGGTACCCCCTGTGCGGATTGCAGACGCATGGCCTCCCCGCGCGGACGGTCCAGCATAAACACCAGCTCATCCAGGCTCGGCACAAACACATCCACCTGCGGCAACAACCGCCGCAAGATGCGCTCCCAATCCGAACGCCCGGCCACTGATTGCGGATCCGGCAGGGCCAGATCAAGCGAAGTCGTCAACCCCGCCGCCTTAACCCGGCGCAGCAGCGCCTCCAACTCCGAGCCGCCATCGGCATACATACGCTTCATCAGGGGGGGATAGCCAAAATGAAAGAGCGATGCCCCGGCCAGCGCCCCTGCCCGCACGTCATCCGCGCCAAACAAATCATTCGCGCTGGGGCAGTGCAGGAAGATGCGATCGCAGCCGACCGGGCTCAGCACCACGGTATAGGAGGTCGAGGCCGCGCTATCCACGACCAATCCGTCGGTGGGCGCGCCCGCGTTGCGGAAGATCTCCAGCACTGTCCGGCCAAACGCGTCATCGCCGACCTTGGCGACCGGACGCACCGGCAGACCGAGACGATGTAGCGCCAGCCCGGTATTTGCCACCGCACCGCCGGTGGCGATCACGGCCGGTCCGACTTCGACCAGTTTGCCCGGCACGAGTAGCGTGTCCAGACTGGAGGCAATTTTGGGAAAGGCTGGAATGATATCGAGGCAGACATGCCCGCAGACGACAATCGGTTTCATCGGTTTGCTTTAGTGGTAGAGGATTATCGTTCCCCCCGGTGGGCCACCCACCATCTGGCTACCGCCCGCACGCGGCCGGAAGAACGGAACGCGACCGACTGGCGCACCCACGCACGCCGAGCTGGAAACAGCCGCAAATAGTAGCAGGGGCCTGCGCGCCACGCAAGACGCAGATGGCGCGCCCGTTGTGCGAGGGCGCATCCCTGTTCCCCTTGCTTTGCGTTGTAGTGTTGTAGGCCGCAACTCCGGTTGCGGCCCATTCCATGGCCGGAACCGGAGTTCCGGCCTACTGAACGCAACTCTGTAATGGAATAAGGATGCGCCTGTTGTGCGAGGGCTGGAAAATTGGGATGCACACGCATATGGCACCGAAACGTTGGCCACGATGAACCCAGTCACTGCGCTCACCCCGCCCCGGCATACACCCCAGCATCCCGTTCCGGATAGCTCTCGTAGACGTGCTCGAACAGGACCGTGCACTTCTGCTGATAGATGGGTTTGTCCTCCTCGGTCATGTTCTCCCGCACATGGCGCTGCTGTTCCTCGGACAGGGTGCGGCTCAACAGGAGCAGGT
>CAIOST010000011.1 GCA_903861045.1 uncultured bacterium | reverse complement strand
GTCGCCCGTGGGTGCCGCGACCGGCAGGTCGCCCGTGGGTGCCGCGACCGGCAGGTCGCCCGTACCGCCCGATGTGAAGGGCGACCTGCCGGTCGCCCCTACGATCAGCACCACCCCGTGCACATGGTTCGGCATGATCACAAACTCATCCAATTCGATCTCATCGCGGATCTGCGCGCTCTTATACCACTCTTCGGCTGCAATTCTACCGGCCTCGTTCAACACCATCTGCCCGTTCACGACTATGCCAAACAATGGGCGGTTCTGATGCGTGTTGCACGTAACGAAATAGCAGCCTGCGGCTGTGTAGTCCCAGCCCTTCTTGCGAATGCTCCGGCGATTGGGCAGGTCTTGCATCATTATTTGTTCCATAATATCGGATCCCGGCGTTCTCGCCGGAGCGGCCGGTTGTTTTCTTTTTGATATGGATAATCATGCTTATCGTATCTGTCCGGCAGAAGACGGGTCAAGACATGTAATTGCGGGAGTTGGAAGATGGGCGCATCCCTGTCGCAAGGGAGGGGCCGATAGCACGCTAAAACGACACCAGCGAATTTCCTGTGCGGCGCACCGGGAGGTTCGCCCTCCCACGCTGGATCTCTCGGAGACTGCCTTTCGCGCGGCCGCCGACTGCGGCCGGATAGAGCGACCGGCCTACGGGCAGAGGCTGGCAAGGGTTCAGGGTTCAGGTGCATGAACCACGCATGGGAGGGCGGGGCCGCCGGACCCGCCGTCGCGGCAGGCTGGCGACAGGAAGTCTCTTGGCCACGACGCAAAAAAACCGCAACGTTGCGGTTTTTTTTAGCCGGCGCACGGCGTGCCGTGTCGAGTTGCCGCATGGCTCGATGAGCGAACCAGCTATGCTTCGTCTTGCGAGGCCTGAAGGCCACGTCCGACATCAAGTAAGCCCGCCGAACCGGCCTTGCGCGGTAACGCTGGCTGCGGCCGGAAACGGAGTTCCGGCCTACGGGGAGCGGCAGCTAAGAGTTCGCCGCATTCTTCGGTTATCCAGAGCTTGGCGCTTGCCACAGCCTGTAGCCCCGAAAAAAACGAAAACGTTTTCGTTTTTTCCAGCTTGGATACTAACGAGCTTCTGCGGCTGCGTGTACCGGCGTCGGATACCGAACCCGCAAATTCGTTCGGCATCGGCATGCGCCGCTTCCCTCAGGCGCGCACACTGCGCACAACGCCGTAGCCACGGCGTTTGATGACTTCGGCATTGCCAAACAGTTCGTGCATGAACCCCTCGTGCCAGCGGTGGTTCTTGGCCACGATCAAGGCGGTGCCGCCCGGTGCCAGGGCTTGATAGGCGGTGCGGATGAAGAGTTCGGCGATCTGGTAGTTGGCGTAGTAGGGGGGATTGCCCACAAACAGCGTGAAGGCTTCGTTCAGCGCCGGGGCGTCGGTCAGCATGGTTTCTACGCCGCTGAGCTGGTTGGTGCGCGCATTTTCAGCGGTGCAGTGGATGGCACGGGCATGGGAGTCAGCGCAGAGCACCGAGATGCCGGGCGTATGACGCGCCAGGAGCAGGCCGACCAGGCCGCAGCCGCACCCCAGATCGAAGACGCGGGTGCCGGGTTCCAGCGTGCGGGCGGCGACCTCGGCCAGGGCCAACCCCCCTTCATCCGCGCGCCGGTGCGCAAAGACTCCCGGCAGCGTGGTCAGTTGCAGCGGCAGATCGCCGGATAGGCTGGCCGCGAAGGTCGCGGAGAAGTTGCGGCGCACAAAGGGCGTGGTGGCGGTCGCAGCGGGGATGACGGTGCGGAAGAGCGTGACGTCTTTCGTGGCAGGTGTGGCCGTGACCTGACCGAAGATGGCCTTCATCTGTTTGCGCAGCCAGTCGGGCTTGCCATCATAGGCGACGAGGCAGGTGGCGCCGGCCGGGAGTTTCGTGCGCAAGTCTTCTAACTGGTCGAGGGTCAGTTCGGCCGGCGTGTCGCGGGCGGTCGCCTGGAGCAGCGCCAGCCGAGTGGTGGGCAATTCCGGCAGGAAAGGGGTACACTCCACCCGGATGCGCGCGCTGTCGTGGGCGGCCAGCGTGCGCTGGAGCGCCTTGGCATGGTGGATGTCGCAGATGTGTTGCACAATGCAAGCCGCAGGATTTTCGGCCGAGAGGATCAACCCCTGCACGCCGCTGCGGTTGCCGACGATCAGGATATCGCCGGCCACCTGCCTTGGCAGATGCGCCAGTAGGACGCGCTCGGTGGGGTGCAGCCCGGAGCGGGAGAGCACGCGGAAGGCGTCAGCGCGAAACGTTTCCTGATGGCACTCTTTGACGGGGAGATCGGTGAGTTGGATGGTTTGCATATTTGTGATCGTGCCAGTGTGTAGGCGCAATGCGCCGTGCTGGATTTAGAGGTTGGGAGAAGGTGCGATGGTGGCGGGTGCGGTTAAAAAAACCGGCAGATCCTCAAGTTTTTCCAGGACGTGGGAACCTGAGGCCAGCAACCGCTCGTGGCTTTGGTGACCGTGTGAGATGAGGACACAGGTGCAACCGAGGGCCGCCGCAACTTCCTGGTCGTGCAGGGTGTCGCCGACAAACAAGATTTGGCAGGGCGGGCAGGGGAGGCGGTGCAGCAGGCGGCGGCCGGTTTCCAGTTTGGATTGGCCGTCCAGGTTGTCGGTGCCATGGATGAAGTCGAACCACGGGGCGATGGCGGTGTCGGTCACCATGCGCTCCAAGATGGACTGTTCGGAGGCGGAGAGGAGCGAGAGGCCCAGTCCGGCCTGGCGGCAGAAGTGCAGGGTGGGGATGGCGCCGGGGTGGAGGCGGGGCGAGGTGTCGGCGAGATAGAGGTCGTGGTAGGTGCGGGCCAGGCGGTCCCAGTTCTCATTTTCCAGTTGAAAGCCAAGGGTTAGGTAGTAGTTACGCACGGGGAAGCCAAAGCTGGCCCGGTAGCCGGCGGTGTCGATCGGCGGCAAAGCACGTGCGGCCAGCAGTTGATTGATGGTGTTTACTGAGGTGGTGACGTCGTCCAGCAACGTGCCGTTCCAGTCCCAGACAATATGTTGATAAGCAACGGGCATGGGGTGGGGTTAGTGGTGCCTAAAAAGACGGATTAGGCGGTTCTTTGGCCAGAATTTCTGCCAGTAACGCAGGCGTGTGACATCCCAGACGTTGCCGGTGCCTGGCGGGATGCAACCCGCCCAGGAGGCCAGGATATATACGGCGAGTTGGATTTCAATTAAATCGCGGGCCGCCGTCAGGGAGGCGCTGGTGCCGGTGCGTGCAAAGGCGCCGTCGAGCACGGCGAGATACCAGAGGCCGGCGGCAAAACGTGGATCAGCCTGGTGGGCGGCGGCGAGCAGGGCGTGCACGTCGCGTGGTTCGGGTAAGTGGTGGCGGCTAGAGCCGAGGAGCGTGGCGAGTCGATAGGCCGAGGTGGCGGCGCCGCGGATGTCACGGGCCTCATACTGCCGGTCGAGTTCCTGGAGGGCGGGCAGTGCCAAAGCCGCGGTCGCCCCGTCAGGTTGGCTGGCCAGTTGTTGCAGGTTGGCGCGCAGTCGATCCATCAAGGGGGTGATGCCGGCGCCGTGGGAGAGATCCTCTTCGGTCAGGATGCAGTAGAAGCCGTCTGGTGCGCCCAGCAGGTCGCCGGCGGCCATGGCAAAGGCCCGCCGCGCCATGGGGTTGGCCGTAGTGCGCATGCGCGGTAGGATTTCGTAGACGGCGGAAAGGTCGTTGCGGTGGCCCAGCGCCTCGGCGGCCGCCATGGCAATGGATTCGTGGCGGGTCTTGTGCAGCAGGTCCAGTAGGGGCGGGACCGCCGTCTGGTCGCCGATGACACCGAGGGTGCGTGCGGCTTCGCGGGCCACTTCGATATTTTCGTCCTGCAGTCGTGGCAGCATGGCGGCGGTGGCGCTCTGATTGCCACACTGGCGTAGGGCGCGCAGTAAATGCACGGCCAGGTCGGTGCTGCCATCCTCTTGCAGGGCTTTGATCAGGGCGGCCATGGCATCGGTGGTACCGATGCGTCCCAGGGATTGCGCGGCCGCCTCGCGCACATCGGCCGAAGGATCGGCGAGCCGGGCGGCCAGGTCGGCGGTGAAAAGTTCCGCGCCGCTATCCCCGGTAGCTTCGACGGCCTGCGCGCGGCGTCGGCGCGTGACCGCAGAGGCCATGACACGCGCATGGTACACGCCGCTGGCAAAGCGCAGGGGGTTGACCAGCACAATCCGCTCAAAAGCTTCCAGAACGCTGAGGCTTTCGCGCTTCACATGAATGCGGATAAAGATCGGCAGTACCAGCAGCCAGGTGACCAGCGCATGCAGGATGACCAGGGCGTGGATGAAGTGGAAGCGGGTGCCGCGCAACAGGGTGAGGTCCAGCCCCTCTTTCGGGAAGAGGTCCATCACGTAGCCGCCGACAATGGCGCCGCCCGCGCCGATCACACCGATCAGGGTCCATTGTATCGCCATGGCCAGCGTACGCCCGCGTTCCGGGGCGGTGGCGGCCAGTAGGCTCATGTGCGCGAGGCCGACACTGGAATACGCCCCGGCGCTGAAAAAGCTGACCAGGGTCATCAGGGCGATCCCCCAAGTGGTGTGGAGTTCGCCCACCAGGGGGAGGTGAAAGGTCAGGGGGGTGTCGGTCAAGAGGAACCAAAAGATGCCAAAGCAGGGTGCCAGCAGGAGCATGACCGAGCCGAAGGCCCGCGCGCCGATACGATCCATGAGGTGCCCGAAGGCCAGCCCGGCCACGATGGTCCCTAGCGCGGCGGCAATATTCCAACCGGAGAGTTCGGTGAAGGAGGCGTGCAGGACACGCCGGGCATAGAGCTGGCCGAAGGAACCCACCAGGGAACAGGAGAAGACCCAGAGCCCCATGGCAATGGCCAGGCGCCGGAAGTTGGGGTGCTGCAGCGGTGCGATCAGCCGCTCCATCAGCGGGATGGCGCGTGTCTCGCGGCGCACCGGGGGTTCCGGTACGTACATGTGGGTGACAATATCCAGCACCCCCAAGACGGTCGCGACGCTAAACAGCAGGGCGAAGCCGCTCAGGGGACCAGTGGTGCCCTCCGCCTTGAAGGCATCCAGGACCACGCCCGAGATGGCGATGGCCAGGAGAAAAGCGGACATGGTCCAGGCCTGCCGGTTGCTCCAGAAACGGCCGCGCGTCTGTGCCGGTACGAGATCGGCCATCCAGCTTTGCCAGGCGGAAGCCACGAAGTTGCCGATGGCCATGGAGGCCGCTGCGGCCGCTACGACAATGTGCGCGCCAATGGGTGGGACCGGGTGCCGCCAGGCGATATAGGCCGGAATGCACCAGAGCAGGCGGTGGATAATGGCGATGATCCCCCAGACAACCTTGCGCCGCGGCAGCGATTCCAGGAAGAGTGCGCCCGGGATCTGGACCACCAGCGTGAGCTGGATGATGGTTGAGCAGAGCCCCTGCAGCCGGCCGTCGGCGCCCAGCTCATCCAGCAGCATGGTGAACGGCATGTTCATGACCACCGCCACCCAGCTCATGCCCAGACAGCCGGCAATCACGTTGAGGCGTAGCCCGCGGCGGACGTCGCGATCGCTAATGGGGGGGGCGACAGATGTGGCGGACGATGAGATCATGTAGGGGTGGCAAGGGGTGGTGCTGGAGCCCGCCACAAAAAACACATACATATTGTCATAAATCCGAGTGACTAGGAATGCTAATTGCGTGCCATGAATCTATTCGCCAATGATAGGGCACCGCGCGGGGTGGCAGGTGTACAAGCGTCAGATTGGAGGGTGCTGGTTGTGGCTTCTCAAAAATGAGAAGGCGGAAAAGGATGCTGGTTGAATGTTGAGGTTCTGTAAGAAAAAAAAGCGCGGCGGCGCGCATTTCGGTGAATTCAGAGGTCCTAAGGCCGAAAAATGGCCGTTTTTTGGCAGACTTCGTCTTTTCCGGCTTTCGAAACCGGGCTTTTCGATGGCCCTGTAACCGACGAAG
>CAIOST010000010.1 GCA_903861045.1 uncultured bacterium | reverse complement strand
GGCGGTGGGGCCACGGCTACCACCACACACCTAACACCTTCCCACCTTCGCGCCCTTGCGCCTTGGCGCCTTGGCGTTAGAATCACCTTAACGAATCAGGCACCCGCCCGCCGCGTGCGAGCACCTGAGTAGTGACGTCAGCATATAACGTGGCCTGTCGATGCCAGTTTTGGCAGCAGGGCACGCTTTCACTGATCCGTGGTTGGGCACCGGATCAAAAAATTAAAAAAGACGGTACACCTCGTAGCCAACCCGTTGTCACCCATTACCAGTTGTTAGCCTACATGGTCCAAATCATGCCGCTATGCGACATTTTTCGGCACGCAATACACTGGCCGGAAATAGCATAAATGCTTGTTTCCAAGGCTTCAAGGATGGAGGCGCGAAGCGGAGTCGAACCGCTGTACGAGGTTTTGCAGACCTCTGCCTAACCGCTCGGCCATCGCGCCATAAACGACAGTACGCCGTCTATTTTTTAATCGCGGCACGAACCCGGGCTTTGATCGTCTTTTGACGACGGACCCGACGCGCACGCTTAACACGTTTTCGTAGTTGTTGTCCCATGACGGGCAGCACCATACCAGACGGTAGACGCAGGGTCAACGAGGAATCTTTATAAAACGTAAGCAGGGGCGCATCCTTGTTTCATTACAGAGTTGCGTTCAGTAGGCCGGAACTCCGGTTCCGGCCATGGAATGGGCCGCAACCGGAGTTGCGGCCTACAACACTACAATGCAAAGCAAGGGGAACAGGGATGCGCCCCGTAAGCAGGGCGTTAGCAGGTAGGGGGGGCGGTGCGTCGCTACCCATCCTAGCGCGAGCAAAAAATGGGCGGGGAGCATTTTCCTTTGCCCATGCTGTTGACGCTGCGTCCTGCGAGGACTATCATCTAAGCGCCAACCACGAGAATGGAAGTTTTGTTCATGCCAACTTACGAATACGAATGTTCCAAATGTAGCCACCTGTTTGAGCAGTTTCAAAGCATGCGGGATGAACCGCTGAAGAAATGTCCGGCCTGCGGTGGTAAGGTCAAGCGGTTGCTGGGTACCGGGGCCGGCATCATCTTTAAGGGGAGTGGTTTTTATCAGACGGACTACCGGAGTTCCGCGTACCACTCGTCCGTCAAGGCGGAAAAGTCGAGCACCAAGAGTGACACCCCGGCGGCGTCGTCGTCAGCCGGCGCAGGTGGCACGACCGCAGCGGCGACCGCAACCGCGCCGGCCGCTAGTGCGGCGACGCCCAGTGGTAAAAAAGGTCGGAAATGATGTTGTGAGGGTGCGGTGCCATAGCCGGCGGGCAATGAAGGCGGGGCTCCTGGCAGGCTTGCTGGTGCTAGCCGCGCGGGCGGCGCCGCCCACGGCGGAAGCGTGGTTGCCGCGCGCCACGATGGTTTCCCGGGATCAGTCCGTGACCATTACGGCGGCGCCGGCCACCTTGGGGTACCGGGGCGCGGTCCTGATTTTTGTGGATCGTTTCCGCCGTGATTTCCTGCGGGTGACACAACTGGAGCTTGGCCGCGTAGCGTCGCCGATGTTGATTCATCTCGGGGATGCCACGAATGATCTGCGCGTGCTGGCGCGGCACGGGGCCATGGTCACCGGCGGGGCGCAGACGTGGCTGGAATTGCCGGATCCGGAGCATGCGAATCTGGATGAGTTGCGTACGGCGCTGGCGCTGGCTTTGGTGCGGCAGTGGCGACAGGCGCAGGGCGCCGCAGGGGCCGCGTGCGAGCCGCCGGAGTGGTTGCTGGCGGGGGTGGCGCGGCATGCGGATGCCAGCCAGCGCATGCTGGATTTCGACCAGGTACAGATGCAGTGGTTGCGTGGCCGGATTCCGCCGCTACCGGAGTTGTTGGCCGATCCGCCGCCGGCCGCGTTGCAGCAGCGTGCGCTGCAGGCGGTGATGGCGGCCTGGTTGCTGGAGCGCCCGGGGGGTGAACCGCTCGGTGCCCTGTTGCGCCGGATGGATGGCGGTACGCCGTGGCCCGCTGTTTTGTATCCGGCGACAAATAACGCCGCCAAGGGGCTGAGCGACCTGGCGGCGGAGTGGGATGTTTGGCAGGTGCGGGTCATGCGTGAGATCCGTCAGGCGGGTGTGACGATGCCAGGTTTGGTGCGCGCGTTCCGTGCACAGTTGTTGGTTTATCCGGGGGATCATGGGCTGACCATGCCGGAAGGGTGGCGCGGGCGCACGTTGCGAGAGTGTCTGCAGTGGCCAATCACACCGGCCGTACAGGGCGCGCTGCGCAGCCAGGGCACGGCGATTCGTCTCTTCACGGTCGGCCGGGATGGTGCCTTACAGCAGGTGGCCGCGGATTATGCGGCGTTTTGCGAGGCGTTGGCGGGCGGGCGCGCACCGCTCACCGTGCAGGCTTTGCTGACCAAGGCCGAAGAGGGGCGTCGGCGCCTGGAAGCGCGGGCGCAGTCAGGCGCGATCTGGCAGGAACCGGTGCCGGAAACCTTGCCGGTGGTGCCATGGCGATGAAAGGGATGAGTATGGCTAAGCAGACGACAACCACGCTGGTAGGCACGATTCATCCGGATGTGCTGGCCTTCACGGTGGGGCAGGATCCGATTCTCGACCTCGAATTGGCCGAGTGGGATTGCCTGGGAACAGCGGCGCATGTTGCCACGCTGGCGCGCTTACGCGTCCGCCCGGCGATCATCCGGCCGGATGAGGTGCGCCAGGTGACGCGCGCGTTGGCGGAACTGCGGGAGGAGGCCCGTGCCGGACGTTTTGTGATTGAAACGGCGGACCAGGACGTGCACCTGGCCATTGAGCGCCTGCTGACAACGCGCTTGGGCGACGTGGGGCGTCGCGTGCATACCGGTCGCAGCCGCAATGATCAAGTGGCTGTGGATATCCGGTTGCATGCGCGGGAACAGTTGTCTGAGTTGCTGCGGGAGACGACCGGCCTGGCGGAGGCCTTGCTGCGCTTTGCTCGTCGGCATGAGCGACTCCCCATGGTGGGTCGCACCCACCTGCAGCCGGCCATGCCGAGTTCCGTGGGCCTCTGGGCCGCGGGGTACGCGGAGGCGCTGCTGGATGACTTGCTGACGGTGGAGGCGGCTTATGCCTATGCCGACCGTTGTCCGCTCGGTTCCGCCGCCGGATATGGCGTGCCGTTGCCGTTGGATCGGGCCTATACCGCGAAGGTACTGGGGTTTGCCGCACCGCATCAGAATGTGATCTATGCCAGTAACGCCCGTGGCAAGTGCGAGTCCATCATCCTGAGTGCCTTGGGGCAGGTGATGTTGACGCTGTCGCGCCTGTCGGAAGACCTGATTCTCTATTCGATGCCGGAGTTCGGTTATTTTGTGCTGCCGCCGGAGTTGTGTACGGGTAGTAGCATCATGCCGCAGAAGTACAATCCGGATGTGCTGGAATTGATCCGGGCCAAGACGGCCTGCGTGCTGGGGCAGGGGGCGGCCGCCGCCGGGATTGTCAAAGGACTCGCGGGGGGCTATAACCGTGACTTGCAGGAGACCAAGGCCCTCTATTTGGAGGGACTGCGCACCACGCGCGCCTCCGTGCGTATTATGCAGCTACTGACTACGTCGCTGGCGGTGAACCCGGCACGGCTGCGCGCGGGCTTTACGCCGGGCGTTTTTGCCACCGACCGGGCGTTGCAGTTGGTGGCCGGTGGCATGCCGTTTCGGGACGCCTATCAGCATGTGCGCAGCCATCTGGATGAATTGGAGACTATGGATCCGGACGTGGCCTGGGCGGCGAAGACGGGCGCGTGCGGCACGGCCGATGTCGCCGTGGCGCCGTTGCGCCGGCGCGTGGCGGAGGTCGCGCAACGGGCGCGGCGTCGGCAGCAGGCTACGCATCGTGCGTTTGCGCGCCTGCTGGGCGTGCGGAGGTGATAGCGGGGTTGACGATGGTGGCGGAAAGGATGGGTGTGATGGGTGCTCGACGCAAGGCTCTGGTGCGGGTGCGGCGGGGCGCCGCCGCGGCGATGGTGGCGGGGTTGCTGGCAGTCATCGGACCGGCCTGCGAGGTCGCGGCGCAAAACGGGGACGCGCGTCAGCCCTTGACCGCGGGGGTGGCCGCACCCAGTGCGCCATCAAACGGGGTGCCTGCCGCGCCGGTGCTGGGTGTCACGCTGCGGCAGATGTCGTCGGCCGGCGGCTGGATTTTGAAAGTGCTGGCGGGGATGGCACTGTTTGGTGTTTGGGCCGTGGCCCGCCTGTGGCGTGCTTCGCGTGAGCAGCACGTGGTCCCCCGCGGGTTGCTGGCGGAGTTGCTGGATTGCGTGCGCGCCGGGGACTTGGGCGAGGCGCGACGCCTCTGTGAGGATCGACCCGGTCCGCTCTCCGCGATTGCACTGCAGGCCTTCGATCATTTGAGGCATGCGCCCAAGGCTGGTGTGATGCTGCTGCGTGACACCATCGAGACCGAAGGCACCCGGCAGGCGGACCTGCTCATGTCGCAGACCCAATTGCTGCTGGACATCGCGGTGATCGCGCCCATGCTGGGACTGCTGGGAACGGTACTGGGGTTGCTGCAGGTCTTTGGACCGCTTGGACAGGATCTGGCCGGTGTGCGTGCGGTACTGCAGGCTGGCGGCATGCTGCAGTCGCTGGTTACGATTGCAGCCGGTCTGTTTGTCGCCATACCGGCCATGGCCTGTCATGCCTGGTTGCGGCGTCGCATGGTGCGGCGGATTGCGGCCATGGAGTCGGCCGTGTCCGAGATCCTGATGGCCCTGGTGGGCAGGTACGACCGATGAACTTCCGGCGGCATATAGAGGGGGCGGGTTCGTCGCTGTCGCCCTTCATCGCGCTGGTGAATGTGGCTTTGTTGCTGCTCGGCCTGTTTGCCGGCGGATTGGCGTTCTTCCCTGTATCGGTGGCAGAGGTGGCGCTGGATTTGCCGGTGGTGGCGAGTGGGCCAGCGGTGGAGCGTCTGCCAGGGGAAGGGGTTGTGCAGGTCGCTACGAATGGCCTGGTTGCGTGGAATAATGAGTTTGTGACGCTGGATGGCTTGCGCGACCGGTTGCGCCAGTATGGGCGGGAACGCGTGGACGCCGCAGTGCTGGTGCGGGCGGATCGCGGCGTGTTGTTCTTCGAGGTAGTGGCGGTGGTGGAAGCCTGCCGGAGCGCCGAGATTGACCGGTGGCGGGTTCTGGCCATGCCGGATGCCACGCGAACGTCTGCGGCGCCGGTGCGTAGTCCTTCCCGCTGAGTGGGGTGCAGTGAAACAGGCGCTAATTATATTGAATCCGAGTGTGGGTGCGCACGTCACGGGGCGGTTGCGCGAGGCGCTGGCTGTGCATTTTGGCCGTGCGGGGATCAACTTCGAGATCTACGAAACGCAACCCGGCGTGCAGTCGGCCGTGGCGGTGCAGGCGCGGGTGCGGGCCGGGGTGGACTTTGTGGTGGCGGCGGGTGGGGATGGCACCGTGGCCGCGGCCTGCGATGCGCTGGTAGGCGGTACCACGCCGCTGGGCATTGTGCCCATTGGCACCGGCAACCTGGTGGCGCATGAACTCGGCATACCTTGCGAGCTGGGGGCCGCCGTGGCCTTGTTGGCCGGTACGACCCGGTCGCGTTGCATTGATGCCATGCGTGTGCAGGGGCGGCTGTTTGTGTTGAACGTCAGCGTGGGGATCAGTGCGGCGATCATGGCGCATACGACCCGCGAGGAAAAGAAAGTCCTCGGACCGATGGCCTACGTGGCTACGGGGATCTGGCGGGCCCCCGGCTTCCGTCCGCGGCGCGTGGCGGTGACGATTGATGGCGCGACCCGGATCGTGCGGGCCATGGATGTGGTGGTGATGAACTGTGGCATCCTGACGCGCACGATCTATCCGCCGGGCGCGGATGTGCGGCTGGATGACGGGCATCTCGATGTGCTGGTGCTGCGGGTGCGCGGGGTGTTGGATTTCCCCCGATACTTCCTGAACCTACTGTTGCGCCGGCCGGCCGCGCCGCTGGCAAATTATTACCAAGCCCATCGACAGGTGGTGATCCGGAGTCTCCCGCCGCAAGAGATGCAGGGCGATGGCGACATCATCGGCCAAACGCCGGTGGAGATCGATGTGCTCCCCGGTGCCGTTTCGGTGTTGGTGCCCGACGCGTCAGGAAAGTAACGGATCTTCAAGGGAAATAGTCGGAAATAAATTTATCACGCTGCGACTCGTGAATGACCGCGCGGGCGACGGAGCGTGTGTCTCACGCTGGGGGCAGGCGCGCACGAATGGTCGCGATGAGCACTTCGCTGGAGATGGGCTTGCGCACGACGCAGAAATTGCTGTCAGGGGGGCAAAGCTGGGCCGTGTCGGCGGCGGGGGAGAAGCCGGTGCAGAAGATCACCGCTGGTTTCTCCCAGTTTAGCGTCTCGCACATGGTACAGATCTGCTCGAAGGCGGTCGGACCGTCCATAATCGGCATCTTGACGTCCATCAAAAGAATGCCATGATGGAATTGCCGGAAGGATTCGATGGCTTCTTGGCCATTACAGGCCATGTCAAAACTACAGGAGGGGAACTTGGTTTTTAGGATTATCCGGAAAATGTCGCGCACCGGCTTCTCATCGTCCGTGATGAGAATGCGCCGACTTTCGCAGGGGATGCGAGCTGGTTCGTTGGTTGTCGGGTGCATAGGTGCCAACTGGTTATCATTCGGAAAAACGGACTCACGGTTTGTGTCCGCAATGGGAGAGAGTTTAGCTGTTTCGCGGGGGCGTGTAAAGGCCGGACCCTGCCTGCTGGTATACACTTGCCTTCTGCGGCGGCTTTTGTTGTCATGGGGCGCATGAGCAAACTTTGTATCGGCGTGCTGGGGTCCGGATCCGGGTCGAACATGCAATCCATCCTGGATGCGATTGCGGCGGGACGGTTGGCGGCGGACGTGGCTTGTGTGATCAGTGATGTGCCGGGGGCGCGTATTTTGGAGCGTGCCCGCACGCATCAGTTGCCGGGCGTGTATATCGATCCGGCGCCGTTCAAAACCAAGCTCGACGGCATGGCCGAGCAGTGCGTGATCGAGACGCTGCGCGCTCATGGGGTGGACACGGTGGTGCTGGCTGGTTTTATGCGCATGGTGAAACCGGGGCTGCTGCGGGCGTTTCCGCAGCGTGTGGTAAACATCCACCCCGCCTTGTTGCCGGCCTTTCCCGGGATGCAGGCCTGGGAGCAGGCGCTGAAGCATGGCGCCAAGGTGGCAGGTTGTACGGTGCATTTTGTGGACGAGGGGATGGACACCGGGCCGATCATCGTGCAGCGTGTCGTGCCGGTGCATTGCGATGACACGGCGGCCTCGCTGCATGCGCGCATCCAGGAGCAGGAGCACCAGGCCTATCCGGAGGCGTTGCAACTGCTGGCCGAAGGGCGACTGCGCGTCGAGGGGCGGCGCGTGCTCGTGCAGTCGGCCTAAGGGTGTGGCGGTAGCGGCCGTCAGGAAACGACCATGTGTGTCAGGGCGGCGGCCGCCGCGGTGAGTTGCTCACGGATCTTCAGGTGTTGCGGGCAGCGGGTTTCGCAGGCGCCGCAGGTGGTGCAGGCGTCGGCCTTGCGCCCCTGGTCCCAGGCGGCGGCACCAATGCCGGTATAACCTTCCTTGGCGCTGGCCCATAAGTCATACACCCGGCCGCGGTTGTAATACTCAAAAATGCGGGGGATCGCCACGCCTTGCGGACAGGGCAGGCAGTAGTTGCAACCGGTGCAATAGAGGTTGGCCATCTTGGCTAGCCGTTTTAGATGCGCATCAATGGCGTCGCGGTCGGCGGAGGACAAGGCGATGGGGTCGGCGCAGATGCGGACATTCTCTTCCACCATCGGCAACGTTCCCATGCCGGAGAGCGCCACGGACACAGCCGGGTTGGCCAGTACGAAACGCAACGCCAGTTCGGGAACGCGTTCGATGCCGGGGACAAGCCCGCCCAGCACCGCGCTGGCGTCGCCCAGGCGCCCGCCGGCGACCGGCCCCATGGCCACGATGCCGATGCCGGCGGCATGCGCGGCCGCGATCCCTTCTTCCAACTGCCGGTCGAGCAGGTTGTATTGCAGGGTGATGACCGACGGGTAGCCGCTGGCGACCAGCTTGAGTAGTGCTTCGTTATTGTCGTGGAACGAGCAGCAGATGTGCTTGATCAACCCCTGCGCTTGCGCCTGGCGCATCCACTTGGAAAGCCGCGGCTCCACGTGCTCAGTATACGAGCCCCAGTTCGTGCCATGATGGTTGTAGATGTCGATCGAGGAGACTTGCAACCGCTCCAAGCTCTGCTCCAGCAGCCCCCACCAGATCTTCTCGTCCGTGCCATAGTCATGGTTTTTGGTGGAGAGTACGATGCGATCCCGCCACCCTTTGAGGGCTTCGCCTACCACGCGCTGGCTGTCCTGGTTGCAATACCCGACGGCGGTATCGATGTACGTTACCCCCGCCTCGAAGGCGCGGTGGATCATCGGGATGGCTAGATCGCGGTCAATACGCGCCTCCGCCCCTTCGCCGATCATGGGGAGGCGCATGGCACCAAAGCCCAGTTGTGATACCTGCAGTCCCGTTCTTCCTAGCGTACGATAGATCATAGCGGGGTATAAGGTGCCAGATGCAGCGGGCTTCGTCAAGGATGTGGCGCGCCGACAGACGGTAACCAGGCCTGCTTTATTCTGTGAAAGCGCTTGCGAATAGCTGGGGAACCGGACAGAATTACCCGCCCACACCAAGTTTGGTTTCAGGGACGGCCAAGGGAGGGCGATCATGGCGGATTTAATGCTGGACTGTCGGGCGTGCGGTAAGAAGTTTCGCATTACCTATGCGGTAAAGCCGAAGCAGGTCACCTGCCCGCAGTGCAAAGCCAAGGTGCATACGGCGGCGGAAACGGCGACCGGCTCGGAAACATCTGTTAGCGACGCTGCCGTCGCTGCCCCTGCGACGACTGGGGCCACCCCGGAAGGGACCGCCCGCGCGGCTGCTGCCAAGCCCCGGCGACTGCCGGTGGTCTTGAAGCCGGAGGATGTCGAATTTCAGGGGTGGACGTACGACCGCGAAGCCGAGCAGGCGCGGCAGGGGTTGCAGAAGGCGGACGTTTTAGGGGTGCTCTGGATCGGCGGCGTGCTGCTGATGGTCGGGCTTATCCTGTTCAATCTGGCCCGGCGGGCGCATTGGGGGGCCGTGGCACAGTATGTGTGCGGGGGGGTGTTGGGGCTGGGAGCCATTGGCCTGCTAGTGGCCGGGTATCTCTTCTGGAAGTGGAAGCAGAAACCAGCTGAGGGACACTGTCTCAAGTGTCGGGGGGTGTTAGGCTTGTCGCATACGGTGCCGACGGCGCGTGAGTGCCAGGCGAGCGCGTACGTGCGAGGCGCCGCCGGGCATGCCTATCGCTGGGATAACGGACAGCCGCGGAAGTTGTGGGAGATTCGCAAAAAATGGCATGTTTGCACCCCCTGCAAGCGCTATTTCCTGGCCGAAAAGGAGTCGGTTGATTTTGTTGGTACGGCGGCGGCGGACATGGAGAAGCGCGAGGCACTCTATGCGGAAGCGCTCGCGGCGGTGGCGGCGACCCAGAACGCCGCCGCGTCTGTTGCCGGCGCCCAGTAAGGGGTGGCGGCGGAAAATAAGCGCTACGGTGTCTTAGGCCCCCAAAAAGGGGGTTCCGTGGCGCCAATCTGCAACCGATTCCCTGCGCGGGGGCGCCGCTTGGTCGCGAGATCCCGCCGCTCATGGCAGCACAAATTCATGTTCGGGATGCTTAACCGTGAGCACGGGGCAGGGTGACTTGCGCACCACGCGTTCCGCCACGCTGCCTATCAACAGGTGTCCCAGTCCGGTTCGTCCGTGTGTGCCCATAACGATCAGATCGGTCTCGGACTCGCGGGCATACCGGATGATCTCCACGAACGGCACGCCGTTTAGAATCTTGTGCTGCACCGGCACGCCGTTGGCGGCCATTTTGCCCACGGTCTGTTCCAGACGCTCCCGGCAGGCTTCGGCCAAGTCGTCTATGTCGGCCTGTAGCGTGTCAGGGAGCGTGGTGTCACCGGGTAGCGCGGCAACCACCGGCGCCACCACATGCAACAGGGTAAGCTCCGCGCTAAACGTTTCGGCCAGCGCCGCGGCATACCGCAGGGCGTGATCCGCACTCTCTGAGAAGTCGATCGGACAGAGGATCCGCTGCATGTTGACCTTCATGACGCACCTCCTTTGTTATCTCCCACACTCTCAGCTTAAGAGAGTTGTGCCAGAAAGGCAAGGAAAGACCAAAAAGGCCAACCACCCACCCAGGCTTATTCAGGCATGACACCGGGGGGGGGCGATGCTATACTTGGCGGATATTTTTTTGGGGGTAGGTGTTTCTTTTCGAATGGGGGTGGGGTATGGCACGTATTCTGGTAATGGCTGGTGAGGTGACCCTTCGGTTGCGGCTTTCGGACTTTCTGTCCGAGGCGGGGTACGAGGTTAAGGGGGCGGCGGATTGCGAAGAGGCCAGTTGTCTGGCTGCTGAGCATGCTTTCGATCTGGTCATCCTCGATGTGGACGTGTCGCGGCCTGCGGGTGTGGATCTGGCAGAACTGTTCCAGCCGCGCATCTTCGGCGCGCCGATCATTCTTATGACCGAGCACCCCTCGATACCTACGGCGCTGGCCGCCCGTGTCGGCGTCTTTGCTTATCTGGTCAAGCCGGTGAGTAAGGTGCCGTTGTTGCGTGGGGTGGCGCAGGCGGTGAAAGCCAAGAAAGTACAGGATGAACGGCGCGAACTGGAAATTGTCAATCAGCGCTACCAGGCCTTGCTGGAGGAACTCGTGGAAGAGGAGTCGCATGTGCTGAAAGGGACCATCTCGGAGCTGCAAACCCTGCGCGGACGGATGCAACAGCAGGAGCGCTTGACGGTTCTGGGACAGATGGTCAGCGGCATCGTGCACGATTTCAACAATGTGTTGGCTCCTATGATCGGGTTGCCGGCCATGTTGCTTAAGAACCGAAAGCTGTTGGAAGATAAGGATGAAGTGGCGCACGCCTTGCAGGAGATGCAATTGGCCGCACAGGATGCGCAGGAACTGGTGCGACGGTTGCGCGAGTTCTATCAGCCTGCGCCACAGATGCCATTTCAGGCGGTGCCGGTGTCGGAGTTGTTGACCAGCGTTCTGTCCGTGACGCGTCCGGTCTGGCAGGAGCAGATGTCCGGCAAACAAATCCAGGTGGAGGTGGTTGGCGACCCAACCCCTTTGGCTATTCATGGCAATGAGACGGCGCTGCGCGAAATGCTGATCAATCTGGTGTTGAACAGTGTGCAGGCGATTGGCCAGCAGGGGCGGATCGAACTGACGGCGAGGGAGGAGGGGGGGTGGGTTGTGCTGCGGGTCAGCGACACAGGCGCTGGCATGTCGGTTGAGGTGCAGCAGGCCTGCTTTGAGCCGTTCTTTTCCACGAAGGGAGCGCAAGGAACAGGGTTGGGGCTGGCTATGAGCCATGAGATTGTGCAGCGGCATGGCGGAGAGATTGCGGTGTATAGCGAGGCGGGGCACGGCACGGTCTTTACGATCCGTTTGCCGTGCCTGGAAGGCACATCGGCGGGTGGTCATGGGGGGGGGGGCGGGCGCGTTCTGCGCGTGTTGGTGATCGATGACGCCATCCCATCCCGGATGTTGGTTGCCCGGCAACTCGCGGACAGGGGGTACGAGGTGGATGTCGCTGACAACGGGGTGGCGGGGGTGGAAACACTGCGAACCGGTCGCTATGATCTGGCGGTGGTGAACCATACGTTGGCTGGAATCGGATGCGACGAGGTGGTCGCGTTGATCCAGCAGACCGTGGTCGGGTTGCCCGTGTTGGTCCTGGCGGGGGGGGGCGGGGTGGTAGACGGTGCGGACATCCCGGTAGCACGTGTGGCGGGCATGACGGGCCGCCCGGTCACCCTGGAAGAAATGGGGCCGGTCTTGGCGCGGTTGGAGATCGCGCCGGCGCGCGGCGGGCGCAGCGGCGCTGCGTTACGCTGATGGGGAAGGCCTTACATAGGGCGCCGCACCGCACCCATGCGCCCGCCCTGTGCCCAATGCCCGTTTTCTCCTTGACCGCGGGGCGCCACCTGTAGCATTGTAACCATGCCTTTGCACTCATGTCAGGAGTGCGGGTACGGGCAGGGAAAGACGTTTGCAATGTGGAATAAATTCCTGAGTTTGTTTACGAATGATATCGGCATTGACCTGGGCACAGCCAATACGTTGGTTTATGTCAAGGACCGTGGCATTGTGATTCGGGAGCCATCGGTGGTGGCCATTCAGGAAGGCACGAAGCGTATTCTGGCCGTGGGCGCGGAAGCTAAGCGCATGTTGGGTCGCACACCCGGGAACATCGTGGCCATTCGCCCGATGAAATCTGGCGTGATTGCCGACTTTGACATCACCGAGGCGATGATCCGGTATTTTATCCGGAAGGTGCACACGCACCGGATCCGGGTGAAACCGCGCGTCCTCATTGCGGTGCCCAGCGACATTACGGAGGTCGAAAAGCGTGCCGTGCAGGAGTCTGCACGTCACGCCGGCGCGCGGGAAGTCTTCCTCATCGAGGAACCGATGGCCGCCGCCATCGGGGTGGGCTTGCCTGTCTCGGAGCCGGCTGGCAACATGATTGTGGATATCGGCGGAGGCACATGCGAGGTCGCGGTGATCTCGCTGGCAGGCATCGTATACTCGCGCAGTGTTCGGGTGGGCGGCGACGCCATGGACGAATGCATCGTGCAGTATATGCGCCGGGTGTACAATTTGATGATAGGAGAGCGGACAGCGGAACAGATCAAGATCGAGATTGGGTCGGCATATGCCACAGGAGAGGATCGCACCATGGAGGTCAAGGGCCGGGATTTGGTGGCCGGCCTCCCCAAAACGCTCACGGTGACATCGGAGGAGATCCGGGAGGCGCTGCAGGAGCCGGTCTCCACCATCGTGGATGCCATTCGCATCACCTTGGAGAAGTGTCCGCCCGAGTTATCAGCCGACTTGGTTGACCGCGGCATGGTGTTGGCAGGTGGCAGTTCCCAGTTGCGTGGTTTGGACAAGCTGATTGCCGAGCAGACCGGCCTGCCGGTGCATTTGGCTGAGGATCCCATGAGCGCCGTGGCCGAAGGCACGGGCGTGGTACTCAATGAGATGAATTTCCTTTCCCGTGCCGCGGCACGGCGTTAGCCTGACCGATCTGTACGTTCCGGTATCCGCTGCTTCCAGAAAGTCCGACCGCCTTGGCGGCCGGATGGAGCAGGACGGGGTTGAAACTTTCTCAATATTGGTATGTGTTTCTGGGTGTAAGCCTGGTTTTGGCGATCGCCGGCGCTTTTGGTGCCGGCCTGCAGTATGCCCCTCGTGAAGTGGTTTACCCTTTTGAGCATGCCGTGGTCTGGGTGCAGCGACACGTGCTGGCGCCCTTGGATGGCGTCTTGCGCCGTACGGAGCTGGCCGCGCAGAATCGCGAACTCTCGCTGACCGTGGACTCTTTGCGTCTGGATGTCGCCCGGCTGCAGACGGTGGTGGCCGAAAACCGGCGCTTGCGGGCCATCTTGGATTTCCCGCCGCCCCCCGCCTGCCGCTTGGTCGGTGCTCCGGTGCTTTCTCAGGGGGGCAGTACCGGGTGGCAACGGCTGATTCGCCTGGGGAAGGGGAGTCTGGACGGGTTGCAAGCCGGCGACCCCGTGTTGGTGGCCGACGGCCTGGTCGGCCGGATTGAAAATGTCTCGCCGCATACCTCTGACGTGCTGCTGTTGGGTGATGTGAATTGCCGGATTGCCTGTGAACTGGACCCGCCGCCGGCGGGGCTGATGGCGGTGCGCGGCGTGTTGTCCGGCGGCGGCGGGCACGGGGTAGGCGAGGAGTCGCTACAATTCCTGTACGTGATGGATCCCCTGCGGTTGCGCTTCCTCAAGCGCGATGTGGAGGTGGCACCGCAGACCCGCGTGGTCACTTCCGGCCAGGGTGGGATCTTCCCTCGTGGCTTGCTAGTGGGGTATGTGCTGGAATCCGCGGTGGATACGGCCGGGTTGTTTCGCGAAGCGGCCGTGATGCCGGCGGCGGATCTTGGCAACTTGCAGCTCGTCTTTGTATTGGCCAAGCCACCGGGAGGCGGGCTATGAAACTCGACCTGCCGGTGATGCTGGTTTTGCTGGTTCTGGCGGCCGTGGCGCAGAATCTCCTGCCAGGGATGCCTGGCTCACCGCTAAAAATACCGTTTTTGTCAGGCGTAGCCGTGTATTACGCGTTGAACCGGCCGTTGGTAATGGCGTTGGTTACGGCCACGTGGGCCGGTTGGTTGACCGACTGCGGGGGTGGGTTGCCGGCGTTGTGTACCATTACGTTCCTTTGGTTGCTGGTGCTGCTGCTCCGGCCGTTGCGCCGGTTGCTGCTGGATGGCTCCTTGGCCGGTGTGGTGGCGGCCGTCACGGTGGTGGCGCTGCTGCAGGCCCTGTGGCAACTCTCTTGGGCGCGTCTGGCGGTGTCGGGCGGTGGCTGGCGTATAGCGGGTGATCTGGTGCTGTTGCTGCCGGCGGGGGCTGTGGCCGGTGCGACGGCCTACGGCGCGGGTCTGGGCTTGAACCGGATGGCGGGCACGGAAAAACTACGGGGGAAGGTGGAACGCCTGTAGTCATGCACGTGCACGAATTCAAACCGTTTGCCAACTGGCGAATTGTCCTGCTGGGCCTGGGTTTCCTGGCCGGGTTCGGGGTGCTGGGGGTGCGGCTCTACCATCTGCAGGTGGTGAAGTCCGGCGCCTTGGAACAACGGCAGATGCGGCAAAGCGTGCGGCGGGTGCTCCTGCCGGCGCCGCGCGGCCGCATCCTCGATGGCCATGGCCGTCTGCTGGCCGACAATCAGCCCAATTACTGCCTGGCGCTCTATCTGGAGGAGTTGCGTCGACCCGGTCGCTGGAGCAACACGGTCAATGCCGTGGACCAGGAACTCGACCAGCTCGCGTCGGTGCTGCGGCTGCCGCGCAGTTGTCCGCGGTCGCGTATTGAATCGCATATCCGGCAGAGCCTGCCCCTGCCGTTGCTGGCCTGGGAGCATCTGGATGACGCCGCCTTGGCGCGTCTGGCGGAGAGTCGCCGGGCGTTCCCCGGGATGGATATTTTTGTGCAACCGGAGCGTCTCTATCCGATGGGGCGCATGGCAGCGCATCTGCTCGGCAACGCAGGTCGCAGCGGGTTCGATCAGACGGCCAATGCCGAAGAGTATCATTATCATCTGCCCGGCCTAAAAGGGCGCAGTGGCTTGGAGAAGGAGTACGACGATCTGCTGCGTGGGATTCCCGGCGGGCAGTTGATTCGTGTGAATGCAGTGGGGTATCGCCATGATGATTGGACCTCGCGACAACCCGTCCCGGGGCGGGATATCAACCTGACGATTAACAGTGAGATTCAGCTCTCCCTGGAGAATGCGCTCGCCGGGGTCCGCGGCGCCGGCGTCGTGCTCGATACCCGCAACGGCGATATTTTGGCCATGGCCAGTGCGCCCACGTACGACCTGAACGACCTGTCACCGGCACCGTCGCCGGAATTCTGGCGCTCGCTGCTGGAAGATCCCGACCGGCCGTTGTTCAATCGCGCCATGACCGGCTGTTATCCGCCGGGCAGCACTTTTAAACCCTTTGTGGCGCTGGCGGCGCTGACGCAGGCCAACCTGCCTCCTAGCACCATGTTTCATTGCGACGGCAGCTTCCATCTGGGGACGCGCGTGGTGCATTGTGCCTTTGGGGAGCGCCATGGGGATGTGGATATGCGCAAGGCGATCGAAGTCTCCTGCAATGTTTATTTTTGCAGCCTGGCCCAGTTGATGGGGTATGACGCGATTGTGGCGGTCGGCCAACAGATTGGTGTGGGGCGTCGCACCGGCCTGAGCCTGGCGGGTGAGTCGCCAGGGTTGCTCCCGGCGACCGCCTGGAAGCAGGAGCGCAAACAGGAAAACTGGTCCATGGGTGACACCTGCAACATCGCCATTGGGCAGGGGAATCTGCTGGTTTCACCGTTGCAGATGGCCGTGGCGACGGCGGCGTTGGCCAACGGGGGCACCGTGTGGCGTCCGCGGCTACTGCGCGGCCAGGCCGCCGGGGAAGTCGTCAGCCGTGCCAACTGGCCGACGGCGGCCGTGGAACTGGTGAAGGCAGGGATGCAGGACGTGGTGAGCGGCGAGGAGGGCACCGGTCGACGGGCACGGGTGGCGGGTATCGCCATTGCCGCTAAGACCGGCACCGCCGAGTATCGCGTGGAAAATGTGCCGAAGAAATATGGCTGGATGATCGCCTTTGCGCCGGCGGAAGCCCCGCGCGTGGCGGTGGTCATGGTGGTGGAAGAGGCGCAAACCGGCGGCCTGACCGTGGGGCCACGCCTGCAACGCGTCCTGTTGACAATCTTTGCCGACGAGATTGCCGCCGGTGGAAAGGCGGGGGCCGCATGATAACCCTTACCCGCCTGGTGCCGGAACCCGTGCGACGTCTGCATTGGATCATGCTCCCCGCCATGCTCCTGCTGATTGCGATTGGCACAATGTTTATCTTCAGCGCCTGTTCGGTCCGGGATGAGGAGAAGTTGAAGGACCTCTACGTGGGGCATGCCGGTTCGGCGGCGGCGGGGTTGGTAATCTACCTGCTGCTGGCTTGTGTGAATTACCGGAATTTGTTGCGAGGCAGCTGGCTCTTCTATCTGGGTGCCATCGTGCTGCTGGTAGCCGTGTTGCTGGTGGGGACAAAAACCATGGGCGCACGCCGGTGGGTGCTGGGGGTGCAGCCATCCGAAATAGCCAAGCTGGCGGTGATCCTCTTGGTGGCCTGGTTATTGGGCCGACGGGAAGCCGCCCGGCAGGCGGAGTCCTATCTGCTGGCGCTGCTGGTGGCAGGCATACCCGTGGCGCTGGTCTTGCAGCAACCGGATCTGGGGACGGCCCTGGTATTTGTGCCCACAGTCTTGGCCATGCTCTTTGTCTCCCATGTGAGTCCGCGCCTCTTCTGGCTGACGATCCTGGCCGGTGTCATGCTGGCGCTGGTGGTGATCGCGGCGATCGTTACGGTGGAGACCGCCCAGTTGTCGCCCCGTACGGAAACCTGGGTGCGACAGGCCACCGGGCTTACCAATTATCAACAAGATCGCCTGGCCAACTTCATTTTTCCCGCACGCAATCCGCACAGCGGCGCGTGGAATAAGCGGCAATCCGAAATTGCCGTCGGGTCGGGCGGGGTCTGGGGCAAGGGTTTCCGCAAAGGCGATCAGAATCTGCTGGGGTATTTGCCGCAGAATGTGTCGTGTAACGATTTCATCTTCTCGGTACTGGCGGAAGAGGCGGGGTTTGCCGGCGCCTTGGCGATCCTGGGCTTGTATTTGCTGCTGCTGGCGTCCGTACTGGGCGTGGCGATCTCCTGCCCCGATGGGGTTGGGAAACTAGTGTGTGTGGGTGTGGCTGTAATGATGTTCGGGCATGTTTTTGTGAACATCGCGATGACGATGGGGGTGTTGCCCATTACGGGGCTGCCGTTGCCGTTCATCAGTTATGGCCGCACTTGCCTGTTGACCATGATGGTGGCGCTGGGCTTTGTCCAGAGCGTGGCGATCCACGGCCGTCAGGCTGCTGCGCGCTTTTAGGCGCGGGAGCGGCAGGGGCGCGCATAAACAAGGAGCTGCCCAGCTGGGCGCTCCACAGAGAGAGAGAGGATTGTATGTTTGGCTGGTTTAAACGGAAAACGCCGAAACGTGAGATTCTGGTGAACGCGGAAAAGTTGGAGATCCGCGTCGCGGTGGTGGAGAACGGCAAGTTGGAGGAGTTTCAGGTGGAGCACCCCACCGAGGAGCGCCTGGTTGGGTGCATCTTCAAGGGGCGTATCCAGAATTTGGAGCATGATCTCCAGGCCGCCTTTGTGGATATCGGCTTGCGGAAAAATGCGTTCCTGCATTATTGGGACATGCTGCCCGATGACGAGGAGCGGCTGGAAGAAGATGATGATCCGCAGCATGCCCCGCGACGCCGGCGTGTTTCCAATGAGGAGATCGTGCGGCGCTTCCCGCCCGGTTCGGAGATCGTGGTACAGGTCACGAAAGGGCCGATCGGCACGAAGGGACCGCGCGTCAGCGCCAACCTCAGCGTGCCCGGTCGTTACCTGGTGATGATGCCGGGGTGCCGTCTCCGGGGTGTCTCGCGCAAGATCGGCGACAGCCAGGAGCGGACCCGGTTGAAGAAGATCCTGGATCGGCTGCCGCTGCCGGAGGATATCGGACTGATCGTGCGCACCGTGGGCGCGGGGGCCAGCAAGACGGCCTTCGTGCGTGACCTGCGGAACCTGCTGGATATCTGGAAGGAGCTGCAGACCAATATCCGCGAGAAGTCCGCCCCCTGCGTGGCCTATCAGGAGCCTAACCTCGTAGAGCGCATTGTGCGCGACTGGCTGACCGAGGAGATTGATCGGGTGGTGATTGATGATAAGGCCTCCTACGAAAGTATTCGTGCCGTGGCCGCACGCATCTCACGCCGCGCCCGCAATACGATCACCCTGTACGAAGGGCACCTGCCAATCTTTGACCATCACGGCATCGAACGGCAGATCGAAGATGCCTTCCGGCGCAAGGTGATGCTCAAGTCGGGCGGCCACCTGGTGATTGACGAAACCGAGGCCATGATTGCCATCGACGTCAACACCGGCCGGCATCGCGGCAAGAACACGCAGGAAGAGGCGATCCTCGAGGTCAACATGGAGTCCGTCGAGGAGGTGGCTCGCCAGTTGCGCCTGCGCAATATTGGCGGGTTGGTGGTGCTGGACCTGATTGATATGAAGTCGCGCAAGTATCAGGCGGCGGTCTATAAGGCCATGAAGGCCGCGCTGAAGCGCGACCGCGCCCGCACCAATGTCCTGCCGATCTCCGAACTGGGGTTGATGGAGATGACCCGGCAGCGCCAGGAGGAAAGCATCCAGTCGCAGATCCACATCGATTGCCCCTACTGCCGCGGCCATGGCCTCATCAAGTCGCCGATGGCCATCAGCGTGGATATCCAGCGTCAGGTGGCCGCCATTATGCGCAAATGCCGGATGGATGGACGGGAGGGCGATTTGCAAGTCCATATTGCCCCCGCCGTGCTGGAAAGACTGCGTATGGAGGACGAACAGATGCTCATCGACCTGCAGAGCCAGTACACCGGTCGGCTGAGCTTCAAATCCGAACCGCAGCGCCACCCGGAATCCTTCCTGGTAGCCGATGCCAGCGGTAAGGTGCTCTATTCGGTGGGTGAACACAAAACGCTCTAAACGACGTGCGCCGCGCGCCCCGCCAGCTAACCGCTCGCGGGGCATAACTCTTTTGATGCACAGGAGGTCCTTATGGCTGCGAGCAAAACGTGGGTGTTGACGGATGTTGCCACCGGCACGTGGATGGATGAGCTACACCTGACGGCGAAACAACTGGGCGTGACCGGCGTGTCCGTCAAGAAGCGCACGTTGCACGGCGGGTTGACCGATGGCGTGGATGTGGTGGAGATCTGCAACGGCCCCTTCACCTTTACCATTCTACCGACACGCGGCATGGGGTTCTGGCGCGGTGTCTACAAGGGGCTGCCCGTTGGTTGGAAATCGCCGGTGAACGGCCCCGTCCATCCCAAGTTTGTGAACCTGGCGGATCGCGGCGGTCTGGGCTGGTTGGCCGGCTTTGATGAGTGCGTGGTCCGGTGCGGTCTGGAATCCAATGGCGCGCCCGGGATAGATCGCATACCGTCCAAGCAAGGGGCACCGGTAGAGGTGCCGTTGGGGCTGCATGGCCGCATCGCGAATGTGCCGGCGCACTATGTGGCCTTAGAAGTGACGCCCGGCAACCCGGCTGAAATTTGTCTGGTGGGGGTGGTAGATGAGGCGATGCTCTTCGGCCAGCATTTCCGCCTCACCACGCGTATCTCGACCCAGGCGGGTTCGGACATGGTCACGATGGCGGACACGATCACCAACTGCAAGAGTACGCCTGCCGAGATGGAACTGCTCTACCATGCCAATTTCGGCGGCCCTTTTATGGAGCAGGGCTCGCGTCTGCTCCTGCCGCACACGGAAGTCGCGCCGCGCAATGCCCGTGCCGCAGAGGATGCGCAGACCTGGGACCGCTACCTGGGCCCCACCGCCGGTTATGAAGAGCAGTGTTACTGGCTGGTGCCCAAGGGCGATGCCCAGGGCAACTCGTTGGCGCTCCTGCGTAATGCGGCCGGCGATCGCGGCGTGGTGACGCGCTTCAACGTGCAGGAACTCCCCTGCTTTACCCAGTGGAAGTGCGGCGGCGCGCAGAGCGATGGCTACGTCACGGGGCTCGAACCAGGTACCAACTTCCCGAATCCACGCCAGTTCGAGCGCACGCGCCAGCGCACCATCCCGTTGGCCCCCGGCGGCAGCTACACCGCCACCGTGGCCATTCAGGTCTGCGACAGCGCCGCCAGCGTGCACCAGTGCGAAGCGGAGATCCAGGCGATTCAGGGCCGTACCCGCCCGAAAGTCCACGCCCGCCCCCAAGCCAAGTATTCGCCGTAACCTGGTTACGGCGCCGGTATCTCGATGCGTGCGCTGATCGTGTCGGGACTGGTGTGCACCAGTTGGATATCTTCGCGGTTGGCTTGCTGGAGCACGGCACGCACGGCGCGCTCGGCCAGTACCGGTGAGTTGCAGGCGGCACTGAGATGCGCCAGGAAGACCGTGCGCAGGCGTGGACTGAGCACGCTGGCCAGCAGTTCGGCGGCATCCTCGTTGGACAGGTGGCCCTGCCGCCCGCGAATCCGCTGAATCACGGCCCAGGGGCGTTCGGAGCGCTGGAGCATCTCCACGTCGTGGTTGGTTTCCAAAATCAACGCATCGCACTCTGCCAGCTTGCGCCGGATGAGGATGGTGGCCATCCCCAGGTCGGTGGCAATGCCCAGGCGAACGCCTCCTTCGGCAATCACGAAGCCCACGGCATCGGCGGCATCGTGCGGCACGGAAAAGGGCTCCACCCGCAGTTGCCCGATGAGGAAGGGCGAACCGTTTTCGAAAATATTCCAGGCAAAGTCTGTTTTCTGGACATTCTGCTCGATGCTGGCGGCGGTCGCTTCGTTGGCATAAAAGGGGGTGGCATGGCGCCGCCGCCAGGCATCCACACGCAGGCAGTGGTCGGCGTGGTCGTGGGTAAAGAGCACGCCTTGAATGGTTTCCAGCGGCACGTTTAATTGCGCCAGCCGGGCCGTCGTCTCCCGGATCCCCAGCCCGGCGTCAATCAGGATGCGCGTGCCACCCCCTGCCACATACATGCAGTTGCCGCTGCTACCACTGCCTAGTACACAAATTTCCACGGATGCAAATCCTTTTTGCCGGGGGGGCGGGCCATCCCGGGCCGGGGTGCCACTGGTCGAAACCTGGAGCCGGAAATATTGTCCTATGGATCGATGGGCGAAGCAATGCGAATCCGGGCCCCGCCCCAAACTGCGGGAGTTGGAAGAATGGAAGACAGGAAGATTGGGCAACCCCGCGCCAGCATGGCCAATTCACACACACACACTGAGGCGCTTGCAAAACCTCCGGTTTTGCAAGCGGAGGGTTCAGGGTTCGGGGTTCAGGTGACGTTTCCGGCCTGAACTCTGGCATCTTGAACCCTGACACGCGGCTTTTCCCATGGTTTTGCAAGAGCCTCACACTGATTACAATTGATTCATCAAGCACCGCTTGGTGTTGCGTTCCCTTCCGGGATTGCAGTTAACTGCTTGTTTCCGTGGTTCCCTCAATCATCCAATCATCCATTCCCCCAATCTTCCGCAATTCAGGGGGCACCCGGTTTCCAACTTGCGGCTTTGTCGCCGTCCGTGTATGGTTTCACTTTTGGATGGGTGTTCTATGGCAGGTCCTTCCTTATCGTTATTTCAACAGCAACGGCAGATGATGGTGCTGGCGCCCCAGTTGCGCCAGTCGTTGGAGATGCTCCAACTGCCGATGCTGGAGCTGCGTGCCGTCATCCAGCAGGAGATGGAGACCAATCCGACGATTGAGGATGTCACCGATCCGCACGAAGTCTCCGTGGATGCCGAAGTGCCCCCCGCGACGACGGACGCACAGGAGGGCGAGCCGCTAGACTTCGATAAGGACATTGATGGACTCGTCAAACTGGACGAGGAGTGGCGCGACTATTTCCTGCAGGGTATGGAGAACGCCTCGCATTCCGAGGATGCGGAGGAACGCCGGCAGTTTCTGCTGGATTCCATGAAACAACCGGTGTCGTTACAGGATCACCTGCTGGACCAGATTTCGCTGACCGCGCTCTCGGATGCCGATAAGCAGCTCGCGGAGAGCCTCATCGGTAACCTGAATGATGATGGCTACTTCGTGGGCAACCTCGAAGAGCTGGCCGTCCAGATGGGGTGTAATCCGCACCATCTGCACGACATCCTAGCCGTGATCCAGGAGTTCCATCCCACCGGCGTGGGGGCGCGTGATGTGCGGGAGTGCCTGTTGCTGCAGTTGGATGCGCTGGGCGAGGGGGCTCAGGTGCAACTGGCCCGGCAGATTGTCGCGCACCATCTGGATGATCTGGCAGCGCGGCGACATAAACTTATTGCCAAGGAGCTGGCGGTCTCGGCGCAAGCGCTGCTGGACGCCGAGACGTTCATTCGGGCGCTCGATCCGCGTCCGGGACGTATCTTTGCCCCCGAGCTTTCCGAGTATGTGACCCCCGAAGTCGTGGTACAGTGGATCAATGGGCGTTACACCGTGCTGCTGGATGATGACCAGCTCCCGCATGTGCGCATTAGCGCGCACTATCGTCAACTGCTACAGGATCCCGGCACAACTGCCGAGGTCAAGTCGTATATCCGGGAGCGTATCCGTGCGGGCGCCTTCCTGATCAAGAGCATTCACCAGCGCCAGCGTACCATCCGGCGCATCGCTGCGGAGATCGTGGAGGCGCAGCAGGATTTCCTAGATCAGGGGATTGCGCACCTGCGCCCCATGACCATGTCCGCGGTGGCGGCCAAGGTTGGCGTGCATGAGACCACGGTCAGTCGCACCGTGGCTAACAAGTACATGACCACGCCCCGCGGCGTCTTTGAAATGAAGTTTTTCTTTACGCCCGGCTTGCGTACGTCCGATGGCTCATCGGTTTCCAATAAGACCGTACAGGACCGGTTGTCCAAGCTGGTGGCGGAGGAATCGCCCGCGGATCCGCTCTCCGACCAGGCCATCCAGGAGAAGCTCGAACAGGCCGGCATCCATGTGGCCCGCCGCACCGTGGCCAAGTATCGCATCATTCTGAAGATCCCCCCCTCGCACCAGCGCCGGCGTAGCTAGAGCCTGTCCCAAAGCCTCACTTTTGCTTCTTTGCCAATGGTAACCACTCAGGTATCAGGGTTCAGGGTTCAGGGTTCGGGGTTCAGGGAATACCTGACGATTCGCCCTTCTTTGTTCGACCAGATAGCCACGCCCCAAACGCGCGACCGCTCTGGCGGTG
>CAIOST010000009.1 GCA_903861045.1 uncultured bacterium | reverse complement strand
GGGCCACGGTACTCGACACCTGACACGACAAGGGTACGCCGCCGGGTACCACGTTCGCGCCCGTAGCAGGCATGGCTTCGCCATATGCGGAGGTCACGAACAGATCGACCGCCACCGTAAGCGCTGCCACCTGGCTGGTCACGACGCCATAGGCGTTGCTGACCACCACCGCGTAGTTGCCGGCATCCGCTACGGCTAGGTTGGAGAGGGTGAGCGCTGGCGTGGTTGCGCCACTCACGCTCCCGCCATCAGCCAGGTCGGTTCCATCCTTACGCCACTGATAGAAGAGCGGCGTCGTGCCCGTGGCGGCCACGGTGAAGGTGACGTCGCTGCCGATGGCATTGGTCTGACTCAGCGGCTGGTTGAGAATGACGGGAGGAGTTAATTTTCCATAGGGACCAGCGAGATAAATGGCGGTGATTTCGCCAGGAAGAAGGGCACGGTTGTAAATTGCCACGTCATCAAGCAGGCCATTAAAAAAGTTTCCGCCTTCGGCCTCTCCGAGCATCAGCGGGGCGCCAGAATCGGGGATTACGATGCTGTCCGTATAGCTCCCGACCATTGCGCCGTTAACAAAAAACATATACGTCGAACCCTGCCGCGTAACCGCGATGTGATACCATTGATTCAGTACCGGCGAGAAGTGGGCGGTGCCGATGAAGGTTCTCCCGTTGACGCCGTTGATGTGAAACTGGAGTGTTCCCCCATATAGAGCAAAGACCCATTTGTTCTGTTCTCCGCTCCCAGCATCACTGGACAAGAATGTCTCCGAACCGTACGAGGTGGCGAAATTGGCCCATAATTCGATAGAAAAACTATTTGTGCCAAACGCCCATTGGCTATCGTGAGGCGTTTGAACATAACTGCGATTTCCTCGCAAACTAAAGGCGCTACCCACCATGCCAGGTACGAACGTGACGTCCCCGACGAGAGTGCCGTTATGGTCGCCGACGATGTCATTGGCATTGCCGTCCGCCGGCCACCACGCTACCGGCAGGCCGGTCGCAAAGGTGGGTGTCAGGGTCCATGGCTGATCCATGGTCACGGTCAGCGGGTTGTCGTTGACGTTGGCAGGTGGCACTGTGCCGGACCAACCGGTGAAGTGGTAGCCGGCGGATGCCAGCGCGGTTACCGAGGTCACAGTGCCGGCGGCGTACCAGCCGCTGGCGATGGACACGGTTCCATGCGGCACTGCGGGCGTGGTCAGGAGGTACTGCGTTTGCCACTGCCACGTGAGCGCGGCGTGGTTGGTCGGGATCGTCGTGAAGCTGGAGGTTGTACCGGTGCTGGGCTCATTGCCGACCAGCGTCCAGCCGGTGCAGACGTACTGCGTGGGGCCATGGGCCACGGTACTCGACACCTGACACAGCAAGGGTACGCCGCCGGGTACCACGTTCGCGCCCGTAGCAGGCATGGCTTCGCCATATGCGGAGGTCACGAATAGATCGACAGCCACCGTAAGCGCCGCCACCTGGCTGGTCACGACGCCATAGGCGTTGCTGACCACCACCGCGTAGTTGCCGGCAGCCGTTACGGCGAGGTTGGAGAGGGTGAGCGCTGGCGTGGCCGTGCCACTCACGCTCCCGCCATCAGCCAGGTCGGTTCCATCCTTACGCCACTGATAGGAGAGCGGCGTCGTGCCCGTGGCGGCCACGGTGAAGGTGACGGCGCTGCCCATGGTATTGGTCTGACCCTGCGGCTGTGTTGTAAGGGAGGGTGGCAGGTAGGCCGAGAAAGTGACGCTGTCCGTCGTAGAGCGGTTCAAATCCGCATCCTGACTGTACGCCTGCACGGTATTCGTTCCCTGGCGCAGCGCCACCGTCGCGCTCCAGTTGGTGGTGCCTGTGGCCTGCATCCAGTTATTGCTATTCAGTCTCAGCCAGACCGCTACCACGCCGACATTATCCGAGGCTGTTCCGCGTACAGTGAACGGCCCGTTTGTCTTGATTTGCTGTGCAGGTATTGGCACGCGAATCTTCACTTTCGGAGGCGTGTTGTCGACAAAGTTTGCTTGGAGCGTCAGATTCGATGGCATCGTGAAGGTCAGCGCCGCATTATTGGCTACCATGTTGCCGTAGGCATCGGTCCAGTTAACAAACCCAAAACCTTTGGCGGGTTTGGCGCACAGCGTGTACGTCTGGCCGATCTCTGGCGGTCCGGACGGCGTACGCGTAATCGTTCCCGCACCATTGGTGAAGACGGACAGGTTCCCTAGGACCACGTACGCGCAGTCGACGCTGGCGAGCGTGGACTGGTTGCCCGCCGCATCCCGGCTGTACGCCTGCACGGTATTCGGGCCGGGCGTCAGCGCCACCGTCGCGCGCCAGGTGGTGGTGCCTGATGCCCGCGTCCAGCCAGCGCGGTTCAACCGCAGCCAGACCGACGCCACACCGACGTTGTCCGAGGCCGTACCGCGCACTGCGAAGAGTCGATTCGTCACAATTCGCTGTGCGGGTACTGGGGCGGTTATCGTAACTTTGGGCTTGGTGTTATCCGGTTTGGCACTGGGAGCCGCTGGGGCGCCGCCGCTGGTAGCACCCGAGATGGGTAAAACCGGTGGGAAACCGGCAAGGAACAACCCGAGCAACCCGGCCATAGGAAGGTGCAGGTGTCGCGGCCACGCGTGGGAGATCTCGTAGCGTGCGGAGGCGGGAGCCTGCCTGGGTCGCGCCTGCGTGGCGCTCAGGCAACGAGCGCCTTTGACCATTCTCCCGGCCAGTTGATAAACATTGCTGCACAGGCGAGCGATCCAGCTTTCCATGCGGATATTCATACGCCCCACTCCTTCCATGGCACCTCGTCTGACCGGAGCGCACGCTTTGCTTTGTGCAACACACGGCCCCACCCAGACAAGGTTCTGCGATATTCCTTATCCTGTGTTCACACCCACTATCCCGCTCTTCTTGGAGCATACTCCGCGCCAAGTCCTGCAACGATAAAGCAGATAGGCCTAACTGCTTATGGAGGAACATTCTATATTGCCGACTGATACGGGGCATGGCTCGCTAATGCCGGCGGTAGCGGCAAAACTGTAAAAATGATTGACAGATTTAGCGTCGGTCTTGGCGAAGTCTCGGCACGTGGGCGGCCGTGTGCCGCTGGAGCGAAGTGATCCGCGCCCGCGCGAAGACAGGCGTAAAATGAGAAGATGGATCCGCGCGATGTGCGGCCGTTGCGGTGGCTCCTCGCGCAGAACCATTTTCTTCGCAGTTTTAGCCTCGTTGCTCGGATCTTTGCTGCCGGTGGGGCCAGCCCACCGGGGAGCTGCGGCACCGCAGGTTCCGTTGTTCGTTGTCTCGATCTTCGTCAGACAACGATCAGGACAATGATTGTGACAACGATGCAGCCCGACAACGATTGCGACAACGATCGCGACAACGATTGCGCCCCAGACCGGCCCAAAGCTACCTGGTGCCGGAGGCTTCCGCAGCACGTGCACGACTCCGTGGCGACCGCGGGCCTGTCAGGCGCGTCGCCCGCTGCGCCAAAAATTCGCAAACGTTTGCGATTCTTTCGTCCTGGATCCCAGCCAGCGCTACCGGGTGGCCACCCTACCCGACGAGATGCCGGCCTCCGCATCCGGCCGCAGCCGGCGGTAACGTGCAAGGCCGCAACCGGAGTTGCGGCCTACGTTGCAACATCGCGAAGCTACTTTTTCGTCGACTTCCCTGCCGCTGCGGCGGGTCCGGCGGCCCCGCCATTGTCTGCCACTCCGATCGCCCAGCGTGGTCTCGATCGCCCTGCGACGGGTTCGGTGGGGCCGCCCTACCCCCCTGACGACCACCTGCCACACGCATTCGCAACCAAGAACTGCCACCTGCCACCTTCTCCCCTACGCGCTGCCAGTCAGCAATACAGGGATGCACCCCGTCGCTTCCAAGCGCTCAATTCGTGCTTGGCGCAACGCGCCGAAACGGCGATGATTCACGCGAGCCAAGCGAGGAACCAGCGGCCGCTGGGGATCGCTGACGTACGCCATGGAGGAAGCGATGCCTAAAGCGAAAGTGACAGATATACTCAACGATCCCGCGCTGCGCAGTCATACCGAGCGCATCCTGGCGTTGCAGGAGCAGGAGCGGCAAGCACGGCAAAGGCTGGGCGAAATCATTGCCGCGATCGGTGCGGAATTGATCGCGGTCAGGGAAGCGCTCGACAAACTGGCGGCCAAGACCGCCTGGCTGCGGTGGCTAAAACAGCACGTGCACTACTCTGTGAGGTCCGCGGAGAATTACATGTGCGTCGCCCGCTTCGCCAAAAAATTCGCAAACGTTTGCGATTTTTTTGTCCTGGATCCCAGCCTGCTCTACCGGATTGCCGCCCTGCCCGACGCGATCGTCGCCACGCTCACGCCAGATACGTTGCTGACGGATCCGCGGACCGGCAAACAGATCGCCCTGCGCGAGATGAGTGCCCGCACGTTGGATCGCGCGCTGGACGCGCTGGAGGGCAAAACCACCCCGAAAAAGACGAAAACGGACTCGGCGGGCGTACTCATATCCGGCGAGACGCGCGAAGAGGTGGCTGCCGACGCCCAGCGGATCATGGGGCTGCTATCCGACCAACTGGTCGAGATTCGCAAACGGAAGGGTTCCTTGACCGGCGCTTCCAAACAACGGGTGCTGGAGTCGATCGAGCGCTTGCGCAGCATCGTGTTGAAATGGCCGGCTTGGGCTACGCCCACGGCCGCGCCGGCCGGGCGAACCTCCCGGTAGCTGAAAGCCCCCCTGAACCCCGAACCCTGAACCCTGCTTCCCGCGTCCCCTGGCCCAAGGCGCTGCCCGAGCAGATGCGCGTATTGCGCGACGCGCTAGCCGCCGCGCCGGACACGTCTCCGTTGGCCGCGCTCCGGCGCGTTTGTCTCCTTCAGAGGGCTGTAGGGCGGTACCGCTTTCTATCGCCAGGTGCCCACAAAGCGGCGTCGCGCGGCATACCCTGAGCATGCCGAAGGGCCGCCGCGCTCCACACCTGCCGCGCGGCTGATATCGTCACCTACCTAGCACCTACCACCTAGCACCTGCTACCATGAACCTTCCAAGCATCCACCCCCCCAATCTTCTGCCGTTTGGGGAGGGGTGCCGGCGGTTCCGCGCCGCTGGACTTCTTTGCGCATTTCTGCCATGCTGAGGCCACTTTGAATGGGTTCGTGCGGTTCCCGCCGAAGGGTGGCGTACGGCGGGGTGGCCGTGGGGCTGCTCGCGAGGACGGGTTAGTACGTTTGGGGTGTAGACCACCATGAGTGAGTGTCTGGCAGATACGCTGTTGGATCCCCTGATCCCGAAGTGGCAGAAGATCGCCGACTTGCTGGCGGAGCTGCTGGCGGTGCCGGCGGTCTTGATTATGCGGACCGACCTGCACCAGATGGAAGTCTTCCTTTCCAGCGCCACGGCCCACAATCCATACCCGGCTGGTGCCAAAGAAAATTGGCATAGCTTGTATTGCGAGACGGTCATCAAGACGCAACAGAAGCTGCTGATCCCCGATGCGACCCGCGACCCGCACTGGAACAAGAACCCCGATCGCCAACTCGGGATGATCGCCTATCTCGGTTATCCCCTGAACTTCCCGGATGGCCGTCCCTTTGGCACGCTCTGCGCCCTCGATCACCACGCGAATCCGTTCCGGCCGCAGCACGAGCGACTCTTGCAGCAATTCAGAGATGTTCTGCAGCAGGATCTGGCGTTTCAGGAGATGCAACAACAGTTGCAGGCCAGCCGGGATGCCCAGCTGCTGAAACGGAAATTTGCCTTGGAGACCGGCAACCCTGGCGTGTGGGAGTGGGACCCCAAGACCGGCGCAGCCGAGTGGAACGACGAACTGTGGTCCTTGTTCGGGATCGTGCCACACAGCCAGCCGATGTCGTATGAGACCTGGCGACAGCTTGTTTGCCCGGAAGACCTGGCCCATGCCGAGCGCGTGCTGGCGGAGTCCGTTCAACAGGAAGGCGAATTCAGTTACGAGTTTCGCATCGCCAGGCCCCGAGGCACCTGGCGCACCATCCTCTCGCGGGGGCGTCCGCTCCTGGATGTGCATGGGCAGCGGACCGGGCGCTATATTGGCAGCATGATTGACATTACGGAGCTCACGCAAGTCAGGGAGGCGCTGCGACTCAGCGAAGAACGCACCCGCTTGAGTACCGAGATGGCTGGTGTGGCCATCTGGGAGTTCGACGTCGCCCAAAACACGATGACACGCTCGCGCAATCACGATGCGCTCTATGGCTTGCACCCCCAGGATCCCTGGCGCTTCGAGACGTTCCTGCATGCGACCCATCCCGATGACCGGGACTATTCTCAGCGGATCATTGCTGAGGCGCTCCAGCCCGGTGGGGCCGACAAGTACCAGTTTGATTTTCGCGTCATCTGGCCGGATGGCACGATCCACTGGCTGGCTGTGAGTGGTGAGGTCGCGCAACGCAACCCACAGGGCCACGCTTCCTTGGTCAGAGGGTGTCTGATCGACATTACCGGACGCAAGACCATGGAGGAGCGGCTGCGCCAGGCCGAGAAGCTCACCAGCCTTGGCCAGTTGGCGGGCGGGGTCGCGCATAACTTCAACAACCAGTTGGCCGGGGTGCTGGGCTTTGCAGAAATGCTGGAAAATTCGCTCACGGACGAGCCGTCCCGGCGCTACGCCGCGCAGATCATTAAGGCCGCGCAGCGCTGCGCCGACCTGACCGCCCAGCTCCTCGCTTTTGCCCGCAAGGGGAAGTACCAGCTCCAGCCGGTGGACCTTCACCAGCTGCTGGCGGAAACCAACACCTTGCTGGAGCGGACCATCGATAAGCGGATCACGATCCAGCGGCACGGCCCGGATGGCCGCGCCATGGTGCTGGGCGATGCGACGCAACTGCAGCAGATGCTGTTGAATCTCAGTGTGAATGCCCGCGATGCGATGCCCGCCGGTGGCCAACTGGTGTTTGAGACCGCGGCCGCTGAGCTCACCGCGGCCGAGGCTGCGACCTTGGGTGTCCCGTGCGGGCCGTACTGGCTGTTGCGTGTCACGGATTCGGGTGCCGGCATGCTCCCGGAGGTGCAGCAGCATCTGTTTGAGCCGTTCTTTACCACCAAGGAGGTCGGGAAAGGCGTCGGCCTGGGGCTTGCTTCGGTGCATGGGACGGTGGTGAATCATCTGGGTGCGATTACGGTGCGCAGTGCACCCGGCCACGGGACGACCTTCTCGATCTATCTCCCCCGGTTGGAGGAAGTGGTCCCGGTGCCGGCTGCGGCCGCCCCGCCGGCCGTGCCTGCGGCGCACGCCACGGCGCGGCTACTCCTGGTTGATGATGAGGAGCTCATTCGGGCGTTGGGCGAGGCGATGCTACGCCATCTCGGCTACGAGGTGATCGCCTGCGCCGATGGCGTGGAGGCGGTCGCCTATTATCGCAGCCACTGGCAGGAAATTGCGCTGGTGATCCTGGATGTGGTGATGCCCCGCCTCGGGGGGCGGGAGACGTTGGCCGAGTTGCGGGCCATCAACCCGGCGGTCAAGGTGCTGGTCTCTTCCGGCTACAGCATCGACGGCGAAGCCAAGGAGTTGCTGGAAAATGGGGCGCAGGCTTTTCTGCAAAAACCGTTCAGTCGCGCCGACCTTTCGCAGAAGGTGGCGGAGCTGCTGGTTGGAGACGGGGTCGTATTTTGACTTTCATGGTAACTACTCAGGCGCCCGCCCGCAGCGGGCGGGCACCTGAGTAGTTACATGTGAAGATTCCTGCCGAGGCTGCGAGGCCGGCGGCCGGTTCGGCGGGGGCTCATTCCTGTTACATTACAGGCTTGCGTTTGGTGGGCCGGAACTCCGGTTCCGGCCCGGGAGGCGCCAGGGAGGCCGGATATGGAAATCCGGCCTACTTCAGGCGTGGCGTGCACAACGAAAGTGGGACGCCACCGGAGTTGCGGCCTACGTTGCAACTTCGCGAGGATACTATTTCGTCGGCTTCCCTGCCGCTGCGGCGGGTCCGGCGGCCCCGCCCTACCCCTCTGGGCGAACACCTGCCACATGTGTTCGCGGCCAAGAACCAAGCACCAAGAACCGCCGCCCCTATTCGCCCTCCGCCACGCGCCGTGTCTCTGGGCGGCGCGGCAGCAGTTCCACCGGCTCCGGTTGCGGCAGTTCCAGCCCGGGGGTGCTGGCCTGTAACTCTACAAAACGCCGGGCACTGACCAGCACCCGGGTATCCAGCGAACCGATCGCCTTGTTATAGCTCTCAGTGGCCTTCTGCAGCCGGTCACCCAAATCCTCGAAGTGGCCGGTCATATCCACCAAGCGCTTATATAATTCACGCCCCAGCTCGGAGATCTTGGCCGCATTTTCGGCCAGAGCCTCCTGCCGCCAGCCGAACGACACGGCCTTGAGCAGGGCAATCAACGTGGTGGGTGTGGCGAGAATCACCTTTTGTTCCACGCCAATTTCGATCAACTGCGGATCGGCATCCAGTGCGGCGCCGTAAAACGACTCGCCCGGGAGGAATAGCACCACGAATTCGGGCGCTGGCGTCAGCCGTTCCCAATAGTTCTTGGCGGAAAGTGCTTTAATATGCTCCCGCACCCGGCGCGCATAATCGGTCATGCGGGCGCGGCGCGCGCTCTCGTCGGTGGCCTGCAGCGCCTCCAGATAGGCATGCAGCGGCACCTTGGCATCCACGGCCACGCACCGTCCGCCGGGAATCCGCACCACCAGGTCCGGCCGTTGCCGTCCCTCCTCCGACACCAAATGCACCTGTTCATCAAAGTCGCAAAACGGCTGCATCCCGGCCAATTCCACCACCCGCCGCAGTGTCAGCTCGCCCCAGCGGCCGCGGGCCTGCGGGGAACCGAGTGCCTTGGCCAGATGCACGGTCTCCTTGCGCAGTTGTTCCTGCGCCCCCTGTAACCCCATCACCTGCTCGCAAAGCCGGGCATAGGCATCGGTGCGGGCATGTTCAATTTCGCCTACCCGGCGGTCAAACTTCTCCAAGGTTTCGCGCACCGGTTTCACCATTTCGTCAATCGCCTGCTGCCGACGGGCTAGATCGCCGCGGGCGGTCTCCTGGAACTTCTCCAGTGTGGCCTGCGCCAGATTAAGAAAGGCCTGATTGTTATTGCGCAGGGCGTCCGCCGACAAGGCTTGGAAGGCGTTCGCCAGTGCGGTGCGCGCCTGTTCCAGCAGCGCGAGTTTCTCGCCGGCGGTCTGGCGCTCACCCTGCAAAATGGCGGAAAGTTCGGCCTCGCGGGCCGTTAAGCGCTGTACCGCGGCCTGCGCCTCCTGCAAGCGCTGCGCCGCGGCCGCCGCCGCACTACGCCCCTCCTCCACCTGCACCTCACGCATCCCGAGTCGCTCGCGCAGGGCCGCCAAGTCACGCTCCCCCTCGGCCCGTAGCCGGGCCACACCTGCCCGCGCCAGCAGCCAAACGACTACCCCGCCCGTCACCATCCCCACTAAAACATACAACAGATCCATACCCGCCATACGATTTCTCCCGCTCCCATCCAGCCGCATGTAACGTACACCGCAGCCCTCGTCGCGTCGACACGACAGGACTACTTGTCCCCTTCGTCCGCCGCATCCGTTTGAAGACTCGACAGGGCATTCTTACGGATTTCTTCGTCCTCGATCTTCGCCGCCAGCGTGGTCGCGCCATCTGGATCTAACGCCTGCAGCGTACCGCACACCGTGTGGAGCGCCATATCGCGGGCCTTGCCCCTTGGTAGGGCAAGCACCCAGTTGCGAGCCCCATCGAGATCCGTCCGAGACCAATTCTGCGCCACGCACTGCCAGGCGTTCATCCGCAGATCAATGTCGTCAAACTTCTCCACCCATTTCGCCGCAGCCTCGGCATCCTGTGAAGCCCATGTGCCGGCCACCTGAACTGCCAGCTGCCCTTGCAACGCGACCGGCAGCTTTGCCACATACCGCGCGGCCTCCTCCGGTTCACTATTCGCCCAACTGCTGACCGCATTCACCAGCGGCTCGGGATGCTGTTCATCGGAGACCGTTGCCACCCAGGCCATGGCAGCCGCCGGGTCATTGGCCACCCAGGATGCGGCCATGCGGGCAAACAAGCTTTGCCGTTCTGCATTCGCCGGCAGTTGCATGGCATAGTTGACGGCCGCCACCGGATCAGCATAGGACCATTGCGTCACGACACTGTACAAGGTGCTCCGCCGGGTGGGCGTATCCGGCATCTGGGCCAACCACGCAATGGCAGCCGCGGGGTCCGCATGCGCCATACCGCCCGCCAATTGCGCGAGGCAGCCATCCCGCAAGCTACCCGCCGGCAGCGCATTCAGCAGGCGCGCCGCCGCCGCCTGGCTGGCATAACCCAGCATGGAAATCAGGTCACGGATGGCCGCATGCTGCGCCGAACCGGCCGGCAGTGCCAGCGTCCAATCCACGGCCCGCTCCGGATCATCCTGTGCCAGGGCATTCGCAATAGCAGACAAAGACTGATTACGCGCATTCCCGGCCGGCAGGGTCTCCACATACCGGATAGCCGCTTCGGCATCCTGACGCGCCAGGTTGGCAATCGCTGCTTGCAGCCCCCATTCCCGCGCACGCGACGCCGGCAGGGCTTTCAGCCAGTCCATGGCCGCCGTGGGATCGCTATTGGCCCAGACCGAGGCGATATTTTGCACCAGGCTATTGGCGGTCTGTCCGGGTGGCAGCGCCGCAGCAAAAGCTGCCGCCGCCGCAGGATCCTTATTGGCCAACTGCCAGCCTATGTTCCCCAGCACCTGGTTCTTCGCCATACCATCCGGCAGGGAGCGTATCCAGGCCACGGCCGCGGCGGTATCCTTCTCTATCCACTGCGAGGCAATCATCTGCAGCGCGCTGTTGCGGCTGTTTCCCGCCGGCACCTGCTCCGCCAGCGTGAGTGCGGCGGACGGATCCAGCCGCGCTAAGGAAGCGATGGCGCTCTGCAGCACCACCTGCCGATCCATACCAACCGGTAGCTGCGCGGCATAAGCTAGCGCCGCCGCCCGATCCTTCTCCAACCAAGCCGACAGGACCGTGTTATATAGCTGCCACCGCTGCGTTGCATTCGTTACTCCTTTAACATACTGAAGCGCGGCCACCGGCTCCTGCGCGGCCCACCGTGCCACCAACTGTTGAATCAGGTAATACCGGTACTGCACGTTGGTAATCTTCGCCGCCAGCGCCAGCGCTTCCCGCAGGTCGGTGCTGGCAATCGACAGCACCAGATCCTGCATGGCACGGTAGCGACTGCTCGCATTGGTGTTGGCCACGGCCTCCTGCAGGGCGGCCGCCACGGCGGACAGCGGTAAGGTTTTCTTCTCACTCGTCGCGGCAGACGCCACGCGACCGGTCACAACCACCGGCATGGACGTGAGGCCCGCTCCCGGCACCACGTGAGTGGTTCCCACAGGCATCGCGGGTAGATACGTATGGGGCGCCAGCCGCGAAACCGGCTGACCCGGCGCCAGCAACTGTCCCAGCCGCAGCCCGACACAAAGTGCCAGCACAACGATCAACACCTGACGCAAGGTACTGTGCGCGCGCATCGTTCCTCCGGCTCTCAGGATTCACCTCCGGCACTCACATCCGGCGGCAGGACCCCCTGCTGCCGGTACTCATTCAGTTTGCGGTGCAACGTGCGCCGGCTGATCCCCAGTTCCTGGGCGGCGCGGCTGCGATTGTCATTCTGATTGCGCAGTACGGTGAGGATCTTCGCGCGCTCCATGTCGGCCAGCGAACCGCCCGCTGCCGGCTGAGCCGACCGTGTGACGGGCAGGCGTTCCCGCCCCCCTTCCCGGATGCCGGCCGGCACATCCCGTGCCGTCAGCTTCTCGCCGCGCCCCAGCACCACCATCTTCTCGATCGTGTTGCGCAATTCCCGCACATTCCCGGGCCAGGAATAAGCCGTCAAGAGATGCAAGGCGTCCGGCGTCAGGCCGGGAACCGCCTTATGGTTACGTTCCGCGTACTCCTTCAGGAAGCGATCACACAGTAAGGGAATATCCCCCGCACGTTCCAGCAGGGGGGGCAGATAGATATCCACGACGTTCAGGCGGAAATAGAGATCTTCACGAAACTTCCCCTGCGCCACCAGTGCTTTCAAATCGCGATTGCAGGCCGCAATCAAGCGAATGTCCACCTCCACCAGCTCCATGCCGCCCACGCGCTCAAACCGGCGCTCCTCCAGCACCCGCAGCAGCTTGACCTGCGTCGCGGGGTCAATCTCCGAAATCTCATCCAGAAAGAGCGTGCCGCCGTCCGCCAATTCGAACCGTCCCTTGCGCCGGGCCAACGCGCCGGTAAACGCCCCTTTCTCGTGGCCGAAGAGTTCACTCTCCAGCAGCGAGGAGGAGAGCGCGGCGCAATGCACGGCCACGAAGGCCCCCTTGGCCCGACTGCTCAACCGATGAATGGCATGGGCAATCAACTCCTTGCCGGTACCGCTGGGGCCCTGAATCAGCACCGTGGCCGTGGTGGGCGCGGCCTGGCGCACAATATCAAAGACCTGCTGCATGGGGGGCGAATCCCCCACGATGTTCTCCATGCCGAACTTATGGTCAAGCTGCGTCCGCAATTCGCGATTATTCAACTCCATATCCCGGGCCCGCAGTGCCCGTTCAATCAGCAACTCCAGGTGATCGAGGTTCACCGGTTTGGTCAGGAAATCGCAAGCCCCCTGCTTCATGGCCTCGACAGCGGACTCCACCGAGCCATAGGCGGTCAACAGGATGCTGATGGTGGCTGGGTGCTGGGCCTGCACCCGCCGCAATAACCCCAGGCCATCCATGCCCGGCATCCGCAGATCGGAAAGCAGTACATCGACCTCGTTATCCGCCAGCATCTCGAGCGCCCGTGCGCCGTCTTCCGCCAACCGTACGCGATAGCGCCGCTGCAACGCACGCTGCAACCCTTCGCGGGTATTGCGATCATCATCCACAATCAACACCATGGGACGCTTGAGTTCCTGTTTCTCCGCCATGACAAGTATGCTCCCTCTTTCCCGCGTAACAGCCACACTAGCGAATTTCCTTTTCCGGCGGGCGCAACATGCGGACCCGCCGATCCGCCACGGGCAGCGCGATACGAAAACAGGTACCCGCGCTCGGCTTGCTGGAAATCTCAATCTGCCCGCCATGTTCCTGCATGATGCGCTGCACAATCATCAACCCCAACCCCGACCCCTTGGACTTGGTCGTATGGTACGGCTCAAAGATGCGCCCCATGTCCGCTGCCGGGATGCCGTGCCCTGTATCCTGAAAAGCGATCGTCAGGAAGGCATCCCCCACGGTAAAGGCAATCTTAAGCGCGCCGCCATCAGGCATGGCCTCCAGCGCGTTTTTAATCAGGTTGAAGTAAACCTGCTTAATCTGTTCGGCGTCAATCGGCACTTTGGGCATCACCTCCGGACATTCGATAGAGACCGCAATGCGGCGGTTCTCAATATCCGTCTGCAGCAGGCGCAGGGTCTCTTGCAGCACCTCCGCCGGCTGTGCCAGCGCAAACTGCGGCTTGGATGGTCGCAGCCCGCGCAGAAACTGGGTAATGATATTGTCCAGCCGCGCCACTTCCGCGCGCGCGACATCCACCAAATCCGCCACGGCGGGGCGCTGCGCCTCGGGCAGGTCGGCCACCTCGCGTGATAACAACTGCAGATGGATATTCAGGGCGTTCAGCGGATTGCCGATCTCATGCGCCACCCCGGCCGCCAGCAGACGAACCGCGTGCAGGCGCTCGCTATCCAACACATCCATCTCCTGCAGGCGGTCTCGCGTCACATCGCGCAGCATGATCAGCACGCTCTTGCCGGCCTCCTCCTGTGCCGGCATCGGCACCGCGTATATAGCCAGAAACCGGCGCTCCGGATAGGTGATCTCGATCTCGTGCGTCAACAAACGCGACGCATCCGCCTCCGCATCCATCCCCAGCAAATGGTCCCAATCGAGGTCGCGCATATACCGCACAAACGAGCGCCCGCGCACACGCGCATATTCGAAGCCGATAAACTGCTCCGCGGCCCGATTGGCATACAAGAGCCGACCCTCGTTATCAATCACCATCACGCCTTCCTGGATGGACTGAAAGATCGTCTCCAGGAAACCACGCTCCCGCGCCAGGCGCAGCAATTGCGCCTGTAGGCTCCCCGCGTCAACCTTATCCAGTCGCGCCGCCAAACGATCGAAGAATCCCGCTGCCATATGGGTCAAAACCTCCCTATGAGACAATGTGTCCCTTTTGTTTACTCGTTCCGGTGGCAGGGTACAAGCCTCAAATGGTGAAAGCTTGTGTATATTCCGGCCAAAAGAAGGTACGATGCGTGGGTGGTGAACAGCTGCATAGGGATCATGGTGGAGCGGATCGACGCGCAGGAGGCTTGGCGCGCGCTGGTGGGTGGCGCGTGGGTCCCCCTCCTGCTCTTTCTCGCCGTAGCCTTTCACGTCCTATGGCGGCCGCGCGAAGCGCGTTCCACCCTGGCCTGGCTGTTTGCGGTCTGGTTGTTCCCGGAGTTGGGGGCCCTGCTCTACCTGCTTTTTGGCATCAACCGGGCCAGCGAAAAGAGCTGGCAGAAGCATGCGTCGGACCAGACCTTTTACTCCAACCGTGCCTTGCGCGAGCAGGAGCAGGCGCCTTTGGCCTACTGGCGCGGCCTGCGCAATGGCCTGCTGACCCAACCCGCCGATGGCGAGGCCCGTGCCCTGCACAACTTCCTGAACCGTTTGGCACCGAATCATCCGCTGCTGGGTGGCAATGAGGTGCGCATTCTGGTGGATGCCCGCGAAGCCTACCCGGAGATCTTCCACGCCATTCGCCACGCGCAGCAGCATATTCATCTTCAGTCCTACATCATCGGGGCTGACCCGGTGGGACGCGAACTGATGGAGGCGCTGGCGGAAAGGGCGGCAGCCGGCGTGGAGGTACGCGTGCTCTACGACGAGTTCGGGTCTGCCAAGGCCATCATGCACGGCTTTTTCCGTCCGTACGCCAACCGTCCGCGTCTGCAGGTGGTCCGCTATACGCAGGCCAACCTATACAAGCACCAGTTTCAGATCAACCTGCGCAACCACCGCAAGATCATCGTGGTGGACGGCGTCACAGGCTTTACCGGCGGCATGAACTTCTACGACGTCTACCGGACACGGGGCAACCAGCCGCCGATCCACGATTATCACTTTCGGGTGACAGGCCCCATTGTGCTGGAGTTGCAATACTCCTTTCTGCGGGACTGGTACTACATGACCGAAGAGTCGCCCGCGCGGCTGCTCACGCCGGAGCATTTCCCCCCCATGACGGCCACCGGGTCAACGCCGATCCGCCTATTGAACAATGGCCCCACCCTCAGCGAAAGCGATGCGCTGCTGGACACGCTCTTTACCGCTATTGCCGGGGCGTGCCGACAAGTGCTGCTGATTACCCCCTACTTTGTGCCGCCGCCTGAAATCCAACGGGCACTGCGCTGCGCAGCCCTGCGCGGCGTGGAGGTCAAACTACTCCTGCCCGCCCGCAACAATCACCCCTACGTCGGCTATGCCGCCCGGGCGCTTTACGATGGTTTGCTGGAGGCCGGCGTCCGCATCTTCGAACAACCCCCACCCTTTCTGCACGCCAAGGCCATGCTGGTAGACGACACCATGGCCATTATTGGCAGCGCCAATCTGGACCAGCGTAGTCTGCGGTTGAACTATGAGAACAGCCTGGTGATCCTGGATGCCGCCTTTGGCGCGGCCCTCAAGCAGGTTATGCTCAACGACTTTGCGCTTGGCCATGAGATCCAACTGGCCCAGTGGCGCACACGCTCGCTACCACAACGCCTGACCGAAAACTTCTGCAGTCTCCTGAGTCCGATTGCGTAGGCGCGCACCCTCAAGCGAGCAGCATGGCATCGCCATACGAGAAGAAGCGGTACTCCTGCTGCACCGCCTCGCGGTAGGCCGCCAGGAGTCGTTCCCGGCCGACAAAGGCCGCCATCATGGCCAGCAGCGTGGACCGTGGCAGGTGAAAATTCGTCAAAATGGCGTCTACCGCCTGAAACGTATACGGCGGCCGGATAAATAGCTCTGACCGGCCGGAACCGGCCACGATCGCCCCGCCATGCCTGGCGGCCACCGTCTCCAGTGTCCGCACCGACGTGCTGCCAACGGCCACCACACGCCCCCCCCGTGCCCGACAGGCGGCGATGGCCTCAGCCGTAGCCATCGTAATCGTGTAACGCTCCGACTCCATACGATGGTCATCCAACTGGTCGACCTGCACCGGTTGGAAAGTCCCGGGGCCGACATGCAGCGTGACAAAGGCATGCGGCACGCCTTGCGCGGCCAACTGTGCCAGCAGTTCCGGCGTGAAATGCAGCCCCGCCGTCGGCGCCGCCACGGCGCCGCGTTCCCGCGCAAAAACGGTCTGATACCGCGTGCGGTCCAGACCGCCACGCCCATCGTCGTGCGTGCGTCGGATATACGGCGGGACCGGCACCTGGCCATGCTCCTCCAGCAATTCGGCCAGCGGCCGCACCGCGGTCAGGCAGGCCACGACACGTCCCCCGCCGCGTGCTTCCCGGATTTCGCCGGTCACCCGGCCACCGGCAAACCGCGCGTGCAGGCCGGGACGCACACGTCGCCCGCTGCCGCACATGCACAGCCACGTCTCTGAACCAGCAGGCGGCTTGGTGGCACCGACACTTTCAACGGCCTCGGACGCCGCCAGCGGCTCAATCAGCAAAAACTCCACCGCACCGGGCGTATCGGCCCACGTTCCCTGCAACCGGGCCGGAAAGACCCGCGTATCGTTGAGAATCAACAAATCGCCGGGTCGTACGTATTGGGGAAGATCGGTAATGCGGCGATGCGCCCAGGTACCCTCGGTACGGGGGAGCACCAGTAAGCGTGCCTGCGCGCGCGTAGCGGGGGGTTCCTGCGCAATCAGCTCAGGCGGGAGCTCGTAATCCAAGTCGGAAGTTAGCATAGCGAGATCGGTTCCACAAAGCCGGCCTAGCGGCTGCGTCAGGTCTCTGAATGGGACGCAAACTGCATGTCGTGCAAGCGGCGATAGGCACCCTGGGCCGCATAGAGCTCATCGTGCGTCCCCCGCTCCACGATCACCCCTTTTTCCATCACCAGAATCAGGTTGGCGCGGCGGATCGTGCTCAACCGATGGGCAATGGCAAAGGTGGTGCGGTTGGCCATGGCCAGGGCAATCTCCTCCTGCACCTGGCGCTCCGTAACCGTATCCAGCGCGCTGGTGGCCTCATCCAGAATCAGGACGGGAGGATTACGCAGCAGGATGCGCGCAATGGCCACTCGCTGCCGTTCCCCCCCACTGAGCACAAAACCCTTTTCCCCCACCACGCGTGCATATCCATCCGGATGCGCCGCGATAAAGGCATGGGCATTGGCTTTCTTGGCTGCCGCCACGACCTCCTCCTGCGTGGCATGCGTCGAACCATAGGCAATATTGTAGGCAATGGTTTCATTAAACAGCAGCGTCTCCTGGTTTAATACGCCCACCAGTTTGCGCACATCGGCAATCTGCATAGCGCGCAGGTCCACGCCATCCATACACACCCGCCCCAGGGTCGGGTCATAAAACCGCGCCAACAGATTCGCCAGCGTAGTTTTGCCGGACCCCGTGGCACCGACCACCGCGACCATCCCCCCCCGTGGTATGGCAAACGACGCCTGGCGAATCACCGGCTCGCCCTCCGGGGCATACTGGAATGTGACATCCTCAAAGACGATCCGCGCATCAAAGGTGGCCTTGCGCACGGGGTGCGTGGCTTCCGGCAAGCACAAATTCAGGTCCAGCGTTTCAAAGACACGGGCCTGCGCAGCCGCCGCGCGCTCAAACATCGGAACAATCTTGGCCAACGAGCGAATCGGCCGATAAACCAGAATGGCCGCCGCCCCGATCGGAACAATCTGGGAAAAGCCCAAGCCCTTGGCGAAACAGAGCACCAAGAACGCACACCCCAGCAGAATACCGATCGACTCCATCAGAGGGCCAATGGCTAGCTCCATGCGCAGCGCGCGCATCACGGTCTTGAAATAGCGCTTGTTGGTTTCCGCAAAGCGTGCCGCTTCAAACGCCTCCATGTGAAACGCCTTCACCACGCGAATACAGGTCAGATTTTCGTGCATGTGGGAGACCAAATCCGCAATACGCTCCAGCGCACGCCGGGTCAACATGCGCACCCTCCGCCCCAGAATCAAGAGCGGAATAATGAACAGCGGAAAGCTCACAAAGGTCAGGCCAAGCAGCAGAAACATGTGATGTTCGCGGGCAAACAGGACGACAAAAACCAGTGAGCCGGCAATCTCAAACGGTGCCCGCGAGGCTTCCGCCAGGGCGCTATTGATCACATGCTCAATAATATTCGTATCGGCGATATTCCGACTGATCTGCCGCCCCACATCCACCCGGCCGTGATATTTCAGCGACTGGGACTCCATCGTCACAAAGAGTTCATCCCGCAGATCCCGCACCACACGTGCCCCCAACCATCGCAAGGAGTATTGATTCAGGTAGATGGCTACCAAGCGCAGACCAACCAGCAGCGGCACGACAACCAACCCCAGCACCATGGCCTGCCACGTCAGACTTTCATCCGCATTTTGCAACGGCATGTGCAGATAATCAGCCCATTTTTGTGCTTCCCGCTGCCAGCCAGGGGTTTTCTTCTTGGCACCCGCCGGCGCGGCCACGGCGGGGGCTGCGCCCGCGCCAGGTTGCGCGACGGCCGCCACGGCCTGCGTGCTGGACGACTCTGGCACGGGCGCATTCACCATATCAATCATGAATGGTGACATGCGCAACATACCGAACAGCGATCCACCGCAGAGCATCCCGCCTACGACCCCTATCAACAGGTGACCGCGATACCGCAAGGCATAGCCAAACAACCGCTTGTAATGGGGCCAGGGATTCTCGACGCGTACAAACGGTTCCTCTTTATATTTCTTTGCCATAACCTGCTTTACTCACAACTGGCCAAATAGCGTTCGGCTTCCAGCGCCGCCATGCAACCCGTACCTGCGGCGGTCACCGCCTGCCGATAGGTGCGATCCTGCACATCCCCTGCGGCAAAAACGCCGGGCAAGTTGGTGCGCGTACGCTCGGTCACAATATATCCATCCGGGTCGAGCGTGAGCTGCCCCTGAAACGGCACCGTATTGGGCGTATGGCCGATGGCGACAAAGAACCCCTCGACGGCAAGGTCTGATACCGCTCCGGTAACCACGTTGCGCAGCCGCGCACCTGTCACCGTATTCTGGCGAACATCCAGCACCTCCTCCACCACGGAGTTCCACACCACGGTGATGCGTTGGTTCTGTTGCACGCGCTCCGCCATGATGGACGAGGCGCGGAACTTATCCCGCCGATGGATCAGAAACACCTGCGACGCCAGTCGGGATAGATAGAGGGCATCCTCGGTGGCCGTATCCCCCCCACCGACCACCGCCACCCGTTTGCCACGATAGAAGGCGCCATCGCACGTGGCGCAGCCGGAAACCCCGCGTCCCTTCAACTGTTCTTCGGATGGCAACCCCAGGTAGCGCGCACGGGCGCCGGTTGCAATGATCACGGTGCGGGCCTCCAACGCCCCTTGCGCCGCAAGCTGCAAGCGCTTGGTCGGGCCGGCGAGTTGGCAACCGACCAGTTCGTCCATCTGCATGCGCACGCCCATGCGCTCGGCCTGTTGCCGCATGTTCATCATCAGGTCAAAGCCACCAATCGGTTCCGCAAACCCCGGAAAATTCTCAATGTCCGTGGTTTGGGTAAGCTGTCCGCCGGGCTGTGGCCCCTCCAGCAACAGCGGTTGTAGATTGGCCCGGGCGGTGTAAATGGCGGCCGTCAGGCCGGCCGGCCCACTGCCGATAATGATGACATTCTCCATGTTCGACCCTCTTCCCGTTGGCACCCTGTGCAGCCTCTGATCGGCCGAGGGGCTCTGGCCCCTAATCATTACGTATACCGCAGCACCTCGGTAGAGGTGGTGTAGCCATCCAAGATGTTACGAATGCCATCTTCGCGCATGGTGCGCATCCCCAATTCGCGCGCCTTGGCCTTGATATACAGCGTGGGTTTCCGCTCGTTGATCATCTCCCGAATCGGCTCGCTCACGCGCAGATATTCAAACAACCCTTTGCGCCCCTTGTAGCCGTTGTTGCTGCACATGGCACACCCGCGTCCGTAGAAGAACGGGCGGTGGTTGACCTGCTCCCGGGTCAGATCCAGACGAATCATGGTTTCGTCGTCGGCCTCCAACGGCTCTTTGCAATTGGTACAGATGGTACGAACCAGACGTTGTCCCAAAACGGCTTCCAGCGTCGACGAGATCAGGTAGGGTTGCACATCCATGTCAATCAGCCGGGTGACGGCGCCGGCCGCATCATTCGTGTGCAGGGTGCTGAACACCAGATGGCCAGTCAGCGAAGCCTGAATGGCGATTTCAGCCGTCTCCATGTCGCGAATCTCGCCAATCATCATGACGTCCGGATCCTGACGCAGAAAGGCGCGCAAGGCCTTGGGGAAGGTGTTGCCGGTCAACTGATTGATGGGGACCTGAATGATGCCATCAATGTCATATTCGATCGGTTCCTCGGCCGTGAGCAGTTTCTGGTCAATGGTATTGATGCGCTGCAAGGCGGAATAGAGCGTGGTGGTCTTGCCGGAACCCGTGGGACCCGTGACAATGATGATGCCATTGGGTTTCTCAATGTCCATGCTGAGGTGTTCGAAAATGTCTTCCGGCAACCCCAGGTTTTCCAGTTCCAGCGACACCACGGAACGGTCCAACACACGCAACACCACGCTTTCGCCGAACTGCGTCGGCAGGCACGACACGCGCAAATCCACGCGTCGCCGCGCCACCGTGATCGCGATGCGCCCGTCCTGCGGCATGCGCCGTTCCGCGATGTTCAGTCCGGCCATGACCTTGATGCGCGAGATGATCGGCAGCGCCATGATCCGGTCCGGCGCGCGCATCTGGTACAGGGCCCCGTCCACCCGGTAGCGGATGCGAAACTCCTTTTCATACGGCTCAAAGTGAATATCCGAGGCCCGGTGCGCCACGGCCTCATGCAGAACCAGGCCAACATACTTGACCACCGGCGCCGCCTTGGCCTGCGCTTCGAGGGACTTCTCGTCTATGGCATCTTCGGCCGTGATCGTCGAATCCTCGTCGAACTCGATCCGGTTGAGCATGTCGGCTACGGTGTCGCTTTCGTCCCCGTAGTGCTGGTTCACGCGCGCCACAATGTCGGCTTCACGGGCCAGTACGAACGACACGTCGCGCGTCAGCACGAAGATCAATTCATCCACCACGTACGGCTCGATCATGTCCGACGTAGCCAGCGTGATGGTACCCGGGGTACTCGCCACCGGAATCATATTGTACGTGCGCGCCACACTGGCTGGCACCGTGCGCAACAGTTCCTGCGACAGTTCGATCTCCGACAGATTGACGACTTCGCACCCCTGATAGGCCGCCATCATGGAGAGCAGATCGTCCTCCGTCGTACACCCCATGTCCACCAGCAGCGTGCGCAGCGGCTTGCCGCTGCGGGTGTGCTCTTCCAGCACCTCCTGGGCCTGCTGCGCATCCATGATGCCATTGCTGATCGCAAGATCCAGGAGCGGATCAACCCGTTGCTGTTCGGCACTCGTGCTCATGGCCTTACTTTCCCCTTGCGTGCAAGGTGTCCTGCAACTGCTGCACCAGCGTCTCGGCATCCACTGACTTGGTAATCAGATCCTCGTACTGAATCAGTCCTTTGAGATACAGATCCAACAAGTGGGCGTCGAGCGTAATCATGCCATTCTTGGCGCCCGTCTGGATATCGGACGTGATCTGAAAGGTCTTGTTATCGCGGATACGCGCCCGGATCGAGGGGGTCGCGATCATGACTTCGAACGCTGCGACGCGCCCCCGTCCATCCGCCCGCACCAGCAGCAATTGCGAGATCACCGCAACCAACCCCACGGAGAGCTGCGTGCGCACCTGCTCCTGCTGCTCCGAGGGAAAGGCGTCGACAATGCGGTCCACCGTGGCCGCCGCCCCGGTGGTATGCAGGGTGGCAAAAACCAGATGCCCGGTTTCGGCCGCCGTAATCGCGGCCTGCATGGTTTCCAGATCACGCATTTCCCCGACCAAAATCACGTCCGGATCCTGCCGCAGGCCGCGCCGGATCGCCTCGGCAAAAGTGGGCACATCCACGCCGATTTCGCGTTGCGACACCACGGACTTGCGATGGGTATGATAATATTCGATCGGATCTTCCACCGTGATGATGTGGCAGTCGCGCTCGTGATTGATGACATTGATCATACTCGCGAGCGTGGTGGACTTGCCCGACCCGGTCGGCCCGGTCACCAGAATCAGTCCCCGCGGCTTGTACAACAACTCCTTCACCTGCGCCGGCAGGCCAATTTGCTCGAGCGTCAGCAATTTCGAAGGGATCAGACGCAACACCAGGGCGATATTGCCACGCTCCTTGAACACGCTCACCCGGAAGCGCGCCACTTCGCCAAACCCGAGGCCGAAATCCGTCCCGCCATGCTCGCGCACATGCTGCTGGTGATCCGGCGATGTGATGCTTTTCATCATCCGCTCGGTATCCTCCGGCGTCAGCGGCGCCAAATCCAGCGGGGTCAGCGCCCCATGGATGCGCAGCATCGGCGGTATGCCCACGCGAATGTGCAGGTCGGAGGAACCTTCATCCACCGTCAACTGCAGCAGATCACTCATTTCAACGCTAGCGGCGGCAGGGCTCATCAGTCCGCGTCTCCCATGGTGGCACGCAACACTTCTTCCACCGAAGTCATCCCGGAAACCACTTTCAACAGGCCGTCCTCACGCAGCGTACGCATCCCCATCTCCCGGGCTCGGGCGCGCAGTTGCGTGGCCGGCAACCGATCGAAAATCATGCGCTGTATCGTGTCATCAATCTGGAAAATCTCGAAAATCCCCTTGCGCCCCTTGTAGCCAGCCAGGCCGCAACTGGAACACCCCCGCCCCTTATGCAATACGGCCCCGGCTAGTTCCTTGGCCGCGGCACCGAGCATCTTCTTTTCCCGCTCTGTGGCCCCATACGGCTGTTTACAATTGGGACAGATCACACGCACCAACCGCTGCGCGATGCAGGCGCGCACCGCCGAGGCCACGAGGAACGGCTTGACCCCGATATCCAGCAAGCGGGTAATCGCACTGGGGGCATCATTGGTGTGCAGCGTGCTGAACACCAGGTGACCGGTCAGGGCGGCCTCCATGGCAATATCGGCGGTCTCTTCGTCGCGAATTTCACCGATCATGACAATGTTCGGTGCCTGGCGGAGAATGGAACGCAACGCCGCGGAAAAGTCCAGCCCCACATCCCGATTCACCTGCACCTGATTGATGCCGCTCATCTGGTATTCCACCGGATCCTCGACCGTAATGATCTTGCGGTCCGGCAGATTGATCTGACCCAGGCAGGCATACAACGTCGTCGTCTTGCCGGAGCCGGTTGGGCCGGTTACCAGCAGCACACCATCGGGCAGCGCAATCAACCGTTCAAACCGCTGCTGATCATCAAACAGAAAACCCAGTTGCGGCAACCCCAGCGCCAGGTTCTGCTTGTCAAGAATACGCATGACGATGCCTTCACCATGATTGGTGGGCACCGAGGAGACACGCAAATCCAGATCGCGTCCTTCCACATGCACCTGGATGCGACCATCCTGCGGCACGCGCTTCTCCGAGATCTTCATGCCGGCCAGAATCTTGACGCGCTGCAGAATCGCCCCTTGCAAGCGCTTGGGGGGACTCTCCACCTCCTGCAACGCGCCATCAATCCGGTACCGCACGCGAAACCGGCGCTCCATCGGCTCCAAGTGGATATCCGAAGCGCGCTTCCGGAAGGCATCCATGATGATGACGCTCACGAGCTTGATCACCGGCGCATCATTCTCATTAACGTCCGCCGTACCGCCCAGTTGTAGATTCAGATCCCCGCCCTGCCGGGTGTCCGCACCTTTATCCGACGGGCCCATGGACTCTACCAGCGACTCGATATCCGCCTCCCGCGGAAACAGCATATTGAGCGTATCGGCAATCTCCTGCTTCGGCGCCACCACTGCGTCTACCGAGCACTTGAGCAAATATCGCAAACTGTCGAGCGTGTCGTAGTTCAAGGGGTCACTGATGGCGACCGTCACCACATTGCCGCTGCGGCTCAACGGCACCACGCCATACTTCCGCGCCTGCTCCGCATCGAGAATATCCTTCACCTCCGGCGCAATGGCATTGGGATCGATATGTACCAGTTCCATGCCGAACTGGGTGGCCACCAGCGACAGCACGTCCAGCTCAGAAACCGCCCGCATCTGGACAAGCACGTCCACCACGGTCTCGCCTTCCTGCTTGACGGACATGGCGGCCTTGTCGACCTGCTCCGGCTGGACCAAACCATGCTCCTGCAGGATCTGCAGGACAAAATCATCATTCAATGTCACGCTGTCTCTCCCGTAAAACGCCCGGGACCATCCTGTTACGAAACCGCGGCACCGCCCTGGCGGGCCGCCAGCCGTTCCGCCACCAACCGGCCAGCCATTTGCGGATCAGCCTTGCCGCGGCTCAATTTCATCACCTGCCCGACCAAAGCCTGGGCCGCCGCCTGCTTGCCCGCGAGGAAGTCCTGTACCACGCGGGGGTTGGCCGCCAGCGCCTGCTCTACCAGTCGGCCGATTTCATCCTCCCCGCCTACCTGCCCCAACCCGCGCGTCGCCACCAGTTCAGCCGGCCGTCCCGCCTGCTCAAACAATTCCGGCAGCAACCCCTTGGCCGTCGGCAAATTGATGGTGCGCCGCTCCACCAGCAGAATCAACTCCGCTAAAACCTCAGGCGTCAGGGCGCATTGTGTCACGCTCCGTCCGCTCTCACCGAGCAAACGCATCACATCCGTCATGATCCAGTTGGAAGCCGCCTTGCCATTGCCGCAGAGGCGCGCCGTCGCCTCAAAGAAGTCCGCCACCCCACGCTCCGCCGTCAGCACACCCGCATCATAAGCCGGCAGCCCATAGACGTGCATGAAGCGGGCGCGACGTTCCGCCGGTCGTTCCGGCAAGGTGGCGCGCCACGCCTCGATCTGGGCGTCAGCCAGCACCACGGGAAGCAAGTCCGGCTCCGGGAAATAGCGGTAGTCGTGCGCATCTTCCTTGCTCCGCATGGAGAAGGTCTCGCCCAGGTCCGGATCCCAGCGCAGCGTTTCCTGCACCACCCGCCCGCCACCGGCCACGCAGCGGATCTGTCGCGCCACCTCATACTTCAAGGCGGCCTGCACCCCCTTGAAGGTGTTCATGTTTTTGATTTCGGCCTTCGTGCCAAGTTTGCCTGTGCCCTCCGGGCGCACACTGATGTTCACGTCGCAGCGCAGATTGCCTTCTTCCAAGTTGCATTCGCTTACCCCGGCATACAGGAGCGTCTGCTTCAGCGCTAACAGAAAGGCCACCGCCTCATCGGCAGATGAGATGTCCGGTTCCGTAACAATCTCCATGAGCGGCACGCCGGCCCGGTTGAAATCCACGCCGCTGCATCCGGCGTAATGGGTACTCTTGCCGACATCCTCTTCCAGATGGATGCGCGTGAGGCGGATGAGCTTGGTCTGCCCGCCCAGTTCGATCACCAAACCACCGCCCAGGCAAAGCGGCTGATCATATTGGGTAATCTGATAGTTCTTGGGCATGTCCGGGTAGAAATAGCTTTTCCGGTCAAACTTGCTGTGGGCCCCGATGCGACACCCCAGCATCAGACCAGATAATACCGTCAAGCGGATGGCGGCCACATTCATCACCGGCATGGCCCCTGGATATCCGAGGCAGACGGGGCAGACTTGCGTGTTCGGCGGCGCACCGTAAGCCGTCGTGCAACCGCAAAACATCTTGGTATTCGTCTTGAGCTGCACATGCACTTCCAGACCGACGGAAGGGAGATAGTTCATAGCGCCTCCCCCTGCCGGCTCTGCTCGTAGGCATGCCCGACGCGCAACACGCGCTCCTCGCCAAACGCCGGCCCCAGCACCTGTAAGCCAATGGGCAGGCCCCCGGCCGTCCGACCGCAGGGCACCGAGAGGCCGCACACGCCGGCCAGGTTCGCCGTGACCGTGAAAATGTCGCCCAGATACATATGCAGCGGATCATCCATGGTTTCGCCCATTCGGTAGGCCGGCGTAGGCGCCACCGGCGTCAATAAGGCATCGCACTGCGCAAAGGCCGCATCAAAATCACGACGGATCAGCGTGCGCACCTTCTGCGCCCGCAAATAATAGGCATCATAATAGCCACTGCTCAGCACATACGTACCAAGAATAATCCGGCGCTGCACCTCACACCCAAACCCCTGAGCGCGGGTCTGCTTGTACATGTCGATGGGCGCCCCCTCCCCGGTGGCGCGAAACCCGTACCGCACACCGTCGAAACGCGCCAAGTTGGCCGACGCCTCTGCCGCAGCCAAAATATAATACGTGGCAACCGCATAGCGGGTGTGCGGCAGACTCACCTCCACGATTTGCGCGCCCAGCTCCCGGCAGCGTGCCGTGGCCGCCCGCACCGCAACCGCCACCTCCGGATCCATGCCATCCACAAAATACTCGCGCGGCAACCCCAGCCGCAAACCACGCAAATCGCCCGTAAGCGCCGCGTTATAATCCGGCACTGGCTGATCCAGCGTGGTGGCATCCAGCGCATCGCGCCCCGCCATCACCCCCAGCAACAGGGCCGCGTCCGCTACCGTGCGGGTGATCGGGCCAATCTGGTCGAGCGACGAAGCGTACGCCACCAGCCCATAGCGCGAAATGCGGCCATAGGACGGTTTTAAGCCGACGCACCCACAGAAGGAAGCCGGTTGCCGGATGGACCCGCCGGTGTCAGTCCCCAGCGCGGCCAAGGCCATCCCACCGGCCACAGCAGCCGCCGACCCCCCACTGGAACCACCTGCCACATGGTCCAGCGCCACCGGATTGCGCGTGGGGCCAAAAGCCGAATTTTCGGTGGTGGAGCCCATGGCGAACTCGTCCATGTTGGTGCGCCCAACCAGCAAAGCACCAGCCGCACGCAAGCGCGCAATGGCGGTGGCATCATACAGGGCCGTGTACCCCCGCAAAATCTTCGAGCCGCAGCTACAGGGGTGGCCGTCCACATTCAACACATCCTTGACCGCCAGCGGCACCCCCAGCAGGACGCCTTGCTGGCCTGCCTGCCGCGCCCGATCCGCCGCCTCGGCCTGCCTCATCGCATCAGCCTCATCCAGCCAGACAAATGCATTCACCGCAGGATTCCGCGTAGCGATAGCCTCCAGCATCGCTTGGGTCAAGGCCACCGACGAATAAGCCCCGGTTCGCAACCCGACCACCGCCTGCCGCACCGTCAATTGATCAATATCCAACGCCATCGTAGTTCCTCACTCCACAATCCGCGGCACCTTGAACTCTTCGCCCATCTTGGCAGGCGCATTTGCCAGCACGCGGTCATGTGATAACCCCGGACGCACCTCGTCGGCACGAAACACATTGTAGACCGGCTGCCCGTGAGAGGTCGGCTCAATCCCGTCCAGGTTCAATTCGCCGATCTGGCGCACATACTCCACCACGGTCTCCAATTGTCGCTGAAATAGCGCACAAGAGGCCTCATCCAGCTCCAGCCGCGCCAAGTTGGCCACATACGCTACCCGGATATCCGCTGTTGTATTCGCCAAGTCCACGCCCTCCCGCCTATAACCATGATTCGGCAACCACTCGCATGATACCCCCAAACCCGCTCCACCGGCAACGGTGAACAACACCCTTATCATTCTTTTCACGCCGGCACACAGGCGGTAGTGGTCGCTTATTTTGGCTGAAACAAGGGGCCGTCGCTGCGTAGCTGGCCCATGCGGTCACCCCTCGGAGAATGGCACGGCCTGACAATGCCGAACTAGCCCCCCCTTACGCCCGCGGCATGACGTCGCCGAAAAGTTCCTCATCGGCAGGCTGCGTATCGGGAATCGGATAGGAAACCCAGGTGTAGTTCAGCAGGTGCTGCCAGGTCACGTTGTCACTCGTGCTGTTGCGCCCCCACGATCCACAGCCAAGCGTGAGAGTCATGGGCATGCTATTCGTCCAGGAGCCGCTATTGGCCAGAGCCTGCGGCTGACGTACCATCACGCGGGCCACGCGCGCCTGCACCCCGAGTTCCCGTACCCGTTCGTCGTTCGTCGTGTGGATGCCGCAAGAATGGCCCCGCCCGGAATAGGCCGTAATCCGATCCACCAGATCAATCGCCTCCGGGAACGTCGTCCACCGATAAACCGCTACGATCACGGCCAGCTTCTCACCCGAGAAAGGCGACTCCGGCCCCACGCCACCCTCCTCCACCAGAAAGAAGCGTGTGCCGCTCGGCAAACCAATCCCGGCCAGACGGGCAATCACGGACGGCGCCTGACCGACAATCTGGGGATTCAACCCCTTGGCCTGCCACATGACCGCCTGGAGGCGCGCTTTCTCCACCGCATTCAAACGGTAGCCCCCCACCGCCACCAACTCCTGTATCATCGCCTCGTACACATCCGTCTGGATGGCCAACGCATTCTCCGCCGAACAGGACGTGGCGTAATCAAACGTCTTCGAGCGTGCAATCAGCCTGGCACTGGCCGCCAGATCCGCCGTCTCGTCCACAATGCTCACGGCATTGCCGGCCCCGACCCCCTGCGTCGGCGTGCCGCTACGATACGCGGCCTTCACCATATTCGTGCCGCCGGTGGCCAGCACCAGATCGCACTGCCGCATCAGCTCCATGGTCACTTCTTTGGTGACATGCTCCACCGGCAGGATCAGATCGGCCGGCCAGCCGCAAGCCTGCAACACGGCGCGGGCCCGCGTCGCCACCATCACGCAGGTCTGGACCGTAAGTGGATGCGATGCCAATACCACCGCGTTACGCGTCTTAATGGCAAACAACGCCTTGAGACAGGGCGTGGCCTCCGAATTGGTGACGGGAATGACCGCGCCCACCACCCCCATCGGCTTGGCAATCTGCAGCACCCCGCGCACCGGATCCTCACCCACCACGCCCGCCGAGGGTCGCCCCTTCATATCCCGGTAGGCGCCTCGTATCTTGACGTTCAGCTTAACCTGTTTATCCGCCACATTCCCCATGCCGCTCTCTTGCACGCAAATAGCCGCCAATGCCTGCGTAAAATCCGGCTGCACAAACGACCACGCCAGATGTGCCGTGACGCGCTCCACATCCGCCTGCGACGCAAATTCAATCTGCGCCTGCGCCGCTCGTGCACGCGCAATTAACTCCGCAATATAACGGCTGGCATCTGTACTGGCTGGTTGTTCCGGCATACCCATGCTTTGCGTTCAACTCTCTGGCTGCGCCTAGATCTTCACTTGCTTGATCGCCCACTCCATGACATCGCAGGCGTGATCCGCTTCCGCCGCGGTCAGCACCAAGGGCGGCTGCACGCGCAACACGTTGCCATACAAACCGCCCAGCCCGATCAACACCCCCTGCTGGCGACACGCCTCCCGAATCTGCCGCGCCGCCTGCACCCCCGGCGTCCGCTGCCGATCCGTCACCAACTCCACGCCTATCATCAAGCCCAGACCACGCACCTCACCAATCAGCGGCTGCCGCTCCCGGCAGGCCTCCAGCCGCTGGCGGATTTGCGCCCCCCGCCGCATGGCATTGCCGCACAAATCCTCCGCCAGCAACACCTCGATGTTGGCTAAGGCGGCCGCACAACTGACCGGATTACCGCCAAAGGTGGAGAGATGGTCCCCCGGCTTAAAGGCCGCCGCAATCTCGGCCCTTGCGATAAAGGCACTCAGGGGGAAACCATCGGCAATCCCTTTGGCCATGGCCATCAGATCCGGCTCCACATCATAGTGCTCAATGGCAAAGAGCTTGCCGGTACGGCCGAACCCACTCTGCACCTCATCCACCAGAAACAACGCCCCGTCCTGGCGTATGTGTCGCATGGCAATCTTGAAATACTCGGGCGGCGGTACAATAATCCCCCCCTCGCCCATCACCGGTTCGGCAACAAATGCCGCGACATCACCGGCAGTCTGGCAGCGCAACACCTCTGCCAGATACTCCGCACACGCCACGCCGCAGCCGGGATAGGTCTGCCGCAGTGGGCAACGGTAGCAATATGGCGCTGGCGCAAAAGCCACGCCAGCCAGATAGGGCCCATTCCCCTTCTTACGGCTACGATTACCCGTAATCGAAAGCGTGCCCGCGGTGCGGCCATGAAACCCCATGTTCAGGGCAATCAGTTCCTTGCGCCCGGTAAACTGCTTGGCGAGCCGCAGCGCCCCCTCGATGGCTTCCGCGCCGCTGTTGCCAAAAAAACTCTTTTGCAACCGTCCGGGCGTCACAGCCGCCAACCGGCGCGCCAACTCCCCGGCCCGCGGCGAGTAATACAGATAGGTGCCGCAATGCACCAGCGCCTCCATCTGCGCCCGAGCCGCCGCCAGCACGTGTGGGTGGCCATGCCCCGCATTGACGACCGCAATCCCGCTGAAACAATCCAGATAGGCCCGACCATCTGCACCTGTCAGCGTGCACTGCGCCGCACGCACCACTTCGATCGGCTCAAAGCCATCGACCATACCCGTGATCAGATACTCGTCGTACAGTTCTTTTGTGCCCATGCCGGTCTGGCTGCTCCCTGCCGTTCGCGTCGCACCTGTTCGCCGATGATCTTCACCACATCCGCTAGGTGAGTAACGCCGAGACAGCCACAGGGTATCACAGGCGGCACCCCCTGTCCTGCCTTAAATCACTGCCAAAGTCCCCAAGACGCCATGCCGTAAAACTGCTATGCTATTCCCATGCGACTACAACAGAATCAAGTCTGGCAAGCGGGTGACCAATTTATCCGCATCGTGCGCCTGGAACGCAAGGCCGTGCAATACAAGGTCACCAAGGATTCCGCGACCGTGGCCGGCCCCCATGCCTATGCCACGAAGAAGGATTTCTGCCGCCTACTGAAAGGTGCCACGCCGCTCCCCCCCACGCCGCGTATCGCCCCGCTCGCCCCCCCCGTGCCCCTACCACGGACGACGACAGTGGCAGAGTAACCGGCCGCGCGCTAACAAAAACCCATCTGACGCTGCGGCAACCCCGCGCGCCAGATGGGTGTGGCTGAGATACCGGACACAGACGAGCGTTGCGGCTAGTGCTTCGTCTCAACCGTGGTGCCCTTGGGCTGCCCCATGGCGTGCAGCAGTTCATCAAACCACGTCTGGTTCAAATTGAACGGCTTGCCCCCCTTGATCCGGGGGAATTCGATGGCGCGCAGGCGATCGCTGCGATCCTCATCCTCACCCACCACGCCCCCCTTGCGCTTCAGCGCGCAGGCTACGGCCTTGACCGCGCAGCGTTTGATCAGCTTGAGATCCGCCGCATTCGCCGGTGCCGCGCGGCTATAGTACCCGCTCTTCTGCACCAGCGTCTTTTCCGCGCCCAGCATCTCGGCAAACTGCTTGGCAAACCAGCCGCCAACGTTAACCTTGTCCAAGCGCGGATGACCGAAGGCATCCCGCGGCACTTCCTCGCCCTTGGCTTCGAGTTCGCGAATGATGGTCTCCACACAGGCGCCCTCGGAAACGAAGATGTTCACGCAGTCATTCTCGTCCATGACCTTGCGCAGGCGCGCGGCCTCGCCGGCCACGTCCAGCGCCATCTCCGGGATATAGACGCCATGCACTTCCTTGCGCAGGCGGCTCAGACCCAGCGCCGGCACAAACGCCATGTTGTCGAGCAGCTTGCGGTAGGCAACCGCGGTGGCCGCCGTGAGCCAACCGCAACTGCGTCCCATGACCTCATGCACGATCAGCATGCGCGGGTTGGCATTATGTTCGGCCACCACATTGGCAAAGTAGCGTGCCCCCTGCTCGGCCGCGGTCCACGCGCCCAGACTCTGCCGGATCGGAAAGACGTCGTTGTCAATCGTCTTGGGCAGACCCACCACGGTCAACTGGTAGTTGTTATGCTGCAGGAATTTCGCCAGATCGGCCGCAGCGGTATTGGTGTCGTCCCCGCCAATCGTGTGCAACACATCCACGCCATCTTTCACGAGTTGATCCGCTGCCACCTTCTGCGGATCCTCCCCATCTTTCACCAGACCGCGCTTCACGCAGTCTTTGACGTTCGTGAGCTTCACGCGGCTGTTGCCGATCGGGCTGCCGCCATGGCGAAGCAGCAGGCTGGCATTCGCGCGTACTTCCGGCGTAACCACCAGGCTCTCCCCCTTAAGCAACCCCATGTACCCATTCACATAGCAGATAATCTCAATCTCCGGCGCCACCTTGCTGTAGCGTTCAATCAGATAGCCGATCGCGGAACTCAGGCAGGGGGCCAGTCCACCCGCCGTCAAAATGCCAACCTTCTTCACCGGTGCACTCATGCATCCATCTCCTTTGGGGGGGTTACACTAACGCGAAAGTCGGCATGATGGGACATCGGACGGCCTGGGGGCAAGTCAGAAAAGACCATGGGGGTCAGACCGCCCCCTGGCGCCGCCCTCAGGCATGCGTGCACAACTCCACGGTGACGGGGCCATCATTGAGCAGTCGCACCTTCATATCCGCGCCAAACAACCCCGTCCCTACCCGCCCCTCGCCCATGTGCGCGCGTAATTGCCGCACCAGCTCCTCAAACAGCGGATTCGCCTGCTCCGGCCGGGCTGCCGCGATGAAGCTGGGTCGGTTCCCCTTCCGGGTCTCCGCGTAGAGCGTGAATTGGGGAACCACCAGGATGCCGCCGGCCATATCCATGACCGAGCGGTTCATCTGGTCCTGCGCATCCGTGAAGATCCGCAAAGCCGGCAGCTTGCGCGCCAGCCAGGCCACATCCTCCGGGCCGTCCTCATGCCGCACCCCCAACAAGACCAGCAACCCGGGACCGATCTGCGCGATGATCCGCCCCTCCACCTCCACCGAGGCTTCCGTAACCCGTTGCACCAGTGCCTTCATCCGACGATCTCCCACTTTGCAGCCAATATAAACAGCATAAGCATATCTTCCGCAGTTCAGGGCTCCGAAGCATACCACATTCATCCAAGCATCCACCCCCCCAATCTTCCGCAGTTCAGGGCCGGGCATCTCCGGTCTTGTGCCGGCGCGGCGGAACCGTTATTTTATCGTCATGAAATGGCAAGTGGCTCAAGTACGACCGAGGCTGGAAAAGAAAACTGCCGATCTCTGCCGCACGCAAGGCATTCCGCACTACCTGCCACTGCGCAAGCGCACCGCCACCTATCAGCGCCGCCAGGTGACCACCGAAATCCCCGTCTTCCCCGGCTACCTTTTTGTGGCCATTGACGCACCACGCCGATTGGCGCTACAGCAAACCAATCACGTCGTACGTTTTCTGGATCCCAGTCGCCCCTACCAGATGCTGCGCCAACTCGTGTATATCCGGCGGGCCCTGAAGATTGACCCCTCCCTGCGACCGACCCCGATGCTGACATCCGGCACGCGTGTGCGCATCCTTACCGGCCCCTTCCAGGGCATTGAAGGTGTGGTGGCGCGATTGGATGCTTCCATGCGTATCTACCTGACCGTGGAATGGCTCGGCCAGGCGCTGGTGGTGCAAGCCAGCCGGGAACAGGTCGACGCGGCGGGTTGACCTCTCCTCGTCATACGGGTATGCTGCCCCACGTATTCATGCCTGCGGGCCGAAACCGGCCCCCGCTTGTCCGGCACCGTAGGCGTACCACAAGGAGTCCCCCATCATGGAAGCGTTACTGGACCTGCTACGTAAAAACGCCCGCGAATCCACGACGAATCTCGCACGCATGCTAAACATCACGCCCGCTGCCGTGCAGGAGAAGATCGCGGAATATGAACGCCAGGGGCAGATCCGCGGGTATCATGCCGTGATCAACGAGGACCTCGCGGGCCATAGCGACGTGCGGGCCGTGATCGAATTGCGCATTCGCCCGGAACGCATCGGCGGCTTTGACCGCCTGGCCCAGCGCATCGGCCAGTTCCCGCAGGTCGAGTCGCTGTTCCTTATGTCAGGCGGCTACGACCTGATGCTTTTCGTGCGCGGGCGTAATCTGCAGGAAGTGGCCAGCTTCGTAAGCTCCGAACTGGCCGCTCTGGATGGCGTGCTGGGCACCGCCACACATTTCATGCTGAAATCATACAAGGACCAAGGCACATTGCTGGAGACCACGCAACATGACGACCGCCTCCAAGTCTCGCCGTAGTTTCGTCTCGCCATCGCTGCAAAGCATCCCGCGCTCCGGCATTCGCGATTTTTTCGACATTGTGGCCAACCGCAAGGATGTCATCAGCCTCGGCATTGGCGAACCCGACTTCGTCACGCCCTGGCATATCCGCGAAGCCGCGATCCACGCCATTGAAAAAGGCGCGACCAAGTACACCGCCAACCTGGGCATGCCGGAATTGCGCCAGGCACTGGCGCAGTATGTTACCAACGAGTTCCACGCCTCCTACGACTGGAAGTCACAGATCCTGGTCGCGGTGGGCGTCAGCGAGGCGATGGATCTGGCCATTCGCGCCGTCGTGGAACCTGGCGATGAAGTGCTCTATCACGAGCCGTGTTTTGTCGCCTATGCCCCGCTGATCCGCATGGCCCATGCGGTACCGGTACCGGTGGAAACGAGCGCCGCCGACGGCTTCCGCCTGCAGGTGGCCGCCCTCGAAGCCAAGGTGACGCCGCGCAGCCGTGTGCTGCTGCTGAACTTCCCCACGAATCCCACCGGCGCCGCCTTGCGCCGTGCGGATGTGGAGGCGCTGGCCGCCTTTGCCATCCGGCATGACCTGCTCGTGATCACCGACGAGGTCTACTCAGAGTTGACCTACGACGGCGAGCGCCTCTCCATCGTCTCGATCCCCGGCATGCAGGAGCGCACCATCTTCCTACACGGGTTCTCCAAGGCCTGGGCCATGACCGGGTTCCGCCTCGGCTTCGCCTGTGCGCCCACGGAACTGATCGAGGCCATGATGAAAATCCACCAGTACTGCATGATGAGTGCCCCGACGATCAGCCAGATCGCCGGCATCGAGGCCTTGCAGCATGGGGCGGAAGACATCGTGGAGATGCGCGAATCGTACCGCCAGCGCCGCAACTACATCTGTGCGGCGCTGAACGACATGGGGCTCACCTGCCACGTGCCGGAAGGCGCGTTCTACGTCTTTCCCTCCATCCAGTCCACCGGGCTGACCTCCAAAGATTTCGCCCTGCGCCTGATCAGTGAGGAGAGCGTGGCCTGCGTCCCCGGCAGTGCCTTTGGCGCCTGCGGCGAAGGCTACTTGCGCTGCTGCTATGCCACCAATATCGACCTGATCAAGGAAGCCATGAGCCGCATGGAGCGGTTTGTCAAAAAGGTCAGGGGGTAGCAGACGGTGGCAGCCACGCAAACCTTCCATGAGCACTGCATGCGACTGGCCATGCGCGAGGCCGTCAAAGCAGCGGAAACCGGTGAAGTCCCGGCCGGGTGCATCATCATCGCCCGCCCTACTGACCCGCTGGCGCCGCCCATGTCCGCCCATGTGCTGGCACGCGCACATAACCAGACGGAATTGCTCAAGGACCCGACCGCCCACGCCGAGATGATCGCCATCACACAGGCCGCCGCTGCCGTGCGCGACTGGCGGCTACTAGACACCATCCTCTACGTGACCAAAGAACCCTGCCCGATGTGTGCCGGCGCGATCGTGTTGGCGCGTATCCCGGTCGTCGTCTTCGGCGTGCCGGATCCCAAGCGTGGTGGCGCCATCTCGGTCTTCAACATCCTCGCGCACCCCAACCTCAATCACCGTCCAGAAATCATCGCCGGCGTCTTGGAACACGAATGCCGGGACCTGATGCAACAGTTCTTCCGCGACCGGCGACAGGAAGGATCCGCGGCGAAGGGGTGAGTCGACACGCCGACGGACACGCCGGCAGGCAGTACAGCGGGCTTTCCTGAAGCTGCGGCAGAAGATCTCGGGCACCTTCCGCAGCTTCCGGGCTCTTGAGAACTTCTGCCGTATCCGCAGCTACGTGTCCACCGCCCGGCAGAACAGCATCAACGCGCTGGATGCTCTACAACGTGTGTTTCTCGGCAGGCCCTTCGTGCCGACGACTAATACCGCATAATCCTCACCCCGGGTGTCGGCATCTGTCACCTGCCAATCACTCTCAGTTACAACAAAAAAACGCGCCCAGCCTCACGCAGCGCCGTCCCCCCACCCCTCGGCCGCGAGCCGCCGGCCGTAGAGATAGCCGGCCACACCCCCGACCAGATGCGTCAGGTGGGCTACGTTGCCAAGCCCATAGATCAGGAACACCACGCTCAGCCCCCCCAGCACTACGGCAAAACGGCGGGCACGCACCGGCCAGACCAGAAACAACAGCAGGCGCCGCCTGGGAAATAGCGCCGCAATCGCGCCAATCAGCGCAAACAGCCCGCCGGAAGCGCCAATACAGAGGGCACTCCCCTCCGCGGTCACCACGCGCTGCGAAGCAGCCAGACGGCCCAGCGCCGCCAGACCGGTCGGCAACCAGGCGGGCCCGCCGGCCAGCGCCATCACGGCCAGATCCCACAACACCCAAGCCAGCCCCCCCGCCACACCGCCCAAAAAGAAGAGTCGCAAAAAGCGCTTGGCGCCGATCTCCCCCTCCACACCGCCCCCCAGCAGCAGCAATCCCAGGGCGTTGCAAAGCAGATGCCACACATTCAAATGCAGAAAAAGATAGGTGCCCAGTTGCCAGATAAAACCCGTGGCAAACAACGCCGGGCAGAGCCCGAAACAATGCAAGAGCAGATATTCAAAGGAATACCCCGCCACACAAGCGACCTGCCGGCAGATCCCTTGCATCAGATAAACAGCCACACAAAGCAGCGCCACCCCACGCGCGGCCGGGGCATGCACCCACAACTCTCGTATATACCGCGTCAGCCCGGCCACCCGCCACCAGAGCATACTCGTCATAGCATCGCCAGCACCCCGCGCCCTCGCCTAGGCCGGGGAGAGCGCCGTCCAATCCATGTACAAAATCGCCAGCATCACGCTGAAAATCAAGGCCGCCACGATGGCACAAATGCCCGCCACCGTATAATTCGCCTTGGGCGCGACCGCCACGATCTCCGCCGGATTGCGATGCCGTTCCGAAATCGCCGCGCCGGGCTTACTACTGCCAGCCTGTATTGTGATCGCCATCTACGCCGTCCTTTCCTGCCAACGAACCAACCAACAGGAAAAAGGTATCGCATCCCCTCTGCCGGATAAAGCCTAAACTGAATCGCATTCTCCCCCTACCCAACGCGCAACATTGTGCTATGATTCCCGCGCATGAAGACGTGGACTGTTACCCGCATCCGCCAAGCCAAAGGGAAGCAGAAACTTGCCTGCCTGACGGCCTACGACTGCTCGACGGCCCGCATGATGGACGAGGCCGGCATCCCGTTGATCCTGGTGGGCGACTCCCTGGGCATGACCGTGCTAGGGTATGAAAGCACCCTCCCGGTGACCATGGAGCAAATGCTCCACCACACGGCCGCCGTCGTCCGCGGCGTGAAAAACGCACTCGTCATTGCCGACATGCCTTTTCTTTCCTACCAGCCATCCCTTGAGGTCGGCATCGTCAATGCAGGGCGCTTGCTCAAGGAAGCCGGCGCGGATGCGGTCAAAATCGAGGGCGGTGCGTTCCGCGCAGACCTCGTGCGCGCGCTGACGGCCAACGGCATTCCAGTGGTCGGGCATATCGGGTTAACCCCGCAATCCATTCGGGAACTGGGCGGATACAAACTGCAGGGGCGCACCGCACCCGCCGCCGACCAGCTCCGCACCGACGCACGCGTCTTGAACGAGGCCGGCATTTTCGCACTGGTACTCGAATGTATCCCCGCGCCACTCGCCGCCGAGATCACCGCCGCCACCACCACGCCGACCATTGGCATTGGCGCCGGACCCGGGTGCGACGGCCAAGTACTCGTCTCCCACGACATGCTCGGGCTGAATGAACAGTTCCAACCCAAGTTTGTCAAAGCGTATGCCCAGTTGGCACCCCAGATGCGTGACGCCTTTGCCGCCTATGCCCGCGACGTGGCCAACGGCACGTTTCCAGCACCAGAACACAGCTATGATCCCCTGCCTGAAAGCCCGGATGCCTTGCATAACCCACTCGCCCCCCCCCCCGTTTGAGGCACAGCACGTTGCACCCCCAGCCAACCAACACCACCGCCGAACCAGATGACGTCGCCATCGTAGGCCTTTCCTGCCGTTTTGCCGGCGCCGCCGATACGGCCGCCTTCTGGAGCAACCTGGTAACGGGTCGTTGCGCCATCAGCGATCACCCGAATCCACTGGCGTCGCGCATCCTCGACCCCACCTCCCCCCTCTTTGACCGGTTACACACGCAACGCGGCGGCTATCTGCGCGATCTCAATACCTTCGTGCCCGGCGCCTTCGGCCTGACCCCCGACGCCTTAGCCGGCGCCAACCCCGATCAGTTCCTCGCCCTGCACCTCGCCACGACCGCACTGCGCCAGGCCGGCATTACCCCATCCGCGCTACCCGCCGGCCGCACCGGACTGGTGCTGGGCTACGCCTCGCCACTCAATGTCGCTACCGCCAACTGGCTCCAACACGGGCTGATCATGGACCAGACCATCACCCTGCTTCATCGACTCTTTCCCGGGGCGGCCGAAACCCAACTCAATGAAATCCGCCAATCCCTGAAAGAGTCGCTCCCCCCTGTGCGTCCGGCCGCGCTCCGTACGGCCTTTGGCCACGCCCTGGCCGGCCAGTGCGCGGCCACCTTGCGAATCTCCGGCATGGTTTGCGCCGTGGATGCCGGTGCCGCTTCCTCCCTGCAAGCCCTGCGCATCGCCATGGACGAACTGCTGCTGGGACGCTGCGATATCATGCTGGCAGGCGCCGTGCAGAACTGCACCAGCCTGCAGTCACTCATGGGAATGAACTGCCTGCTACCTTTCACCACGCATGACTACCCCACCCCGTTGGGGCGCGAGGCCGACGGCACGCTCCCCGGCGAAGGCGGCGGCTTCCTGGTGCTCAAACGCCGACGCGCGGCCGAACGCGACGGCAACACCATCTTCGCCCTGCTCAAAGGCATCGCGCTGGCTGCCAGCGACACCCCCACGCGCGACGGCCGCCCCGATACACATGCGCTGACCGCCGCCATGCAGCAAGCCTACCAGCAAGCCGGCGCAGAACCAGCCACCATCGGCTTTCTGGAGACGCACGGGAGCGCCATTCCGCAAGAAGACCTGATGGAAATTCAGGCCATGCGCCGCGTCTTCCCCGAGTATGTCAAAAAATCCCCGCGCATCCTGCTGGGTGCCTGCAAGGCCCACATCGGCCACAGCTATGCCGCCGCCGGTCTCGCCGGCATCATCAAAGCCGCGCTCGCCCTGCACCACCGCTTGCTCCCCCCCTTGTCGAGCCTGCGCAACCGCCTGCACTCGCGCTTGACGCAAGCCGCCTCGCCTTTCCACGGCGCCTCCGCGCCACGTCCCTGGATTCAAGGCCGCAACCATGCCCCTCGGCGCGCCGCCGTGACCGCCTTTGATACGACCTGTACGATGGGGCATGCCGTCCTGGAGGAACACACCCACCAGCCATGAACCCCCGCCGACACCTCCATTCCCTGTTCGAAAACGAGCTGTGCCTCATTGGCGCAGCATCCGATGACGCCTTGGCCCATGAGGTGCACACCCTTCGATATACACTCGAACATACGCCTGGCCTAACGCTGCGCGACGTGGCCTTCACGCTCGCCCACCGCGCCCGGGGGCTGCCGGCCGTGCTGGCCATCGTCGCCACCGACGTCGCAGACCTCTGTGCACGCCTTGCGGTCGCCCATGCCAAACTAGGGGAACAAGCCAACCGCATCCGCGACAAGGCCGGCATGTTCTATTTCCGGCAGCGCTTGCGACCCGCCGGCCGCATGGTCTTCCTCTTCCCCGGCGAAACCTCGCTCTACCCGGATATGTTGCGCGATCTCTGCCTGAGCTTTGATCTCTGCCGCGAGGCCTTCGACGAAGCCGATGCGGTCTGCGCCCCCGATGGTTTTCTTCCCAGTGAATGGCTGTTTGGCGCCGGGGCCTTGCAAGGCCGCACCGAGGGCGGCGCCGAAGTCGGCATCCACATGGCGGGCGCCATCCAATGCACCCATGCCGCCAGCAGCGCCTTGGCTCGCCTCTTTGAGGCCTTCGGTATCCGGGCGGACGCCGCCATGGGGCACAGCGGTGGCGAATTTTTCGCCTTGGAGTTTGCCGGGGCCTTCGGCGCCCTCGATACCGCCCAGCGCCTCCAGTTACTGCGCGAAGGGTATCAGCTCACGCAACAGCTCTCCGGCCGGCCAGATATCCCGCTGTATGCCCTGCTTTCCGTGGAGGATGCGCCGGTTGGCTGGCAGGAACAAGTACCCGAACCGTGGCGCCTCCAGACCGCGCTGGTCATGCTCAACGGTCCACGCCAGACGATCGCCGCGGTACCGGCAGAAGCCTCCGGCACCATCGCCACGCTCCTGCGTCGTAACGGCGCCCGCGTCGGTCGCCTCGGCGTGCAGCGGTACTACCATATGCCGGCCTTTGCGCCGGCCCTGGAACCCCTGCGTGCCTACCTGAGCCACTGGCTTCACCACCCTCCCCAAATCCCGCTCTACTCCTGCCTGCGCGCCGGCCCACATGCCGATAACCCGGCCGACCTGCTGGATGTCTGCGTCCGGCAATGGGCCGAACCGGTGCGTTTCGGCGCTACCATCGAGCAACTCTATCAGGACGGCTACCGCATCTTTGTGGAACTCGGCCCGCGCGGCAACCTCTCCACGCGCGTGACCGACGTGCTCGGCACACGCCCGCATGCCGCCGTGGCCACGGACCGCATCCACCGCCCCGGCCTGACCCAGCTTCACCAAGCGCTGGCCGTGCTGGCGGCACACGGCGTCGCGTTCGACGCCACCGTCCTGCACCGTCACCGCCCCTCCCAACTGCTAGACCTGCGCACCAGCCCCCACCATCGTCGCCACCGCGCTGTCGAAACCACGGTGATTCTCGACGGCTCCCTGCCCGAAATCAGCGGACTCGCCCCCACCACCCCCCTGGCCGCCAGCACCGCGGCCGGCACACCGGCGCTCACGAGCACCAGCACGGTGCAATGCAATAACTTTGGCGCCGATTTCCCGCTACTGACCGAAGCAGAAATCCTAGCCGAAAAACCCGGCGAAAACATCGAAATCGTCAAGACCTTCACGATTGAAGAGTACCCGTTCCTGCGCGACTTCGCCCTGGCTGCCCATCGCGTCTCCCTGGGAAACCCGCGCCTCGGCGGCCTGCCCGTCCTCTCCGCCGTCACCTGCCTCGAAATCATGTCCGAAGCCGCACGCCGCCTCGCACCAAATAAACGTGTCATACAGGTGGATGACCTGCGCGGCAAGCGCATCATCACCCTCGAACGCGGCGAAGTGCGCCTGCTGATTCAAGCCACCCGCCTGCCTGATCCCAACCAGACCGCCATTCATGTGACCTTGCGTACCCCCGTCCCCGGCAGTTCGTTTGCCATCCCCATGGGCGAAGCCACCATCATCCTGGCCCACGCGCCACCGGACCCGGAAACCGCCAAACCGGCGCCCCTCTGCAATCCGCGCCCCGCCAACTGGACCCGTTCCGATATCTACCCGGACCGGCTTTTCCAAGGACGCATGTTGCAATCAGCCAACCATGTCTTCCAACACGGCGATAATGGCCTGGACTATGAAGTCGTCGTGCCGTCGCGTGCCGATGCCGTGCGCGCCACACGCATCCCCTTCTTTTCGATCTGGCCACTCACCATGGATGGCCTCGTTTCCGGCACCAACCTCTGGAACAGCGCGGAAAAATGGGCCGGCAGCCTAACCTTGCCTTTCCGCGCCCGGCGCATCCGCTTTCTCACAACCGTCCTGCCGGAAGGGACCCGCCTGCGCGCCTACCTGCGCATCACCGCACAGAACCCGCGCTCCTACGTAGCCGACCTGCAGATCTCCGATGGCCGCGGACGACTCGTGATGACCGCCACAGGCTGGGAGGAACTGATCTGCCCCATCACCCCGCCCATCCACCACCTGCTGCTCCGCCCATCGGACGCGTTTCTAACCCAGGAGATGCCGCTCCCCCTGCTGGGAGAATTCGCCATGACCGTGCGCGGCAGCATGGTCACCAAAATCCCCCATAAACTCTTCGAAAATCAGCAGGAGCTCTGGCTCAAGGGGGTCGCCTTTGCCGTGCTCAACAACGCCGAACGCGATGAATTTCTCGCCATGCGCGGCGTCGCCACCCGCCGCATCGAATGGCTGCTCGGACGCGCCTGCGTCAAAGAAGCCCTCCGCCGCCACCTGCTCGAACGCCACCAACAACACTGGGCCGCCACCGACATCCCCATCTGGAGCGATGACTCCGGCAAACCGCACGCCTTGGGCGCCTGGCAGGATCGCACCCGCGAGTCCGTGGATATCTCCATCGCCCACACCAGCGGCCTGGTGGCCGCCGCTATCGCCGTCAATGGCCGCATCGGCATTGACCTCGAACGCCTCGGCCGTGACATGACCGATGATTTCTCGCGCAGCGTCTTCACGTTGGAGGAACAGGAACTCGCCGCCCAGTCCGGCGAAGGACCCACAACCCTCCTGCGCTTCTGGTGCGCCAAGGAAGCCCTCGCCAAAGCACTGGGCACCGGCATCCGCTACAGCCCCAGCGACCTCCACGTGCGTACCATGGACGCGAGCACCGGACGCCTCGAACTGGAAATCGCCGGACAATGGCTGGACGTCTTCCGCCCGCTGCAAGGGCGTGCCATGCCCGTGCATACCGCCTTGCTGGAAGACCACCTCCTCGCCACCTGCGTCATCCCCGCTGCCGTGCTGCCACCACCCTAAGCAACGCCCCCCACCGCTCTCACCGCGCAAAGGTCACACCGCCTCCGCCATGCCATTCCCTATCCTCCATCAAGATACCAGCCTGATCGCCGTCAACAAACCCGAGGGCGTGGCGGCCGTACCGGAACACGCGCAGGATCCGGACTGCCTGCTGGAACAGCTCATTCGCCAGCTCGGTTGCCGCCTGCTCCCCGTGCACCGCCTCGACAAGGATGTCAGCGGCGTCATCCTCTACGCCTGTCATGCCGATAGTCATCGTTTCCTGAACACGGCCTTCTCCGAACACCGGGTCCGCAAGACCTATCTGGCGCTGGTGCATGGTAACGTCGTGCCGGCGTGCGGCACGATTGACCAGCCCATCCGGGAGTTCGGCTCCGGCCGCATGGGGGTCTCACCGACCGGCAAACCCAGCACCACGGACTTTCGCGTGTTGCAACGCTTTGACAACGTTACCTTGGTGGAAGCCGCCCCCCGTACCGGGCGCCGCCACCAGATCCGCGTGCACCTCTACCACCTCGGCCATCCGATCGTTGGCGACCGGCGCTATGGCCAGCGTGCTGTGCAGGAACAATTTCCGCGCCTGATGCTACACGCCCTGTCCATCGAACTGCCGCACCCGAACGGCCGCCCCTTCGCACTGCGCGACTGCCCCTCCGCCTCGTTCCACGCCGAACTCGCGCGCCTGACCGGCCACGGACAACCCTGACGCGCTAGCCCTGCACGTGCCCCCTAACACAGCCGATAGCAAATTCATGTCCATCGACACGTTTGCTGAAAACTAAGCCAGGTGTGGCGCATAACCTTGAATCGCTGCTATCGTTTGAATTCACCCCCCGCTACGCTGGAGTCTGGGAGGCGCGGAGCTGGCGTAGCATTTCCGTGCCCTCCCCCGGAGGACGGTTGCGCAGATTGGCCACGCGGTGCGGCCATGAGCAATGGATTCATCCCTGATTATCTGGCCGCACCTCGCGCAGTTCTTCTTGCTCGTCCTCTTCCGCCTGCCGTAGCACGCTCCGCTCCGGCGGCATCCCGTCCGACGGGGGGGTGCGGGGTGCCCGCCGCCACGGGGACGGTTTCTGAAGCGAGCTGGAGGGCGTCGTTGTAGGTAAAGGTCTGGGTGCCGGTGGCGTCGGTAATGGTCTTCTGGCGGCCGAGACGGTCGAGGGTGCAGCTAACCGCAGGGGTGCCAGCGGAGTAGCTGATTCCGATCATGGGCCGCAGCATGGAGAGTAGGCGTAGCTGCTGGTGACGCCGCGAGCCCAGTTGCGGGTCGCGAACTGGCCAGCAGCCATGCCCAAATCTTGCCGACTGACAGTCGCGGTAGGGACACCCGTCGCCGGGTGCCCCCCGCACAGATCCGTACTTGCGGCACTACCGCATACGGCTCCTACCTTGAGTATAGCGTCCCCTGACGCACTCGTTGCATTCCGATCAACGCGAATTCCCGGCCTTGTATCCGGTTCGCGGCTTCCTGCTTCGAGTTCCTCTTGGCCGGCGCCCTTCCCTCCATCAACTCCGCGGGGACACGCCTCCCCTTGTTCGCTGACTTCCTCGGTACTATGTTGCCGTCCGACTCCTCGTCCGAGCATATCCACAGGCGTACGGCTATTAACCTTCCCTGTAGCGTCTGCCATGTTTCCATGCAGACCTCGTTCCGAGGTATCCCGATTCTCGCGCAGTGAGTGTCCACACATGCCAAGTTCTCTGACTCCGCCGGGACGACCTACCGCTTGCAATACGCGATAGTCCGCATCGCCTTCGCCGCCGTATCACAGGCTCGGCTCCCGGATTGTAGTGATTTCGGAATTCCATAGCTCGCCTGTGCTTTCCCCTGTCAACGCTTCCCCACGCCCTCGCGGGTCGTCGAGGCATGACTCGGAGCCGGTGCGGTTCGCTACACCTTCACCGTGAGACTCTTTCATTCTCTACTCTCTGCCGATTTTAATCGGCGCTTTC
>CAIOST010000008.1 GCA_903861045.1 uncultured bacterium | reverse complement strand
GCCAGGGAGCTGACCGCGATTACCGGCAGCTTGGCGGTGCGCTGGTCATCGCGGATGCGGTGGGCCAGTTGCAAGCCGTTGAGCTGCGGCATCTCGATGTCGGTGACCACGGCGCGCACGGTGTCGAGGTTCTGCAGCAGCAAGTTCCAGGCGGCCTCGCCGTCCGGCGCAGCCAGCACCTGCATGCCATCCTCTTCCAGGTAACGTTTAACTTGCGCACGGAAGAAATCGGAGTCCTCGGCCAGTAAGATGGTCGTGCCGCCCGCTTTTAGGGCGGGGAGGGTGGGCGTGTTGCTTACGACCTGTGGCTCAACCCAGTCCGGGTGTGCGGCCGTGATGATCTCGTGCAGGTCGGCGATCAGCGTGGTGCGCTCGCGCAGGATTACGGAGCCGGCAATGCCGCGCTGCCGGTGCGTGGTGCGGTCCAGCGTGACCGACGCCTCGACCACGTCTACCGGCAGGTTGCCCAGCAGTCCCACCTCGCGGCCATGCTCGTTAGTCACTAGCACGATCAGCTCGCGGCTCTCATCGAGGCTACCGACCTGCGCGGCGTCGTTCAGGGTGACCAGCGGCAGCGAGCTGCCGCGGTACTGCATGGTGCGCTGGCGCCCCAGGCGTTCGATTTGCTTCGGCTCGATGCGTTCAATGCGTTGGATCAGGTCGAGCGGGATGGCGCACGGTTCGTCGGGTCCGTTATGGAAGAGCAGCAGCACCTGCACGTCTTGCAGTTGTTGCTGTGTGACGGCATGGGTAGCCTGGTCCTTGGCTTGGGCTGCTTCGGCGTCCGAGGCCGTCAGCCCGGTCTTGGCCGCCATGCCGGCCACATCGAGGATGAGCGCCAGGGCGCCATCGCCTAGGATCGTGGCACCGGCATATTCGCGCAACTGTTGGAAGCGGCGCCCCAGCGGCTTGACCACGACCTCCTCCGTGTCGTGATAGGCGCCGACCACCAAGCCGAAGGAGGTAATCCCCGTGGTCACCACGGCGATCTCCAGCGTGGTGGGGGCGGTAGGGGGCGTGGGCGCCGTACTACCTGAGCCGGCGAGCAGTTTGTCCAGTCGCACCAGCGGCAATACCCGGTCGCGTAGCAGCAGCACCTCGGTGTTCCCCACGATTTCGATGCGTTCGGCCACTTCCGCGGGTTGCAGGCGCAGCAACTCCTCAATGTTGGCTTGCGGAATGGCGAAGCGCTCCTCGCGCAGCGCTACGATCAACGAGGGGATAATGGCCAGCGTCAGCGGCAGTTTGATACGGAAGGTGGAGCCGCGCCCCACCACCGAGTGGATTTCCACCTGCCCGCCGAGGCGGTCGAGGTTGGTCTTGACCACATCCATGCCCACGCCGCGGCCAGAGACGTCGGTGAGGACCTTGGCGGTCGAGAGCCCGGGGAGGAAGATCAGCGCCTGGCGCTCCCGCTCCGAGAGCGCGGCGGCCTTCTCCGCGGTTAGCAGCCCCTTGCGGATGGCGGCGTCGGTGATCTTGGCCGGATCAATGCCCTTGCCATCGTCGGCGATTTCAATGACCACCTGCCCGGCCTCGTGGCGCGCTTCGATGCGCACCAGGCCGCTGGGGCTCTTGCCGGCGGCCACGCGCTCGGCCGTGGTCTCCACGCCGTGGTCCACGGCATTGCGCACCATGTGGGTGAGCGGATCGGAGAGCCCTTCGATCAGCGTCTTGTCCAGGGCGACCTCTTTTCCCTGGATCTCGAGCTGGATCTCTTTGTTCAGCGAGCGGGAGAGGTCGCGCACCAGGCGGGGGAACTTCAGGAAAACGTTGCCCACGGGCTGCAGCCGCGTCTGCATGATCACGTCCTGCAGCTCGGACGTGACCTGGTTGACGCGCTGGTTGGCGGTGTCGAGGAGCTGGTGGTTATTCTGCGCCACGGCGGCGCGGAGCTGGTTGCGGCTGAGGACCAGCTCGCCGGCCAGGTTCATGAGCGTTTCGAGCAGGCCGACGTTGACGCGCAGGGTCTCATCGGCGGCTTCGGCCGGTGCGCCGGCTTCGGTTGGGCGCGGCGGGGTGCGTTGGGAGCTGGCTTCGGGCACGGGCGGTGGCGGCACGGCCGGTGTCAGCGGCGTGGCCAAGACCAGCGGGGCGTCGGCGGGCGGCGGCGTGACCGGAGGCGGCAGCGCGACTGGGGTGGGGGGCGGCGTGGCCGCAGGTGCGGCGGAGAGTGGGCGGTCGGCATGTGGATCCATCAGCAGCTTGACGCGCTCGCGCGGGATCGGCTCGAACAGCCCGGCCACCATGTCAGGCTCCAGCACGGTGGCCACCACCAGCCGCAGCGGCACGCGGTGGCAGAGGGCGTCGTCGAGCGTGCCGATGGCGGCGGTGTCCACGGAGCAGTCCAGGATTTCGCCGGCGCTGGAGAGGCGCTTGAAGAGCGCCAGGATATCCTGGCCGCGCGCTTCGATGTCGTGGATCAGGTCGCAGTCGGCCCAGTAGATGAAGAGCCCGGTGCGGCGGGCGCGGTCGACGTCGGTCTGCGGCAGGGTGATCTGGCCAAGCCCGCTGGCAGGGGTCAGGGTCACTTGGGCGGTGAGCGAGGCCTTCTGGTCCTGGGGGAGGTAGGAGGATGCCAGACCGACCAGGCTCACGACGTTCTCGGAGATGTCGGCTTCGTCGCTGGTTTCGGCATGGTTGATCATCTCGCGCAACTGGTCAAAAGCCGCCAGCAGGATGTTGGTGACCTCGGCATTGGGGGTCATCTTGCGCGAACGCAGCATGTCGAGGACGGTTTCGGCCTTGTGGGAGAGCTCCTTGACCTTGTTCAGACCGAAAAAGCCGCTACCACCCTTGATGGAGTGGGCGGCGCGGAAGACCTTATTGACGAGGGCTTCGTCGATATTGGCGCCCGCTTCCTCGATGCGCAGCAGGTCCCGCTCGATGTCGGCCAGGTGCTCGCGGCACTCGACAATAAAACCTTTTAGCAGATCGTCATCCACGGTTGGCCTCCCCGGTGGCGGTGGCGCGCAGTCGGTCCGCCAGGCGCATGTGCTGCAGCAGTTTCAAGATGTCCGGCGCGACGTTCTGCAGGCGGATGCTCCCCTGCATGGTGGCGAGGGTATTGCTGGTGGCGATCAGCAGGCCGATGCCGGTGGAGTCCAACGTGGTGGTGGCGGTCAGGTCAAAAACGATGGTGCGGCTGCCGGCGGCGATCTCCTGCTTGAGCGCGGCCTGCAGGGCGGGCGCCGCCACGGCGGTCAGCTTCACCGGGAGCTTGATGAGGCTCTGGCTGTCGGTGCGGGTGATGGCGATCTCGTCCATGGCATTTTACTCGCGGGGGTCTCTACTGACGGGTTAGGTGTGTTTGCTCAAGCACGGGGGCGTGGTGGATTTGGGGATCCATAAGGTGATTTCGTTGCCAGCCTGATTATATCGCATACGGCCGGCATAGGCCTTGCCAATCATAAGGCCGCGGCCGGAGGTGGCGGTTTCATCCGGGAGGCGCTGGGAGGCTTTGCGCCATTTGAAACCACGTCCTTCGTCGCGGATGCGTAAAACCACCCATTTTCGTCCGATCCGTAGGGCGGCTTGCACCTGCTTGGCGTGTACGTTTTTGTTACCATGAATGATAGCATTATTCAGGAACTCTCTCAACAACAAGTCCATGGTAAACACCAGTGCTGCTTGTTGGTGGGCGTGGAGCAGGGCGTGGGTTTCCTGGCAGATGCCGTCCACGCGGGAGAGCTCGGACGGCATGGTCCAGTCCAAACCGGTCGGCAGGCGCTGGCTCATACTTCCACCCCCAAGAGGATAATGTCGTCATCCGGGGCGGAACCGGTGTAGAGATAGCCGACGATGCCCGGCACGGCATCGATGAGTGGCAGTTCCGTGGCACGGTAGCAGGCATCCCTGAGGCGCTGGATCCCTTCGATTTGGGACATGTCCTGCTCCAGCAGGCCGTCGGTGCACAGGAAGAGGCGGTCTGCCGGCTGCACGGAAAACTCCTTTTCGGCAAAGACGGCATCGGGGAAGACGCCGAGCACGTCGCCGGCCAGATCACAGAGAATGGCTTCTGGGGCCTCCGACTGGATCAGCACCGCGGGGGGGTGGCCGGCGCTGGCCAGGATGATTTTGTTATTGCGCCGGTTAAGCCGGGCATACACGGCGGTGAAGTAGGCGCCTTCCCGCAGGATGCGTTGCAGGGCATGGTTGATCTTGTTGAGGATGTCCTTGGGGGTATGCAGGACGGAGGCGTATTCTGACACGAGTGCCTTGAAGGCGGCGGTCCAGAGGGATGAACTCAAGTTGTGACCACTGGCATCGGCCACCACAAAGTCGGTGATCCCCTCGCCGACGGAGATGACATCGTAGAAGTCTCCGCCGGCCCGGTGCGCTTGCTGCATGCAGACGCTGAAGCCGGCTTCCGGCAGGTCGCCGGGGCGAGGCATGAGCGACTCCTGAGAGGCACCCAGTTGGTAGACGCGTTCGGCATGCATGCGGGCCAGCGACTCATAGGCGGAGCGCAGGCGCAAGTGGGTGCGCACGCGCGCCAGCACTTCGGCGCCGGCCAGCGGTTTGGTGATGTAGTCCACCGCCCCGGCGGCGAAGCCGCGGACTTTGATCGTTACGTCATCAGAGGCGGAGATCAGCAGGATCGGGGTGCCGGCGTAAGAGGGTTCTGCCATCAGTTGGGCGCACAAGTCCAGGCCGCTGCCATCGGGGAGATGCACATCCAAGAGGATGAGCGCGATGTCATGCGCGCGAGCCAGGGCTGCGCCGCTGGCCAGGTCATGGGCACTCAGGGTGGCGAACCCCGCCCCTTGCAAGAGGCCTTCCAGCCCTTGTGTGGTGATCCGGTCGTCGTCCACGATCAGAATTAAGGGCGCCTGCGATTTGCCAATGCTTTTCATGTGCGGACCTGTCGGTGGGCATGCTCGATACATGTCAGGAAATGGTAAAACCGGTTCAACTGAGTGCAAGCCACACGCAAACTCTAGTGATTGTTGTAGAGGTACGTCAAGCTTGCAGATGGTGTATCACGGCAGCATGGCCTGGTTGCGGCAAGAAAGTCACGGCCCTCGCAGAGGGTGACGCGCGGGCCGGCCAGCGCCGCCAGGGGGCTTTGTTATTTTTTTCCAACTCCTTGTTGACGGTCGAGGGGGATCTTGCTACATTTATGCGGTTTCGTTTCTGCCGCTTCGGCTTGTGGTGGAAGCGAGACGGAAAACAGACGGCGAGCGACGCTGCCCGAATTCGGTTCGGCCCGGTTGCCCCGCGGCGAGCACGCCGTAGGCGGTCGGAGACGGAGCGGGTAAGGGGTTTTTTCCCCTCGGCTGGGCTGGGGGTTAAGCCCATGTAGCTCAGTTGGTAGAGCACGTCCTTGGTAAGGACGAGGTCAGCGGTTCAATCCCGCTCATGGGCTCCAGGTCGCAACAAAACGACTGGCAACGGACAGAACACACGAGGGTAGCAACGAAGGAAGTTCACCATGGCTAAGGAAACCTTTGCGAGAAATAAGCCCCACGTCAACGTCGGAACGATCGGGCACGTTGACCATGGCAAGACCACCCTGACGGCTGCCATCACGCGTGTGCAGTCACTGAAGGGCTATTGCGAATTTGTTGCGTACGATGAGGTCGCCAAGGCCTCGGAATCGGCCGGCCGTCGCGATCCGACCAAGATTTTGACGATTGCCACCTCGCATGTGGAATATGCGACGGCGAACCGGCACTACGCGCATGTGGACTGCCCGGGCCACGCGGACTACGTGAAGAACATGATCACAGGCGCCGCGCAGATGGACGGCGCGATCGTGGTGGTCAGCGCGGCGGATGGGCCGATGCCGCAGACCCGCGAACACATCCTGTTGGCCCGTCAGGTCGGCGTGCCGGCGATCGTGGTCTTCTTGAACAAGATTGATCTGGTAGACGACCAGGAACTCTTGGACCTTGTGGAGATGGAAATCCGCGAGCTGCTCTCCAAGTATGAGTTCCCGGGCGATGACATTCCGGTGGTGCGCGGCAGTGCGTTGCCGGCCACGAAGGCGGCGGACGGGAATGACCCGGCTTGCAATTGCATCACGGCACTGATGGCAGCCTTGGATGCCTATATTCCGGAACCCAAGCGGGTGCTGGATCTGCCGTTCCTGATGCCGGTGGAAGACGTGTTCTCGATCGAAGGCCGTGGCACGGTGGTGACCGGGCGCGTGGATCGTGGCATCGTGAAGGTCGGCGATGAAGTGGAAATCATCGGCCTGAAGCCGACGGTGAAGACGATTTGCACAGGCGTAGAAATGTTCCGCAAGCTGCTCGATCAGGGGCAGGCCGGCGACAACATCGGCGCCCTGCTGCGCGGCACCAAGAAGGAAGACGTGGAGCGCGGTCAGGTGCTGGCGAAGCCCGGGTCGATCACGCCGCATACGGAATTCCAGGGCGAAGTGTACGTCCTTAGCAAGGAAGAGGGTGGTCGTCATACCCCGTTCTTCAAGGGATATCGGCCGCAATTCTACATTCGTACGACGGACGTGACGGGCGACATCACGCTGCCGGAAGGTGTGGAAATGGTGATGCCGGGCGACAATGTGTCGGTCACCGTGAAGCTGATTTCGCCGGTGGCACTCGAAGACAAGATGCGGTTTGCCATTCGTGAAGGCGGCCGCACGGTCGGCGCCGGCACCGTGGCTAAGGTATTAAAGTAAGCTTCCAACAACAGGTTACGCGGCCGCTCCCGGCCGCGTAACCGGTTTGTCGGGAAGGAGAATGTTCCATGGCCAGAGAACTTGCCATCTTGGCTTGCACCGACTGCAAGCGACGCAATTATACGACAACCCGCAACAAGCGGACGACGACCAATCGGCTGGAGATCAAGAAGTATTGTCCGGCCGAGCGCAAGCGGACGCTGCACCGGGAGACTAAGTAACCCGGCGTGCAGGCGGTTTCCCGTCTACAGGCCAGTAGCTCAATTGGCAGAGTGGCGGTCTCCAAAACCGCAGGTTGGGGGTTCGAAGCCCTCCTGGCCTGCCAACCCCACCCACACGGCGAAGAACGCGACGGCTGACCGTACGGCTCGTGTGGGAATGTCCACCAACCATGATTAAAGTAAAAGAGATGGTTCGGAAAGTTGGCGCGTTTTTTGGTGAGGTCGCTACGGAATTCCGTAAGACGACCTGGCCGGAGCGGCGCGAACTGGTGGAGTCCACACTGGTAGTGGTTTCCTTCATTGTTCTGCTATCCGCCGTCGTGCTGGTGTGCGACAAGGCGATTCAGTTTGTGCTGACGCAGGTCCGGGCGTAAGCGCGGGAGCGGATGCGATGACAAAAGAATGGTTTGTTTTGCAGACGTTGACAGGTCAGGAGCAGAAGGTGCAGCGCTATGTAAAGGCGCAGACCAGACTGCAGGCCATGACGGACTATATTGGTGAGGTGATTATCCCCACCGAGAAGGTCTCCGAGACGAAGAATGGCGTCAAAAGCACCGTGACGCGCAAGTTCTTCCCCGGGTATGTCCTGATCAATCTCTCTTTATATGACGAGGCCAAGCAGCTGGTTGAGCCCACGTGGCGGTTTCTGCGCGAAACGCCGGGCGTGATCGGCTTTGTGGGCGGGGAACGCCCCAGACCCCTGCCGGCGGCGGAGTTAGAGGCCATCGTCAATCAGGTGGAAGCGAAGAAGGAAAAGGTCCGGCCGAAGATCGCGTTTGAGCCGGGCGAGACGGTCAAGATTACCGATGGACCGTTCTTGAATTTCACGGGCGCGGTGGATGAAGTGGATCCGGACCGCGGCAAGTTGAAGGTGTCGGTGGCGATCTTTGGTCGCTCGGCGCCGGTGGAGCTGGAATACTGGCAGGTTGAACGCGTGACAAGCTAGTCCGGCAAGTAGCTGTCAACGGTTGGTCCGACAGAACCGGTAGGGAACCGGGAGGACCACGAACGACGAGGCAAACTATGGCAAAGAAAGTAATTGGAACGGTGCGCTTGCAGATCCCTGCTGGCCAGGCCAACCCGGCCCCGCCGGTGGGACCGGCCCTGGGCTCGCAGGGTGTCAATATCATGGCATTCTGTAAGGATTTTAACGCCAAGACGCAGGATCGGGCGGGCTTGGTGATCCCTGTGGTGATCACGGTCTATGCGGACCGCAGCTTCACCTTCATCATGAAGAGTCCGCCGGCGTCGGCGCTGCTGAAGCGTGCCGCCGGTTTGGCCAAGGGCTCTGGTGTGCCAAACCGGGATAAGGTTGGCAAAGTGACTAAGGCGCAGGTCCGTGAGATTGCGAAGCTGAAGCAGCAGGACTTGAATGCCTCCTCGGAAGAGGCGGCGATGCGTATGGTCGAGGGTACGGCCCGCAGTATGGGCGTGGATGTGACCGAGTAGGCGGGGGGATCCGAACCATGGCAAGACACGGCAAAAAGTATCTTGAGATCAAGAAAAAGGCACCGCAGACTCCGATTAGCATGGAAGAAGCGATGGCTTTCGTGAAGGCCCATCCGGCGGCTAAGTTCGACGAGACCGTCGAAGTGGCCTTGCGCCTGGGCGTAGACACCAAGAAGTCCGATCAAACGGTGCGTGGCACCGTCAGCCTCCCGCATGGCACCGGTAAGGCGGTGCGCGTGGCGGTGTTTGCCGCAGGCGCGCAGGCGGATGCCGCCACGGCAGCCGGAGCGGACACGGTTGGTTTTGATGACTTGATCGAGAAGGTCAAGGGCGGCTGGCTGGATTTCGATGTGGCCATTGCGACGACGGACGCCATGAAGGAAGTCCGTAAGCTGGGCCGGGTGCTGGGTCCGCGTGGGCTGATGCCTAACCCCAAGACGGGCACGGTCACCGATGATATCGGTCCGGCGGTTACGGCGGCCAAGGGCGGTAAGGTCGAGTTCCGCATGGATCGGAACGGCAATGTCGGCGTCATCTGCGGCAAGTTGAGCTTCGATGCGGCTCGTCTGCTGGGGAATATGCAGGCGGTGCTGGACGCCGTGCAGGCGGAAAAACCGGCTGGCACCAAGGGTGCGTTTATTCGGAGTTGCACGGTGAGCTCCACGATGGGTGTTGGCGTGCGTGTAGCCTTGGCAGCTGTCAAGGAATAACCGGGAGAGGGATGCCATGAGACCGGAGAAGAATTCAATCTTGCAGGAAATCACGCAGCGCGTGCAGTCCGCGGATTATGTGTTTGTTTTGAATTACGGTGGGTTGAAGGTGGCGGAGCTGACCGAGCTGCGCCGCGCGCTGGTGCCGCTGCATGCGAAAGCGCAAGTGGTGAAGAATACCTACCTGAATCGGGTGGCCACGCAGCTGGGCTGGGAGAGCGTGGCGCCGTTTTTATCGGGCCCGACGGCCTTGGTGACCGGTACGGGGGATGCCTCGGAAGTTGCCAAAGAGCTGATGAAGTTTGTCAAAGCGCATGGTAAGGCCGCGATCAAGGGTGTCTGCCTCGACGGCAAGGCTCTCGGTGTAGCCGACGTCGACGCGTTGTCCAAGGTGCCGCCGCGCGAAGTGATGCTCGGCCTGTTCGTCGGCACCCTGGCCGCGCCGATGATGCAACTGGTTGGCGTGTTCAACCAGAAGGTGCTGAGTCTGCTGTATGTCTTGAAAGCGGTTGAGGAAAAGAAGAGCAAAGCGGCCTGAAAAGCCCGGATGGAAGAAAGAGGAGAAGAAAAATGAGCGACGAAGTCAAAGTTGAAGTCAATGGCAAGATGGCGGAGTTCATTGACTGGGTGGAGACGCTGACTGTGCTGGATCTCTCCAAGCTGGTCAAGGCGCTGGAACAGCGTCTGGGCGTGACCGCGGCAGCTCCGATGGCGGCAGCGGCGGCAGCGCCGGCGGCGGCTGCGGCAGCCGTCGAAGAGAAGACCGAGTTTGACGTCATTCTGGTGGAAGGCGGCTCCAATAAGATTGCGGCGATTAAGGAAGTGCGCGCGATCACGGGTCTAGGCCTCAAGGATGCCAAGGACCTGGTCGAAGGTGCGCCGAAACCCGTGAAGACGGGGGTCAGCAAGGACGAGGCCGCCAAGCTGAAGGATCAGCTGGAGAAGGTCGGCGCCAAGGTAGATGTGAAGTAACGCGACTCCGGTTGCGACTTTGTTGTGAAGGCCGCCCGTTCCAACGCCGGGCGGTCCTTCACCGTTTTTTTGATGTAACAGTGGCGTGAAAGCCCGTGGTAGCGAGGTTAGCCGATGGTAGAACGCAAAGATTTCGGCAAGCTGAAGGCTGTTGCCCAGCCGCCCGACCTGATCGAGATCCAGACGAAGTCCTATGGGGACTTCCTGCAACTCGATGTGCCGCCGGGGAGGCGCGAAAACAAAGGCTTGCAAGCGATCTTTCGGGAGGTCTTCCCGATCGATAGCTACGACGGCCGCTACACGCTCGATTTTGTTAAGTACGAGCTGTCGGAACCGAAGATGGGATCGCTGGAGGCGTTGGCCGAAGGCGATACCTACGCCGCGCCGCTGCATGCGACCTTCCGCCTGAAAGACGGCGATGAGATTCGCGAAGAGGACGTGTACATGGGCGAAGTTCCGCTCATGACCCGGGATGGCGCGTTTGTCGTGAATGGCGCGGAGCGCGTGATCGTCAGCCAGCTCCACCGCTCGCCCGGTATCTGTTCGGAACGTACCATTCATCCCAACGGGATGTCACTCTATTCCGTCCGGCTCATTCCGGACCGTGGTTCCTGGATCGAAATTCAGTTTGACACCAGCGACGTCATGTGGGTTTACATGGATCGTCGGCGCCGGCGTCGTAAGTTTCATGCGACCATGTTCCTGCGCACGCTCGGGCTGGGCACGGATGAGAGTATTCTCCGGCAATATGCCAAGTTCCGGTCGTTGGATGTCAAGGCGGAGCACGCCGATGCGGTGCTGGAGCACCTGATTTTCAAAGACGATGTGGTGGATGTGGATTCCCAGGCCGTGTTGGCCCGTCGGTATGAGCCTGTGACCGAAGCCGTGCTGCAGCAGATGGCCGCGGCCGGTTTTTCCAAAGTCGATGTGGTGGATGTCTCCTGGGATGAGGGCATCCTCGTCAAAACCATGCGGCAGGATCCGACGCGGGGTGAGGAGGACGCGCTCAAGGAGATTTATCACCGGCTGCGTCCCGGTGATCCCGCCACGGCCTCTAATGCCAGGCAGTTGATCAAGCGACTCTTTTTTGACCCGCGCCGTTATGATCTCGGCCGGGTGGGGCGTCACAAGATCAATCAGAAACTGGGCCTGGTAGGGCGTGTGCCCGAGGATCGTCGCACGCTAACGGAAGCGGAAGATAACAACAAGAAGAACGAGATCACGGGCATCGAGGTGATCGAGGCGATTCGCCATCTGTTGGATATTCGCATGGGTCGCACCGTGGTGGACGATATTGACCACCTGGGCAGTCGGCGCATTCGTACCGCGGGCGAGCTTTTGGAAAACCAGTGCCGCGTGGGATTGGGTCGTACGGAACGCCTGATCCGTGAACGCATGACCCTGTTCGATCCGGCCACCGGCGTCCTTTCGCCCGCGCGGCTGGTTAACAGCAAATCGTTATCGGCGGTGGTGCAGGACTTTTTCGGTCGCAGCCAGCTCAGCCAGTTCATGGACCAGACGAACCCGTTGAGCGGCCTGGCGCACAAGCGCCGCTTGTCGGCCCTGGGTCCTGGCGGTCTCAGCCGCGAGCGCGCCGGGTTTGAGGTGCGCGACGTGCATAGTTCGCACTATGGCCGTATTTGTCCGATTGAGACGCCGGAAGGCCCGAACATCGGTTTGATCTCTTCGCTCTGTATTTATGCCCGCGTCAACGATTTCGGCTTTATCGAAAGCCCCTATCGGGTGGTGCGCCAGGGTAAGGTCACGGATGAGGTGCATTACCTCGCGGCGGACCAGGAAGAGAAGTTTGTCATTGCGCAGGCCAACGCGCCGCTGGCGGCTGAAAACCGTTTTGCCGGCGAGAAGGTCACGGTGCGCTACATGGCGGAGTTCCTGGAAGTGGAACCGGCCAAGGTCCAGTACATGGATGTGGCGCCGACCCAGGTGGTCAGTATTGCTGCGGGACTCATTCCGTTTCTCGAGCACGACGATGCCAACCGGGCCTTGATGGGCGCGAACATGATGCGCCAGGCCGTGCCGTTGTTGCAGACGCAGCGTCCCTATGTCGCCACCGGCTTGGAACGTCGGGCGGCGGCGGATTCGTGCGTGACCGTGCTGGCCGAGGAGGCGGGCGTGGTGGCGTATGTCTCCGCGACGGAGGTTGTGATTACGGAAGATGGCTCGCTGCCAGCCAACCGGGCGAAAAAGGCCAAGGGGGTGCACCGCTATCCCCTACAGAAGTTCAGGCGCTCGAATGCCGGCACCTGCTTCAACCAGCGTCCGGTGGTGCGCCGTGGGCAGAAGGTGCGCAAGGGCGATGTGTTGGCCGACGGTCCCGCGACGAGCGATGGCGAGCTGGCGATTGGCAAAAATCTGCTCGTGGCGTTTATGCCTTGGAGCGGCTATAACTTCGAGGATGCGATCCTGGTCAGCGAACGCGTGGTGCGCGACGACATTTTCACCTCCGTGCATATTCAGGAGTTTGAAGTGGGCGCCCGTGACACGAAGCTGGGCCCCGAGGAGATCACGCGCGATATCCCGAACGTGGGCGAGGAGGCCCTGAAGAACTTGGGGGCCGACGGGGTGGTGCGTGTGGGTGCGGAAGTGCGCCCCGGCGACATTCTCGTGGGTAAGATTACGCCCAAGAGCGAGACGGAGCTGGCCCCGGAGGAGCGCCTCTTGCGCGCTATTTTCGGTGAGAAGGCCGCGGATGTCCGGGACACGTCGCTAACCGTGCCGAGCGGCACCTATGGCATTGTCATGGATGTCAAGGTGACGTCGCAGCAGCAGGACCAACGCCGTCCCACGCCGCAGGGGCAGGTGACGCCGGAGGATAAAAAGCAGGTCCGCGATATCGAGGAAGATCGCAAAAAACGGCGTTTGGAGATCGAGGAGCAGTTGACCACCGCGCTCAGCAATATCCTGCTGGGCGAGAAGATCCCGCTGGATGTGCTGGATGTCGAGACCGGCGAGATCATCATCCCGGCTAACCGCAAGATCACCAAGATGCTGTTGGCCAAACTGGCCCGCGCCCACAGCCATATCCAGATCGAAAGCAGTCCGGTTCAACAGAAGATTGAGGAGATTGTGGACGAGTTTCGGCCGAAGTTCGCCGAACTCGACAGCCAGAGCGGTAGCGAGTTTGAGGAGATCGACGGGCTGGTGGACGAGGGCGGCGTAATCAAGCAGGTGCGCGTCTATATTGCCAGCAAGAAGAATCTCTCGGTCGGTGACAAGCTGGCGGGTCGTCACGGTAACAAGGGCGTGGTTGCGAAAATCGTGCCGGATTGTGAAATGCCGTTCCTGCCGGACGGTACGCCGATGGACATTGTCTTGAATCCGTTGGGCGTGCCTTCGCGTATGAATCTCGGCCAGCTCTTCGAGACCTGCTTGGGCATGGCCTGTCGGGTACTCGGCATGTATGCCGCAAGTCCGGTGTTCGATGGCGTGCCGGAAGAAGCCATTGATCAGATGATGCGGGATGCGCGCAAGGTGCAGGAAAAGGTCGATGGCGATCGGGCCTGGCTGTGCGAGGATGGCAAGGCCGTCCTCTTTGATGGCCGTACCGGTGAGCCGTTTGACCAGCGTGTGGTGGTGGGCGAAATCTACATGCTCAAGCTCCATCACCTGGTCACGGACAAAATCCATGCCCGTGCGACAGGACCGTACTCGCTGGTTACGCAGCAACCGCTGGGTGGTAAAGCCCAGTATGGCGGACAGCGTATGGGCGAGATGGAAGTGTGGGCGTTGGAAGCCTACGGCGTGGCGTACGCGCTGCAGGAACTGCTGACCGTCAAGAGTGATGATGTGGCAGGGCGCACGCGCATCTATGAGTCCATTGTCAAGGGCCAGAATACACTCGAGGCGGGCATGCCGGAGTCCTTCTCGGTGTTGATGCACGAGCTGCGCGGGCTCGGGCTGGACATGAAGTTGCTGGGCGGGCAGAGTGTGCCCGCGGCGCAACCTACCCTCTGATTATTTCGACCACGGCAAACGGGAGGCCGACTTTGAACCCCTACGCAGCACGTGAATTGTTCAGCATGATGGAAGTTGGCCAGTATGATGCGGTGAGCATCAATCTGGCGTCGCCGGAAACGATTCGTTCGTGGAGTCACGGCGAAGTCAAGAATCCGGAAACCATTAATTACCGCACCTATCGGCCGGAACGCGATGGGCTGTTCTGCGAACGCATTTTCGGGCCCACACGGGACTGGGAGTGCGCCTGCGGCAAGTACAAGCGCATCAAGCATAAAGGCGTGGTGTGCGACCGGTGCGGCGTGGAAGTCACGGTTTCGCGCGTGCGACGCCAGCGCATGGGCCACATCGAGCTGGCGGTCCCGGTGTCGCATATCTGGTTTTTCAAGTGCAGTCCGAGTCGCATCGGGCTCATGCTGGATGTAACGGCGACGGCGCTCGAACGCGTGCTGTATTATGAGGACTATCTGGTCACGGAACCGGGTGATACGCCGCTGAAGAAGTTGCAGTTGCTGGGAGAAGCCGAGTATCACGAGGCCGTGGAGAAGTACGGCGAGAACTTCGACGCGAAGATGGGCGCCGAGGCGATCCGCACGGTGTTGAGCAAGTTGGATCTTGACGAGATGATGAACAATCTCGAGACCGAGATTGAGAACACGCGCAGCAAGCAGACGCGCAAGAAGATCACGAAGCGCATGAAGATCTGCGACGGCTTCCGTGTCAGCGGATCCAAGCCGGAATGGATGGTAATGGATTGCCTGCCGGTCATCCCGCCGGAGTTGCGTCCCTTGGTGCCGCTGGAGGGGGGCCGGTTTGCGACCTCTGACCTGAACGATCTCTATCGGCGCGTCATCAACCGCAATAACCGCCTGCGAAATCTGCTGTCGCTCAAGACGCCGGATGTCATCATCCGCAATGAGAAGCGCATGTTGCAGGAGGCCGTCGATGCGGTCTTTGATAATGGCCGGCATGGGCGGGCCGTGGCCGGCGCCGGCAATCGTCCGCTCAAATCGTTGAGCGACATGCTCAAGGGCAAGACCGGGCGCTTCCGCCAGAACTTGCTCGGCAAGCGCGTGGACTACTCTGGCCGTTCCGTGATTGTGGTCGGCCCGGAGCTGAAGCTGAACCAGTGCGGCCTCCCCAAGAAGATGGCGCTGACGCTGTTCGAGCCGTTTATCATTCGTCGTCTCAAAGAGCGCAGTATCTGCCACACCGTGCGCACCGCTCGCAAGATGATCGAGCGCCACGACGAGCAGGTCTGGGATATTCTCGAAGAAGTGACCAAGGGCAAGACGGTGATGCTCAACCGTGCGCCCACGCTGCACCGGCTCTCGATCCAGAGCTTTGAGCCGATCTTGATCGAAGGGGAAGCCATCCAGATCCATCCCATGGTCTGTACGGCGTTCAATGCCGACTTCGACGGTGACCAGATGGCCGTGCACGTGCCGCTGTCGGTCGAGGCGCAGCTGGAAAGCCGCCTGCTCATGATGTCCACCAACTCGATCTTCTCGCCGGCCTCCGGTAAGTCGATCATGACCCCGACGCAGGATATCGCGCTGGGCATCTACTATCTCACCATTCTCAGCCAGCAGGATAAGCTCGCCGGCCGCAGTATTGTCAAGGGTGGGGTCAGCAGTGCCGCGCGGGGTGAGCAGCAGGAGCGCCTGCCGCTGTTTGGCGACGCCCACGAAGCGCATCTGGCGCTGGCGGAACAGGCCATCAGCATCCACGCACGCATTCGGTACCGCAACCCCGATCTGGGTAGCACCGGTCGCCGGTACGGCAATCAGGACGCGCACGTCATTGAAACCACCGTGGGCCGCGTGATCTTCAATGAGGTGTGGCCCGCCGAGCTGGGCTTCGTCAATGACAAGATTGACAAGAGCAAACTCGGCGACTTGATTCTGAACTGCCATCAGGTGGCCGGACATGCCCGCACCGTTAAGGCGCTGGACGACCTGAAGGCACTGGGCTTTAAGCATGCCTGTCTGGCCGGCGTTTCCATGGGCCTCAAGGACATGATCCGTCCCAAAGAGAAGGACGAATTGTTGACCAAGGCGGAAGCCGAAGTGGCCAAGGTGGACAAGCAGCATAGCCTGGGTGTCATTACCGACGGCGAGCGACATAATAAGATCATCGACGTCTGGACCGGCGCCACGGAGAAGATCTCCGATGAGCTGTACAAGGCCATTGACCGCAACGTCACGGCCAAGACCCCGAAGCCGGAAGAGACCAATCCGGTGTACATGATGGTGGACTCCAAGGCCCGTGGTTCCAAACTGCAGATCCGTCAGTTGGCCGGTATGCGCGGTCTGATGGCAAAGCCGTCCGGTGAAATTATCGAGCGTCCGATCACCGCCAGTTTCCGCGAGGGGTTGAGCGTGTTGGAGTACTTTATTAGTACGCACGGCGCACGCAAGGGGTTGGCCGACACCGCGCTCAAGACCGCGGATGCCGGATATCTGACCCGCAAACTGGTGGATGTGTCGCAGGATGTGATCATTTCCACGCAGGATTGCAATACCGTCAACGGCATCGAGGTGGAATCTATCACCGAGGGCGACGAGGAACTCGTTCCCTTGCGGCTCCGCATCCTGGGCCGTACCGCGTTGCATGATGTTTATCATCCGGCCACCAATGAGGTGGTGGTGCATGCGAACGACGAGATTGATGAGCCAGCCTGTCGGCGTATTGAAGCGGCCGATATTGAGCACATCTGGATTCGCAGCGGCTTGACGTGCGACGCCCCCTTCGGGATGTGCGCCAAGTGTTACGGACGGGACCTCTCCACCGGCAAAATGGTGGAGATCGGCACGGCCGTGGGCATTATCGCCGCGCAATCCATCGGCGAGCCCGGCACGCAGCTCACGATGCGTACGTTCCATATTGGTGGCACGGCCTCCACGGTGTCCAGAACACCGGAAATTATCGCCCGGAACGGCGGCCATGCCCGCTATCACGATCTGCGCGTTGTCCGTAATAAGGATGGCCAGATGGTCGTGTTGAACAAGAACGGCGCCCTGGCCATTGTCAGCGAAGATGACCGCGAACTGGACCGGTATACGCTGCAGATGGGTACGGTGTTGTACGTGGATGATGGCGGTCTGGTCAAGGCGGGACAGCGGGTAGCCGCCTGGGATCCGCATAGCGTGCCGATTCTGGCAGAAAAGCACGGGTTGGTTTCATTCCATGACTTTGTGCCCGATGTGTCCGTCAAGAGTGAGCGCGACGAGCAGACGGGCATGGGGGCGCTGGTGGTGCTGGAAACCAAGGAAGACCTGCATCCGCAGATCATCATTACCGATCCTACCACCAAGGCCGTGCTGGGTTTCTATCACATCCCGGCTGGCGCGCATGTCATGGTTAAGGAGGGTGTGCGCGTAGGACCTGGCGAACTGCTCTCCAAAACGCCGCGCAAAGAAGCCAAAACGCGCGACATCACGGGCGGTCTGCCGCGTGTCGCGGAATTGTTCGAGGCGCGGATCCCCAAGGATGCCGCCGAGATTGCGAAGATCGAGGGCGTGGTCGATTTCGGCCCGAATCAGCGCGGCAAGCGCTGTCTGTTGATCCGCGATGAAATCACCGGCGAGGCCGAAGAGCACCTGATCCGGATGGGTAAGCACATCGTGGTGTTTAAGGGGGATCGAGTGCGCAAGGGGCAGCAGCTAACGGAAGGTCCCGTGGTGCCGCAGGAGATCCTTGATGTCTGCGGTCCGCAGGAACTGCAGAAGTATCTGGTGAATGAAGTGCAGCAGGTGTACCGCCTGCAGGGTGTGGAAATTAACGACAAGCACATTGAAATCATCGTCCGGCAGATGCTGCGCAAGGTGCGCATCACCAATCCCGGCGACACCGATTTCCTCTGGGGCGAGCAGGTCAACCGGCAGAAGTTCCTGGCGGTCAACGAGCAGGTCGCCGGCGAAGGTAAGCGCCCGGCTGAGGCGCAGTCGGCCTTGCTGGGCATTACCAAGGCCTCGTTGGAGACGGACAGCTTCATCTCGGCAGCCTCGTTCCAAGACACGACCCGTGTCTTGACCGATGCGGCCACCATGGGACGTGTGGATGTGCTGCGCGGGTTTAAGGAGAACGTCATCCTGGGCCACTTGATCCCGGGTGGTACCGGCTTCCCGTTGCACCGGCACATCAAGCTGGTGCCGCTGGCAGAGCCGTTGACGGATGATGAGCTGGGGATCGGCGCCATGGATCAGCTTAAGAAAGCCCAGGAAATCTTGGGCGAATAGGGCGGGAGGGGCGGGTCGTGCGTACGCACGGCCCGGCCAAGCCCCCGGCGATCAGCGATCCGTCTGTTTGGACGCGGCGAACCAGCCGCGTCCTTTTTTTTTGCCCGACCCCGCATGGGGCCACGCACCGCACCCGTTGTCCTCGTGCGTTTTACAAAATGACAGTGATTAGTAATTGCAGTCCGTACCCCAACTGTTACCATTAGCCCGTCTGTCTAGCAGCGGGAAGTCTTTCTGCAGGCAGGCCCAACCATACAGAAGGAGAGTCACATGCCGATCAAGGTCGCGGTTATCGGGGCAGGTAGCATCGGGTTCACCCGGGCGTTGATGAAGGATACGCTCTCGGTGCCGGAGTTTGCGGATGCCGTGTTTCAATTCCATGATATTAACGCGCAGAATCTGGACATGATTACGCAGTTGGCGAAGCGCGATATTAAGGCCAATAAGATTCCGGCGAAGGTGCTGGCCACGACCAACCGCCGCCAAGCCCTGGAAGGGGCGGATTTTGTCCTGAACACCACCCGCATCGGTGGCCTCGAGGCTTTCCAGATGGATGTGGACATCCCGCTGAAGTACGGGGTGGACCAGTGTGTGGGCGATACGCTCTGCATTGGCGGCATCATGTACGGGCAGCGCAACATTCCCCAAATTTTAGCGTTTTGTAAGGATATCCGCGAGGTGGCGGCGCCGGATTGTCTGTTCTTGAATTATGCCAATCCGAATGCCATGAACACATGGGCGGCCAACCAGTACGGTGGCGTGCCGACCCTCGGCTTGTGCCATGGGGTGCAGGGCGGTCATTGGCAGATCTGTGAAGTGATCCAACTCCTGATCAACGGCAGCAAGAAGCCGGAGGACAAGGGTTTCAAGCGGGTTACGGCCAAGGACGTGGACATTATCTGCGCCGGGATCAATCATCAGACCTGGTACGTTCAGGTCCAGTATCAGGGGGCGGATTGGACCGGGCGTCTGCTGGAAGGGTTCCAGAAGCATCCGTACTACAGCAAGACCGAGAAGGTGCGCATTGATATGCTGAAGCGCTTCGGCTACTACACCACCGAGTCCAATGGGCATGTCTCCGAGTATGTGGCCTGGTACCGCAAACGCCCGGCGGAATTGCAGCAGTGGATTGATCTGGGCAACTGGATTGATGGCGAGACCGGCGGGTATCTGCGCGTGTGCACCGAAGGGCGGAATTGGTTCGAGACGGACTTCCCGAACTGGCTCAAGGGGAAGCCGGAAGTGTTCTCGCCCGAGACCCGCGGGCATGAGCATGCGAGCTACATCATGGAGGGGTTGAAGACCGGTCGCACGTATCGCGGACATTTCAATATGGTGAACGATGGCTGCATCACCAACTTGCCGGACGATGCGATTGTGGAGGTCCCGGCGTATGTGGACCGCAACGGCATCAGCGTGCCGCAGGTTGGCGATCTGCCGCTCGGCTGTGCCGCCATCTGTAGCGCGTCGATTAGCGTGCAGCGTCTGGCGGTGGAGGCCGCGGTGCATGGGGATGTCGACCTGCTCAAACAGGCCGTGTTGATGGATCCGCTGACGTCGGCGGTCTGCACGCCCCCGGAGATCTCTCAGATGGTGGACGAGATGCTGGTGGCGCAGGCGAAGTGGCTGCCGCAATACAAGGCGCTGGTGCCGGCGGCCAAGGCGCGCTTCGCGGCGGAGGTAAAGCTCGGCACGCGTAGTACCGAAGGCGCCGCCCGACTCCACACCAAGACGGTGGCGGAGATGAAGCAGAACGCCGAAGAGGCGCGCAAGAATGCCGCGGCCGGGGACAAGGCCATGGCGAAACGCAAGGAAGGTACGGCCAAGGCGCTGAAGAAGGGCGCGGCTAAAAGTTGAACTTTAGTTTCAACCACGAGCGGATCGTGGGGTAGACTAGAAAAAAAGTATTGGTGCTGGCAGCGGACGCGTTCGTGTGCGCGGAAGGTTCCTGGGGATCGCCGATGGTGGTCTCGGAAACAAATCGCGTATGCGTTCCGCTGCGCAGCACAATGCCGGTGCGCGTAACCGCTTCCAGTTGGACACCTTCCACGGTTTCGCCTGCGATGACCAGGCGGCCGTTGATGATGGCGGAGGCGGTCTGCCCGGGGGCGTCCACGATGCCGGATAGCCGGAGCGTGGGCCAGACGATCCGTGCCGGGGGTGGTGGCGGGACCGGGCGTGAGGCAAACCGGGTGTGCCAGAACGCGGACAGCCGGTGGCCGGTGGTGCCGGTGGCCGGGGCAGGCACGGCCGGTTCCGGTGCGGGCGGTGCTTCGGCGTAGCCTAAGCTGCGCGGGTGCCAGAGGTACCAGCCGCCGGCCCCAAGCAGGCCGGCAATAATCAGCAATAGCCAGGCAAGGTGCTGCGGGAAGTGCCGGCGGACAGGCGGCGACGGCCGGTTGGCATAGTTGCGCAGCGAGGGTCGTGGCGCATGGGAGACGGCGCTGGCGCTAATGGTGCGGGGGGGGGCGGCGGGGGTGGCTGAGTGGCTGGCACTGGCAACAGGCGTGCTCGGAGGGGCACTGGAGAGGTTTTGCTCCGCCCAGGGTGCGGCCGGATGGTGGATGGTAGCGCTGGCGATCGGTTCCGGTTCCTCGGGTTCGCTCGATTGCGACTCGTCAATCTGCCGGTAGCTGTCGAGGAGGATGGTCGTGGTGTCGTCGAACAGCGTGCGTTCCGGCAGCGCGGTGGTATCCACGAAGGCAAACTCGCCGGATTTCAGGCAGAGGATGCGGCGGATGGCGGGGAGATCCCGCTCGCCACCGCACTCCGCAGCCACGATGGCGCCCTCCTGACACCAGACGCGTCCATTCGTGCGTTGATTGCTGACACGCAGATAGCCGACGCGGTCCCGGCGGCCGCAAATGAATTGGAGTACCTCGGCGACTACGCCTGGCTCCACGGCTCCTTTTAAACTGATCTGCCCTTCCGGCATGTTGATTTCCTGCGTGTGCTAGACTGGTGCGTCAGCCGGGTTGTAGCTGTTTCAGGAGGGCGAGCACTTCTTCGGCCCGGTCCATCTCCATGGCTTCGCGTGCGAGCTTGTCCAGCGCGGCGAGGGAGTGCTTCTGGATGCTGGTGCGGACCTGCGGCAGGGCGTTGGCCTGCAGGGAGAGGTTGCGGATGCCCAGTCCGATCAGCAGCAAGGCCATGGTCGGATCAGAGGCCATCTCCCCGCAGACGGAGACGGATTTACCGTGGGCCTTGCCGGCGTTGGCGACGGCGTGCAGTAGCCGCAGGATGGCGGGATGGTGGGTCAGTCGGTACTCCTGCAGGTGGCTGGCCTCCCGGCAGGCGGCGAAAAGATATTGAATCAGGTCATTGGTGCCGATGCTGACGAAATCCACGCGCCGCATGAATGGGTCCGTGTCGAGGGCCACAACCGGGATCTCGACCATGATGCCGACGTGGAAGCGCTCGCGGGGGATCTGGTCTTCGCGACAGAGGTCGTGAATGACGGCCAGCATGCGGTCCAGATCATGCAGGGTGGTGATGAATGGCAGCAGCAGGCGCACGGTGCCATGTTCTGACGCGTGGAGGATGCTGCGCAGGTGGCGTTTCAGCAGGTCGGGGGTGCGCAGCAGCAGGCGGATGCCGCGCATGCCGAGCTGGGGGTTCTCTTCCTGCGGCAGTTGCAGGTAGGGGAGGGGCTTGTCGGCGCCGATGTCCAGCAGGCGGATGGTGACCTGGCGTTTGTGCATGCTGCGCAGCACATCGCGATAGAAGTCGGTCTCTGCTTCCAGTGTCGGCATCTCCTGGCGGGAGAGATAGAAGAATTCCGAGCGCAACAGTCCGATGCCGTCCGCGCCGGCATGCAGCGCTTCGTCCACCTCGCGCAGCGAGCCGATGTTGGCGTCGAGGGTGATGCGTACCCCGTCTGTCGTTTGGCAGGGCGGATGGGCTTCCGCGGCTTTGCGTCCGTTGCGTCCAGCCGGGCGCCGGGCAAGATGGTGGTGGTGTGTTTTCCCGTACCAGGCCAGGTCGTTTTCGTCGGGATGTACAATCGCTTGGCCAGTGTCGGCATTCAGCAGCAGGTCGTCGCCGGAGCGCAGCCGTGTGGTGGCATGCGGTACTTCGGTCATCGCGGGGATGCCGAGCGATTTGGCGATGATCGCCACATGCGAGACGGTGCTGCCCTCCTCGATGATGATGCCCAGGATTTTGTCGAGTTCCAGCAGGGCAATGTCCGAGGGCAGCATGCGGTCGGCGACCAGCACCACGGGTGCGGTGAGACGGCGGAAGGGGTTGGTGCGGACATGCTCAATTTCGAGCAGGTTACGCAGGAGGCGGTGGTGGACGTCCTGGACATCGAGGAACCGGCTGCGCATGACCTCGTCCTTGAGGTTGCGGAAGACGGCCTCGATCTGCCGGATCTCGTGGGCGATCAGGTATTCGGTGTTGACCGCGCGGTCACGGATGGTGTCGCGGATCTTGTCTAGCAGTTCGGCGTCTTCCAGCAGCGTGAGCTGCGCGCCGAGGATGCCGACCAGATCCCGGCTGTCATCGGCATGTACTTGGGCACGCAGCTCCTCCAGTTGGGTGCGGGTTTGCTGCACGGCGCGCTCCAAGCGTGCAATCTCGGCGGCGACATCCTGCACCGGAAACAGATTGACTTCCAGGGCCTCCAGGCTGATCTGCCGCAGCAGATGGGCCTTGCCCAAGGCACACCCCGGCGCGATGGGGATGCCGGTGAGCTCGAGCCGTTTGGCCGTCGTCTCGCTATGCATGGAGGAGCCTCCCGCAGATGGCGAGCAGGTCATTGAGGTTGAATGGTTTGGTCAGGTATTCATCCACGCCAAAGACGCCTTTACCGACCATTTTGTCGCGTTCCGTGTCGCGTGCGGTCAGCATGAGGATGCGGATATCGCGGGTTTCCGGGTCATCCCGCAGGGTCTTGCAGAGCTCCCAGCCATCCATGAGCGGCATCATGACATCGAGCACGATCAGGTCGGGCCGGCGCTCGGCGATGCGGGCAATGGCCTCATGCCCGTTGCCGGCGCGGTCCACCTCGTAGCCGGCGGCGTCCAGATTCACGTAGACCAGCTCGCTGATGTGTGGGTCGTCATCCACGACCAGAATGCGTTTTTTGGGGACGGAGCTGTTCATGGGGTGGTCTCCAGGAATTATACGTGTGCGGGTCTGGTGGTTTCTGGACCCACGCCAGGCGGATGGCGGGGGACCCAGAAGTAAAAGGTGGCGCCTGCGCCCGGCTCGGATTCCACGCCGATGCGGCCGCCATGCTTCTCGACGATGGCCTTGGCGATGGCCAGGCCCAGCCCGCTGCCGCGGGAGCGCATGGTGATACTGTCTGAACCCCGGTAGAACCGTTCGAAGACACGCGCTTGGGCGCACTTGGAGAGTCCCGGCCCGTGGTCCCGCACCTGGAACCGAATGCCATGGTCGGCCGCCGTGGTGCTGACTTCCACGGCGGTCCCTTCGGCGGTATAGCGGACGGCGTTGGCCAGCAGATTTAACAGAGCGCGCTTCAGGCGGTTCCTGTCGCCGGAGAGGGTGGGGGCGGTGGCGTCCAGGTCGGTCTTGATCGTCACGTGCGAGGTCAGATGAATCGGTTCCACGACCTCGTGCACCAGTTGGCAGACCTCGATGGACGTGATTTGCAGGGTCATGGTGCCGGCCTCAATCTTGGAGATGTCGAGGAACTCCTCCACCATCTCGGCCAGACGTTTGCCTTCATCCTCGATGATGCCGAGGTACTTGGTGCGCTGCTCGGGGGGCAGCGGTAGCGTGCGCAGCGTATGGGCGAAGCCAATGATGGAGGTCAGGGGGGTGCGCAGCTCGTGGGAGACCATGGCGACAAAATCGGACTTCAGGTGATCGAGTTCCAGCAGCTTGCGGCGGCTGGTCTCCAACTGCGCGGTCTTTTCACGCAAGCGCTGATTTTTGTCCTGTAGTTCGTGGGCGGCCTGCTCCAGATGGGAGCAGAGCCGCAGGGTTCGCCGGATAGTAAAGAACCCCAGCAGGGAGATGATGGCCGCCTCGGCCACCAGCTGTGGCAGGACGATCGGCGGGAACAGCCATTCCGTTGCCCAGCAGACCAGCAGGGTCAGCGAGAAACCGAGGATGCCAAACCAGAGCACCCGCCGCTGGATGGGTCGGACAAGAAACGTTTTCGCCGGCTGATCCATAGTCCTACATAGAAGCACTGGACGGGGGCGGCGTCAAGTTATTCTCCGGTTCTATCTCGGCGGCCTCCTGGCATGGTCTTTCCCTTTGGCGTTCACAACCGCCGCCGTTGCAGTAATCGAAGGCTCTGGGATTTTGTCTCTGCTAGGCGTTCTATAACCGCCGGCAGGGGTTCTTCAGGGAAACAGCGGAGCGCGATTGTCAGCGTGACAT
>CAIOST010000007.1 GCA_903861045.1 uncultured bacterium | reverse complement strand
TCCCGGATGAGCGGCACGGGGTGGGGTGGGGTATCGCCGATGGTCACGGCGGCCGTGGCGGCGGTCAGCAGGCGGTCGGCCAACGCTGCGCTGCAAGCGTGCAGACGCATGAGCGGCTGCCCCTGTGTGATGGCTGCACCGGCTTGCACGAGTGCGTCGACGCCGGCGGCGTGGTCAATTAGCTCTTCGGTACGGCAGCGTCCTGCGCCCAGTTGCAGTACGAGCCGGCCGATCTGCTCCGCGTCCACAAACTGGACATAGCCGCTGCGCGGCGCAGGTGCTTCAAGGGTGGCGCCGGGGTGTGGCAGGTGGTGGGTGGGGTCGTCCACGCCCCGCAGGTCACCCCCTTGGGCGGCCACCATGCGGCGGAAGAGCTCCCAGGCACGGCCGTCGTCGAGGCGTGCGCTCAGGTCGCGTCGCGCCGTGGCGGCATCGGTATGCACGCCGGCCAGCAGGGTCATCTGAACGGTCAGGGCCAGCGTGAGCTCGCGTACATCGGCCGGGCCGTGCCCGTGCAGCACGTCGATGGCTTCGAAGACTTCGACGGCGTTGCCCACGGTGCGTCCGAGCGGTTGCTCCATGCTGGTGAGCAGGGCGGTGGCGCGGCGTCCCATGGCGTGGCTGGTGTCCAGCAGGCTGGTGGCGAGGCGGCGGGCCTCCTCGGGCGTATGCAGGAAGGCGCCGCGACCATACTTTACATCAAAGACCAGCGCTGCGGCCCCCTCGGCCAGTTTCTTGGAGAGGATGCTGGCGGTGATCAACGGGATGCTGGGAACCGTGGCGGTGACGTCGCGCAGGGCGTAGAGTTTTCGATCCGCGGGCGCGAGGCGCTCGGTCTGGCCGATAATGGCACAGCCGATCGTGTTCACGACGCGCTGGAATTCTTCGGCCGCAAGGTGGATGCGGAAGCCGGGGATGGACTCGAGCTTGTCGAGCGTGCCGCCGGTGATCCCCAGGCCCCGGCCGGCGATCATGGGGACGGCCAGACCGGCGGAGGCGGCCAGTGGCGCCAGGATCAGCGAGATCTTATCGCCGATGCCGCCGGTGGAATGCTTGTCGGCGGTGGGGCGGGGGGAGGCGGAGAAGTCGAGCAGGTCGCCGGAGCGCATCATCGCGTCGGTGAGCGTGGTCGTTTCCGTGGCGGACATGCCGCGAAAATAAATGGCCATGGCCAGCGCGGCCATTTGGTAATCAGGCAGCTCGCCGGTCGTGTAGGCCTGCACCACGGCGCGAATCTCTTCCGGCGTCAAGGTGCCGCCATCGCGTTTCTTCTCAATTAGCCATTGTGTGATCACGGGGATAGTGTAAATCGGAATGCGGCCTAAGGCAATCGTTTCCCCGCGCCGGCGCAGATATGGATCTTTTCGTGGTAGGGTTATACCCCATACCAACCTACCTGCGCGAAGCCTATACTCAAGTTGTCAAATGGGCCAGTCTTAGGGGTTTAATAAACAGCAAAAGGGGAGGTGTTATGGAACGTACCAGTCACGAAAGTATCGCGGAAGCGCTGAAACTGTTGGAGGAGGCTGCGATACAAAAAAAGGATGAAGTAAAAGGCCTTTTGTCCGGCAAGTTTACCAATCTGCGCAACGTACTGCGGGAGAATGAAGGGAGCTTGCTGGATGTGATTAACAACGCCAAAGTGCAGGCGGTCGAGGCCGTCACACATGCGCGGGACATCGGCGTGGAAAAAGCGCGTGATATCGCCTGCGATGTCGACAAACGCGTACATGCGAATCCGTGGCCCTATGTGGCGGGTACGGCGGTGGGGGGGTTGTTACTGGGGTACATTCTGGGGCGGAATCGCAAGTAAGGGCCAGGGACAGGAAGCGCCATGATCAAATACTTGCTAACAGGTACAGCGACCGCCGTGGCGATTAAGCTGCTGCGCCGCTACCGGCAGATGGCACTACAACTCCTTCAGATGGAGGGCGTGAAGTGCTACTTGCATGGTGTGCGAGTGGTGCGGTTGACCGTGCTGCATGTGATGCGGATGGTACTGCTGCTCACACTGCTTGGCTTGGGGGCGGTGCTGTTTCATGCCGGGTTGTTCTGCCTGCTGCCATGGTCATGGGAAGTGAAGGCGGTGCTGGCTATGGTTCTAGGGGCTGGCTATATATGCGCGGGCGTCCTCGCGCTGTATGTCGCTATGTCGGAGAAGTGCTGGATGGAGAAAACGGGGGCGCTACAGATGCTGGAAAAAGCCGCTTTGCCGGATAAAGAGGCGTGACCGGTCGTACCCTGCGGGGGCATGGTCTTTTCCCTTTACATGGACGGCACAGGCGCTAGACTCATCGCGCTATGACCTATTTATCGCCAACGTGGTCGGTGCGTCTGATTCTGGCCTGGGGGGTGGCGCGGCGTATGCTGCGTCACTGGTTCCAGCCGGGCTACATCCGTGCGAGTCATGCGACGCGTCAGGGGCGCTGCAGTCGCTGTGGTGCCTGCTGTCGGTTGACGGTTACGTGTCGGCATGTTTGCACGGAAGATGGATTGGCTTCCTGCGCCCGTCACAAGCGCACCCGTCTGCCGAACTGCGTGAACTTTCCGATTGATTCGCGCGATCTGGCGGATCGTGACCGGATTGCGCCGTCCGTGCCCTGTGGGTACTCGTGGAAGCGGGCAGGACGCACCGGTCACGGCGGCTGAAAGAACTTCTTCCAGCGGGCCGGCATCTTTTCGGACATGGTGGTGGACGTGGATGTGCCGCGGCCGCTCGGGGTGTTGTATTCTTGCCGGCTTTGCACGCGCAGCAGGTTGGAGGCTTCATCGCGGGTGACCGTCAAGGTTGTTTCGTTACGCCCGAAATTACTGAACAGCGTGGCGTGGTAGAGTTGGGCGCGTTCCATAAAATCGCTGGCGCGGTCGCCTAGCGTCTCTTGCACGCCGGTGGTATAGGCGTTTTCGGCTTCGCGGCCGACATCCGGGTTGGCGGCGATCTGAAGGACCACGCGGTTAGGGGACTGTTCGGTTACGAGGGCGCGATCCAGTTCATGGGCCTCGACCCGGGTACGCGTTTCGAGGATCAGGCGATTGAGTTTCTCGCGCTCCTCGGTTGTGATGTGCAGCAGCTCCACGATGTCATCCGTGAGGCAGTTGCTGGTGGTGTTGAAGGTCGGGCATTGGATGCGGCTGAAAAACTTGCGCGGTATGCTGATGGAGTCGCCATCGGTAGGCCAGCGCTCTTCGCTGGCGGCGGCTGGGCTCATGGTCGTGTCGGAAACGTGGGGGGTGTCAGGGAGCGGGGATTCGGTCTCGTCGACTGCCAGCCCCTCCGATTCGTGGGTGGCGCTGGTGTCGGCACGGTCGTGATCTACTGAGGCTGGGATGGCGGTGCGGGTGGGGGCGGATGGCGGTGGGGGGCGGGTGAGCACGTCTGGCAGCAGCCGGGCGGCCAGATAACCGATCAGGATTCCCAGCGTCAGGACCGCAAGGAGCAAGCGCGGGCGTGGCATGGCGTTGGGGTGCATGGGGTTGGGGCCGGTCTAGCGGGGGACGAGGCGCGCGCCGTCGCTGGGGAGTAGGGTGCAGATGTCGCAGGCGCGCCCCAGGGCCTGCTGATAGGCGGTGGTAAGCGTGGCACCGATTTCGTCGGCGGCGTGCGGGTGGACCAGCGCCACGACGCTGCCGCCAAAGCCGCCGCCGGAGAGGCGGGCCCCCAGCACGCCGGGGAGTTGCCGTGCCGCCGTCACGATCGTGTCGAG
>CAIOST010000006.1 GCA_903861045.1 uncultured bacterium | reverse complement strand
TGCGTTGCAGGAACCCCATCAACAACAGGTGCGGAAAGGCCTCGGTATAGTCAGCCTTCTCCTCCCAGATCTCCGAATGCCAGGCCCAGAACTTCTGAAACTCGTCCAACAACGCGTCCATGTCCAGTCCGCCATCGTCACGCTTCCATTTGAACTGGGGCGCGGGGATGGCCATCTGCATGCCGTAGCTCAGTTCGCGGGCCAGAACCTCGCGGTAGATCGCATTGCCGATCACGGGCGAGCGCGTCTCGTCGATCCGCACGAGACCCAGATCGAGGCAGAGCGTAAAGTCGTCGCCTACCGCCATGGTCGGATCGCTCGCGCCGGTGATCATCGGCTCGATCACCTTGCGCACACGCGGGTCTTTCAATCGTTCGCCCAGCGAGTCGATATGCGTCGCGCGCGCCACAATCAATCGGTCTTTCGCTTCGTCCACGTGCGCGGACATGACCGCCATTCCCTCGGGCGTGACGCGTAGCACGCATTCCTTGCATAGCGCGTTGACCAGCCAGGGTTGTCCCGAGGTGTAGCCCCAGATGCGATCCAGCGCGGCAACCTCGAAGCGCTGTCCGTGCTCTTCCGTGTACTGCGCGGTCAGCGCGGCGATGTCGCTGCGGGAAAAGTTGCCGAGCGTGACCGAGTCTTCCTTGATGTTGAACGGGCTACCAGGGTTGACCGGCCGGCCATCCTTGCTGCGCACGAGATAATCGCGCAGGTCACGCATCCCCACCAACGCGACCGAGACAGGGAACTGGCCCACGCCGCGTCCGGCAAAGCCGCTGCGCAACTGGCGCAGCAGGCTGACCAAGGCCGGACCTTCCACCACGTCAACTTCATCGAATAGCACGATAAGCTTCTTCGGGGCAACCCGGGTGGCCCACTCTGCCAACTGGCGGTTGAGCCTAATTTCGCACGGTCCTTCGACCATAGGGGGAATGGGCAAGTTATGGCGTGTGGCCGACTCGATAATTGTACTGACCATGGCCGGTATTGCTATTTCCGTTTCCGGCACGCCCTGACAGCATTCCAAGCTCACATAGCAAGCAATAGCTTCATCGCCGGCGTTGATCTCGCGCATCCAGCTCTGCAGGAAGGTCGTCTTGCCGGTCTGGCGCGGGGCGTGCAGCACCCAGTAGAGTTCGTCGCGGATATAGCGCTCCAGGCTGGCGCCGATCAGCCGGTCCGCCGGCGGCAGCATATAATGCAGCCGCGGCATACAGGGCCCGGTGGTGTTGAAATAGCGCGCCATACTCCGTCAACCTTTTGTTCGCCACAATTCGTCGCTGTGGGTCTGCATGTACAGGACCACCCACTGTAAGTCAGGCGGCAGAGTCATTCCAAGTGAAATCTGTAACCGTGGATGTGGCATGGTAGGCCGCAACTCCGATTGCGGCCTATTCGGCCACATCCCCACCCCGCATCAACTCCCCAGTTTAAAGTTTCCAGTTTTCAGTATCCAATCTCCCCCCCCTCACAGCCCCACCACCAACCACGCGCCTGCGCCGGGCACTGCTTGAAAGGCTTCAAAGCCGCCAAGCAGGTTGTATACTTCGTGGAAGCCCAGGCCTTGCATGAGGCCGTAGGGCTCACTGCTTTTGTGGCAGGACAATGCGCGCCTAACGTGGTAGTTTCTTGGTGGCGTATGCTTGGCCAGCCTGTAGCGAACCCCATTCAGATTACCACCCAACCAACCCATGACAACACCGATACCTCCCGCTCCCATCCTCCTGAAAAACACGCGCGTGATCGATCCCGCCAGCCAGCGCGACGAGGTCACCGACCTATTTCTGCTGGAGGGGCTGCTCCTCCCCGTGCCCGCCACGCTGCCAGCCAACACCCTTTGCCTGGAGGCCCGCGGTACACTCGCCACACCGGGGTTCCTGGATCTGCATGTGCATTTTCGCGATCCTGGCGGACTGGCCGCAGAGACGCTGATGAGTGGCAGCCGGGCCGCGGCCGCCGGCGGCTTCACCCACGTAGTCACCATGCCCAACAGCTCGCCGGCCTGCGATACCCCCGCCCTGCTCCAACGGCAGTTCGACCCACAACTGGCCGTGCGTATCCTCCCCGCCGCCTGCATCACCGCCGGCCGCCAGGGCCAACAACTGGCAGATATGGAGGCCCTCGCCGCCGCCGGCGCCATGGCCTTTACCGACGACGGCGCCATGGTCTCGGACCCGGCGCTCATGGCCGCAGCCATGCAGCGCGCACGCCAACTGGACCGGGTCATCATGGACCATGCCGTCCTGCCGGCCCTGGCCGGTCCCGGCGTCATCCGCGCCTGCGCCGCTGCCACACAATTCCAGCTACCGATCTTCCCGCCCGAAGCCGAAATCGCCGCCGTGGAACAGGACATCCGTCTCTGCCGGCAGACCGGTGCCCGCCTCCATCTGCAGCATCTCTCCTGTGCGGCCTCCGTGGCGGCCATCCGTGCGGCCCGTCGCGCAGGGCTACCGGTCAGCGGCGAAGCCTCCCCACACCACCTGGCGCTGGCCGCCGAAGACATCCTCACCGACGACGGCAACCTGCGCATGAATCCACCGCTCGGCAACCGCGAAGATCTTAGGATGTTACGGGAAGCCGTGCTCGATGGCACGCTGAGCGCGCTGGCCACCGATCACGCCCCCCACGCCCCAGCCACCAAGTCCCGCGGCTTTCTGCAGGCCCCCTTTGGCGTGATCGGGCTGGAGACCGCCGCCGCCGTAACCTACACACTACTCGTGGAACAAGAGGGCCTGCCCCTGCTGGACTGGGTGGCGCGCTGGACCACCGGCCCCGCCGCGATCCTCGGCATCCCGCCCCCCACCCTTGCCGACGGAGCACCAGCCAACTTGGCGCTCTTCGATATTGTCACCCCCTGGCGTGTGCAACCCGCGCAGTTCCAATCGCTCTCCCGCAACTGCCCCTTTGCCGACTGGACACTACGCGGTAAGCCGCTGCTGACCATCTGCGCTGGGCGCCTCACCTGGCGCGATGCGGTACGGCTCAGGTAGCCGCACCATCCTTGGTCGCGGTGATCTGGACATCGCCTGCGGTTTCTGTCATGCTCGTTAGTGATGAATCGCTCGCATTCTGTCGCTGACCAGGGTGCGGTCACCGGTTCTGACGCGCACCCTCCGGCACCAGCACCAAGCTACCAAACACAACGGGAGCCCATGCTACCTGAGACACCAAAGCCCACCCCGGTCCGCCTGCAGAAGTTTCTGGCGGATTGCGGCGTCGCCTCCCGCCGCCATGCCGAGGTTCTCATTCAAGCGGGGCGGGTGACCGTCAACGGCAGCATGGTGACGACGCTGGGCAGCAAAGTGCAGCCCGACACCGATCGCGTGGCCATGGGTGGCCGCCCGGTGGTGCCGCCCACGACCTGCCGCACCATCATGCTCAACAAGCCGCGCGGGTACGTCTGCTCCGCCTCGGCCCTGGACGGGCGGATTATCTACGAACTCCTGGAGGCGATCCCGGAACGACTGACCTATGCGGGGCGACTGGACAAGGACAGTGAAGGGATCGTCATCCTGTCCAACGATGGCGACCTCGTGCAGCGCCTCACCCACCCGCGGTTTGACCCGGAGAAGGTCTACCAGGTCACGGTGTCCGGCACGGTAGACAGTGCCGTGCTGAACCAGCTCAATGCGCCCATGGAGATTGACGGCTATCGCACCCAGCCGGCCCAGGTGCGAGTCCTGCGCCCGTCCGCCAAGACGGGCCGCACACTGCTCAGCTTTATCCTGCGGGAAGGGCGCAATCGCCAAATCCGACGCATGTGCGAGGCCGTGGGGTTGACGATCAACCGGTTGGTGCGCGTGCAAATCAAGGCGCTGCCATTAGGCAACCTACAGCCCGGGCAATGGCGGGAGCTTACGCCGGGCGAAATTTCGCGCCTCCGCGGCGCATGACGACTACCCCCCCCCCACCATGCCATTCCTCCGCACGCGTTATCTGCTCCTGCTGCTGGCTGGCACAGCCAGCGCCCACGCCGCCGAGATATCTTCCAACACCGAGTCCGTGGCTTGGACCCCCATCGCGCACATCCAAAACAGACTCGGCCTGACCAACATGGAGCATCGCGCTGAGGGCCTGGTGCTCTCGAATGCGGCGCATGTGCTCTACCTCTTCGCCGGGCGCCGCAATGCTACCCTGGACGGCACCACCGTCTGGCTACACCTGCCACCGCGCGATGCTGCCACCAACGACCTGCGCGACGTCACCCGCGCCGACTTCGACACCCTGCTGCGACCGCTGCTCAGCGCCACCGCCGCGCCACCGCCGGCCGTGCAGATCGTGCTGGATGCCGGGCACGGCGGCGAAGATAGCGGCGCACGTACCGCGAATGGCGCCGTGCAGGAAAAACAGGTCGTACTGGACATCGCCCGCCAAGTCGCCAGTCAACTAACCGCCGCCGGGTTGCAACCGATCCTGACACGCACCGGCGACGTCACGGTCACCCTGGGCGAGCGTATGCGCCTGGCGGCGGCCCAGCATGCCCAACTCTTTATCAGCATCCACGCCAACTCGAGCCCGTCCAACCTCTACGCCATGGGGGCCGAAACTTACATCCTGCCCGTAGCAGGGTTTAACGGCGTGGCGGAAAATGGCCACGGCCAGACCAATGCCTGCCCGGGCAACCGCTTTGACGGTGCCAACACCCAACTGGGGTTCTATCTGCACCGTCGCTATGCCCCGCTGACCGACATGGATCGTGGTCTGAAGCGCAAGCGGCTCTTTGTACTCAAGGAAGCATCCTGTCCGGCCGCCTTGATCGAATGCGGCTTCCTCACTAGCACCAACGATGCCAACCACTTGGCGGAGGGGAGCTACCGCCAGAAACTCGCCGACGCGATTGCCGCCGGCATCCTCGATTATGTGAGCTACGGCGCCACCGGCCTGGCACCGCCGCCGCCGCCAAGACTCGCGCTACCGGCCACGAATGTCACCACCTGCGTGAGCATCACGACCAACGCCCTGGCAGCCACGCCAGCCGCCACGAACAGCACCACGCTCGATCCGACCGTAACCAATACACCGCCGCAGCCGCCGAACGTCTCATCCAACCCGTCCCCCAGCGCGACGGGCGCACCTTAAAATCGAACACAGCAAATATCACCGCCGCCTTCTTCGGCTATCCAAAGCTTGGCGCATGCCACAGCCAGTAGCCCCCGGCCCGCCCCGGGCCGCGGGCCGCGTAATCCAGAGCTGGACGCTCACGCGCGCAGTACGCTGTTCATGCCACCCCGGTCGTTGGTGCGCTGCTGCTTGTTACCGGGATCCGGCAGCCAGTGGCCATTAACGATAAACTTGTACTCATGCTCGCCCCGTACCACGGGTACAACACCAGCATAGATGGCAAGGTTGCTGCCCGGCTTCAGTCGGAAACTCTCCTCTTTCAGCCGAAATTCAGCCGGATTCCACCCGTTGAAACTGCCAGCTACGAAGACCTCGGTGCCCGGATCAGCCGTCACCTGAAACCGCACCCGCTTATTCTCTTTCCGTGATGCCATCGCTTGCATGCCCCCACCCCCTTTTCCAACCAAACCTTACCTGCTACGGTCACCGCGCCTGCACCCCACACACACGCGCATGACACGAAGTAGATCTCGGATTATAGCCGCCACGCGTACCCATGCAAGCAGAAGGAAAAGAAACCTAAGCCCCTGCTTGGGCCTGTCCATGCCGGTGAAGCGCTAGTTCGTAGTGGCCGCGGCAGAGCGCAGCCACGGCCCCTGCGGCAGCGGCGGGTCCGGCGGCCCCGCCCTACCGGCCTGTCGGCCTATTCATTCGCACGCCACCGGCGGCGGCGGGTCCGGCGGCCCCGCCCTCCCACGCGGTCAACACGGCGGTGGCAGGTGGCCGACGAAGATTACCGCCCCGCTGCCAACAGATAGGCCCAATTGAGCGCCACCAACGCCAGCAGCAGCGCCACCAGCCACAGTTTGCCACGCCGGGTCAGTGCCACCCGGATGCGCCGCAGGCCAAAGAGTGGACCGGACACCGCATAGAGCAGCCAGGCCATGGCCGCACACGCCAGGGCCGTCAGCAGCGGCTGCAGGTGGAAAGCCGTGCTAACCTGACCGCCCAGCAGGGCGCGCAAGGCCCGCGTCCCGCCGCAGGTGCAACACGGCAGACCCGTCCAAGTATGCAGAAAACAGCGCGGCGCCCAGCCAGCCGGCAAAAGGGCCAGCACTACGGCCAGCAAGCCTAGCTCGGCTAGGAGCCAGGCGAAACGGCTCTCCGCATCGCGCCAATGTGCCGGCTCCCGCATGAACATGGCTCCGTTACGCGCCTTTCGCGTTGCCCGCGCGGCGCTGGCGCAGTTTGGCCAGGGCCCAGTGCACCATCTCGTACGGTTCGCGAATCCGCAGCAGCCACGTCGCTGCCAGGCCCACGATCGCGGCTGCGGCGGCACCGCCGCCCAACCGCAACAGGTCCAACATCCGTCCGTGCCCCGCCCCACCAAGCCCCGCCGGCGCATAACGCACGGCCAGCCAGGCCGCACCCGCCATCAAGAGCGCACAGGCGCTCACACGCACCAGGAAGGCCAGCGTTTCGCGCACGGGAAAGGCCTGCGGCGTGGAAGAGCGCAGCATCTCCACCAGCACGAAGCTCTTCAAGGCGCGCGACACCGTGAAGCCGCCCGCGATCACGCCGATCAACAGCAGACTATTATCGCTACACCACCGGAACCCCAGCCAACTGATCACCATGCTGAGCAGGAGAAGAGAATGCCCACCACGGTCACCGCCACCATGCGCCGATGGGCAAAGAAAGCCTGCATGACCAGCATCTCGACCGCCGTGGCTGGCAGCACCAGCGTACAGCAAGCCATAGCGACGGACGTGCGTTCTACGGCCAGCGCATCAAAATGGCCGCCAGCAAAGAGCAGCGACGTCAGCGGGTATGCCAGCACCGCCAGCACCGCCACCAGCGGCAGGAAGCAGGCCAGCAGCATGCGTCCGGAGCGCGTAATCACCTGTCCCAAGCGCTGCTGGTCATTACGATCCACCAGTTCACAGAAGAATGGAAAGACCGCAATCGAGAAGGCATACGGCACGAGGAAGCTGATGGTCCCCTGTAGCTTCTTCCCCATGGAGAGGGCCTGGATCAGCCCGGCGGTATCGCAGCCGCTCGGCACATAGACGTTGTTAAAAAGATCCCGCACCTTGGCCACGAGAATCCCGGCCAGCAGTGGCAGCGCCAGCCATAACATACGCCGGAAGGCCGGGTCGTTAACGGCCAGACACGGCCGAAGGAAGTGCAGCTTGTCGCGCAGCCCCACCAGATGCGTGGCGACCTTCAGCACGCTCCCCAGCAGCAGCCCCAGCACCAGCCCCTTTCCAGCCATACCGCCGCCGGCAAAGAGCACCGCCCCCAGCATGCCGCCCACCGCGGCAAACTTCCAGACCGCATCACCAAACGCCGCAAGGAAGAAGCGTTTGTGCCCGTTCAACAGCACATAGGTGGTGGAGCCGAGCGACAGGCCAACCAGCGCGGGCGCCAGGGCGCGCACATATTGGTTGGCCAGGGCCACCAGTTCCGGTTTCTTCGCCGGCGTCCACTGCGTGCAGAGCCGCACCAGTACTTCCGGCCAAAGCAGCAGGCCGGCAATCAGCGGCATCAACAACAGCACCTGACAGGTCAGCAAGGTGTTAGCAAAACGCCAGGCCTTGGCCTCCCCTTCTTGATCCAACTGCCGCATGAAGACCGGCATGACGGCCGGCCCGATGACCTCCTCGCCAATCAGGAAGAGGCCGAAGATACAGTTCTCGAAGGCAAAGGCCAGGACATCATACTCCTGTGCGGTGAGGTAGTGCCCCATGGCCTTAGCCTGCACCAACCCCGCCAACTTAAACAGCACGTGGGCGATCGCCACGGCCAGCCCGGCGCGCAGGATGCGCTGCGTCAGGGTAACATGCGAAGTTTCCTTCATCGGGGGCTCTCTGGTCGCAAGCGCCAAACGCCCAGCCGCGTTGCCCCCTGCCCGAAGTCCGGAATCTCCTCCACACGGTCATACCGTCCCGCCACCACCTGCCACAACTCTGCCTGGGCCTCGGCCGAAAGCTCACGCATGGCCGGTGCGCCGATGGCCAGCGCATAGCCGCTGAAAGCCGCCATGGGCGCGTCCGTCTGTCGCAGTGTTTGCAACATACTGGTGCGGTTCAGCACATGACAGCGTGCGGCCTTGGCGTCCTCCAACTCCGGAAAATAACCGAAAGGCCCCAACTCAAAGCCGGCCGGCACCCGGCGCTGCGCCTCCACGGCCAGGTACGTATCCTGAGTCAGGAGCAGCCGGTCCGCTGGCAGGTTCTCGCGGAGCATACGCCCCACCTGCCGCAGCTTGGCCAGGTCGGAGGGCGAACGCTTTACCACCCAGAAGCGATCCTGCCGTAGCAGGAACCACTCCTGATTAATGGGCGAGGCCATGGCAGCCATGCCGGCACCAGCCACGGCCACCCAGACTAACGCGGGGCGCATAGCCGCGGCCGTGGCACGCACCGCGCCGACGGCCACAGCGGCGGCCAACAGCGGCATAATCGGCACCTGGTAATCATCGTACGGGTACGGGCTCAGCAGTTGCACCACAAACACGGTGGCGAAGGAGAGCAGCCAGAGCGCGCTCCAGTTGGGCGAACTGGCGCGCGCCACGCCGTCCGGCGCCACGCGCCGGGGGGACCAGAGCTGCCACGCCACCAGCGCGACGCCAAAAAGGGCCAGCGGCAAATAACCGCGCAGGCAGCGCGCCAGGGACCCCGCCAGAAAGAGCAGATCCCGCCCGCCTGCCCGGGCCGTATGGAAACTATTGGCAAAGAGGAACTGTTCGCGCGCTGTGAGCAGGCTTGGCCCATAGATCAGCGCCAGCCCCACGCCACCGCCCAAGCCAAACCAGAACCAGGCCCAACCGAGGGTACGCCGCTGCCACAGCAGCCAGAGCCCCGTGACCGCCAGCAACGCACCAAGCGAAAGGCGCGTGCCGGCTGCCCCTGCCAGCAGCACCCCCGCCACGGCGGCCAGCCAGGCGCGGCTGGGACGATCTGCTGCCAGCAGCACCAGATACCCTCCCAGCAGCAGACAGGCCGCCAGCGCGTACGTCTTAGGAATGGTGGTGAAGTAGCTGTGATAGACATTGGCGATGGTGAAGGCCAGCGCCAGAATGCCGGCCGCCATCCGCTCGCCCCGGGCGACGGCGCGGGCGGCCATCCCTGCGGCCAAGAGACCACCCAGCAACCCCAGCAGCGCCGTCAGCGCCCGTCCACCGGCCACCCCAAACGGCGCCCACAGAGGGGCGCACCAGCCGTAGAGCGCAGGCAGCACCGGCCCTTGCGTAAAGAAGAAATCGCGGTACGGCATATGGCCGCGGGCGCTCTCGAGGGCGGCGTAGAGATACCACCCTTCATCTTGATTCAGCAGACCGAACCAGAGATTCGCAGCATATAAGACCAACCCCAAACCCAGCACCGCTGCCAGCGCCAGCCGCAAGACAAACCGTTCCGATGATATCAGCCACAACATACGCGACTTTCCCCTTCCTGGAAGGGCCCTATCGTGTGCCAGCGCCCCGCCATTGTCAAACACGGAGATTGAGGCAGATTGTTGGCTGTCACCCTGCCCGCCACATGTGGTACGCTGAACCAAATTCGTGTTCTGCCATGTCAGCCAACCCGACAAAGCCTCGTCGCCCGTACCGTCCGGCACAGCCTGCCAGGGCCCGGCCCGCGCCGTTTGCGATCCCGCGCGCTGCGGCGGGGGCGCCGCCATGTCTCGAACTCCTCACACGCTACGCCCAGTATCCCGAGCACTATCAACTAGCGGATGCCGCCCGGCTCCTGGTGAATGGACGCGAAACCTTTACCGCCATGCTGGCTGCCATCGCAGGCGCCAGGACGTCCGTGGAGCTCGAAACCTACACCATTCAAGCCGATGGCGTTGGTGGGCAGTTTCAGGCGGCGCTCAGCCGCGCCGCGGCACGCGGCGTGCAGGTGCGACTGCTCTATGACTTCATCGGATCCCGCGGACTACCAGCCGCTTTTGTCACCGCGCTGCTAGCCGCAGGGGTGGCGGTGGCGGTCTATCACCCGCCGATCTTCGGGCGGATCTGCCAGACCATCAACCAACGCAACCATCGCAAACTACTGATCGTGGACCGCCGGGTTCTCTTCGCCGGCGGGCTCAACCTGACGGACGAATATGCAGAGCCTGCCGATCAAGGGGACGGATGGCGGGATACGCATGCGGTCCTCACGGGCGCTGCCGTGGCCTGTGCGGGCGCTCGCCTGTTTGAACACGACTGGAGCCACGCCACACCGTATCCAGAGACCATCACCCACCGGGCGCGCTGGCAGGGCGGTGTACGCCGACGCCTGCGCCGGATCCTCACCATCCGCCAGCTCTGGCGCCATGGCACGGATGAACTCCAGCGCGCGCTTCACAGCGGCAACGTAGCCGTACAGGTGGTCGGCAACGAGCTGTTCCGCCGCCGCCATGCCATTCACCAGGCCTATCTGTATGCCATCCGCAACGCGCGGCACTACATCCTGATCGAGAACGCCTATTTTATCCCCACGCGTTCCATCCGGCACGCACTGGCACAAGCCGCGGCCCGCGGCGTGCATGTGGCGGTCGCCCTACCCCGCCACAGCGACGTACCGATTGTGTCCCATGCCAGCCGCTATCTCTACGCCCGCCTGCTGGCACGCGGGATTCGCATCTACGAATGGCCGCATGCCATGCTGCATGCCAAAACCGCCGTGATTGACGACGCGTGGTCCGTCGTCGGCAGTTACAACCTGGACCGGCGCAGTTTCTTTCACCAGCTCGAAGTCGTCGTAACCGTGTTGGATCGCGACTTTGCCACGCGCCTGCGCGAACAAACCTTGGCCGACCTCGCCCAGTGCCATGAAGTCACCTGCCACGCGCATGCCCAACGCTCCTGGCGTCGCCGCCTGCTGGAAACGCTCGCCTACGCCTTCCGCTACTGGCTATGAGAACGGCGCTTCCGGGTTTGTGGGGGGATTTTTCATTGAAGGGTAAGCGGGGCCATGCTCAAGCCGCCGAACTGGCAGAGCCGACAAAGTGTGTGACGAAGCGTAAACGACAAAGTGTGCGACAAAGTGTGCGACGAAGTGTGCGACGAAGTGTGCGACGAAGTGTGCGACCTCCACCGTATCCACAGGAGATTTTCAGCTACGGATTATGCGGATTTCGCGGATTGCGCGGATTGCGCGGATTGGGAGATTGGTTGGCATCGATGGCTCCACCAAACGAAATCCGCGCCATCCGCATCATCCGTAGCTAAAAGAAGCTCCCATGTTGCTGCTCCTATTCATGCCAAGAGGAAAGACCAAGAGCGGCGCGTAAGCCGTACTTCGTCTTTCCTCTTCATCTTTCAGCTTCGTCTTGCCGCTGGCTAGATTAAGACCTGAGAATAAGACCTGAGATTAAGACTGAAGGCCAAGAGGTCCCTTTGTCCGCGGCGGACCACGCACGGCCGCTCCCCGGTGGGATGGCCCACCGGCAGAAAAGATTAGCGACAGAAAAGAGGCAGCGAATATTAACCCGCAAAGTAACTGCTCAGGTAGCCGCCCCAAAGCGGGCGGCTACCTGAGAGTGATTGGCAGGTGACAGATACATGATTGCCGGTTGCCAGCGTTCTGCCGGTGAGCGTTGGTAGGCCGTCCCCGGCGGCCTTGTGCCGCCGGAACGGGAAGTTC
>CAIOST010000005.1 GCA_903861045.1 uncultured bacterium | reverse complement strand
ACCGGAAGCAAAGTTCCGCGAGAGAAAGGAAGCAGCGCAATTTGACAAGCAAAAGGCATGGCGCGAGGTCAGGCCGCATCGGCCACGCCTCGCGCCGCACCTTTTTCTTTGATTTTCTCGCTTTTTCGCTGCTAACTCTGAACTTCCCGTTCCGGCGGCACAAGGCCGCCGGGGACGGCAGGCAGACGCTTACCGGAAGAACGCCTGAAACCGGCAATCATCTGTATGTCCGTAGACAAACCGGTCGGACGGCAAAACTGGCCGGAGAAGTAGCCCTGGGGGCGTTGCCGGGAAGACGCTACGGGCCAGGCGCGCCTGGATGCCGCCCAGTGGAGCTTCGCGCCCGAAAACCCGGCCCTCCGCGAGCAGGTGCTGGAGACCATCGTCGGGGCTAGACCAGGCCCGTGCCCGCCTTGATAACATTCGATATTGACTTTAATATCAGACGCGTATTATAAAGCACGCATGCAAGCAAGATGGATTCAGCATTCGCTCGCGAAGCAGTTGGCAAAGCCGTTTGTGCATATTGTCTTCGGCGCACGGCAGACGGGCAAGACCACCTTGCTGACGGGTTTGTTGCCCAAGCCGGCCCTGCACTACAACTTAGCCGACCCCGAGGAGCGCACTCGTCATCTGGCCAATCCAGGGTTGTTTCGACAGGAGTGTGAAGCGCTGCCAGATTCTGACAGGGCCCATGTCGTTTTCATTGACGAGGCGCAGGCGGTGCCAGCCATCTTTGATGCTGTCCAGGTGCTTTATGATCACGACAAGGTGCGTTGGCGATTTGTCCTTTGCGGTAGTTCGGCCCGTAAGTTACGCAAGGCCGGGGCCAATCTCCTGCCCGGTCGTTGCATGCTGCACCGCTTGTTTCCTTTGATTTTGGCGGAGAGACCCGCGCCGTCCGGGCACTCCGCAGCTTCCCTGCCAGCACTGATCGACCTGCCGTCTATTGCCTCGCAGCATGCTTTGTTTCCACCCGCCGACATCGAGGAGCGTTTGGCCTTCGGCGAGTTGCCGGGCATAACCTTATTGAACGACGAAGACCGCACCTTATTGAACGACGAAGACCGCAGTATGGTCCTGAAATCATTCGTCGCGGTTCACCTGGAGGAGGAGATCCGCCGGGAGGCGTTAGTCAAGGACTGGGGCGCCTTCGTGAACTTCCTGCGCCTCGCAGCCCACGAATCCGGCCAGATCACCAACTTCTCCGCCATCGCGCGCGAGACGGGCGTGTCGCTACCGACGGTCAAGTCGCACTATCAACTCCTGGAGGACATGTTCATCGGGTTTTCCGTTCCGGCCTACGCCCGGAGTCCGCGCAAGAACCTGTTATCCACGCCGCGGTTCTATTTCTTTGATCTCGGTATCCGGCATGCCGCCGCCGGACTGCTCCCGGATAGGAACGTTGTCCGCACGGATCCAGGGCGTTTCTTCGAACAATGGGTCGGAATCGAGATTTGGAAACGCCTGCAGTACCGAAACGAGGGGCGACTGCACCATTTCCGCACCAAGGACGGCGCCGAGGTGGACTTCATCGTCGAACTGGGTGAATGCGTCATACCCATCGAAGTAAAATGGACGGACCGACCATGCGTGCAGGATGCCACGCACCTGGTGGCCTTCCTGCGAGATCACCCACGTGCCAAGCACGGCTACGTCATTTGCCGTTGTCCCCGCCCGCTGAAACTCACAGAAACTATTACGGCCCTGCCATGGCGTCAGTTGTGATGGATCGCGAGGCAAGCTGATTAGCCAGGTTGAGACTGACCAGAATCCGGTCGCCCAGGCCGCTCCGCTCGTCGGCCGGAAGATCGAGGGTCTTATCAACAACTCTGTCGGCTACTGTTGGCATTGTCATGCAACCGGATTGCCGTTCCGGCGCAGCGCTTGTACCCAACACGACGTGTCAACGAGCTTCGCAAAGACCTCCGCGCACACCGGGCCTTCATAAGTTCATCCCTCGTCATGAACGTGGTGCTTGTGCCCAGAACCTTGGTAGCTTCCGCCCTGCGCCAGCGCTGATTGAAGTCAGCAAGGATCGTCACAATGGCTGCTTTCTTGGTTTTGGCCTTTGTAAAACGCATGGCAGCAGAAAGTTCCATTTCTGGAATATCAATCGATGTTTTCATGAAGCTATCATCGCATATTTTGGAAGCCAACGCATGCATGCGGCGGCAGCCATCAGCCATTGGGGACTTCCTTCAAGTGGCAGGTGTGCAGCAGCGCCCGACCCGAAGCGGTTCAATGGCGGCCACGAAGATTCGAAGCGCACGAAGGCGGATGGAACCGCGAATGAACGCTAATGGACGCGAATGGGGAGCAACCACGAAGGGGAGAGAAAGGGGGAGGTCCCCCACCCCACGTGTCAGGCCGGCGGGATGGCGGCGGGCGGGGATGTGTGGCATAGGTGTTAAGCTAAGAGTTTTCGTAATTACTCAGCGAAACCACCGCCGGCCGATGGCCGGCGGATCAAACAATATACAACTAATCCGCGCAATCCGCGTCATCCGTAGCTCAATCTCTTTCGCTCGGCCCCTTACCAAAAGCTTGTACCTCCTATCCCCCCCCCTCGCGCGCACTACCGCAACCAATTTTAGACAGGATTAACAAGATTAAACAGGATGGCTCACGCCACCATCCTGCAAAATCCTGTTAATCCTGTCCAAAAGAAATGCTCCACCGCTCCTAGTAATGCGTGTATTATGTCAAGTTTCCTGGCGAAGGCGAGAGTGCCGGGAACCGGTTCGCGGGATTATTCGAGGTCGGGCGCCGGGTGAGGCGGCGACAGGCGGGCGCGTCGTAGGAAGGGTTCATGCATGGCGGCAAATGCTCCAGTGGTGGCGTGGCGCAGTTGGCCGGGAGCGATCCTGGGCGGCGCTGTCCTGGGTGGGGTGTTGGCCCTCCTCCCCGCCACACTCCCCGCCACCGGGGCGGGGCATGGAGTGTCGGTTCCCGCCTGGCTGCTGCTCCCCTTTGCGCTGCTGCTGGTAAGCATTGCGGGGATGCCCTTTGTCCATCTGCGCTTCTGGGAGCGCTACTATCCGGCGTTTGCCTTCTTCCTCGCCGCCACGGTCGCGGCCTATTATGTGGTTGGGCTGGGGGCGCCGGGCACGGCCGCCATCGGGCAGGCGGCCGTGGAGTATTTCCAGTTTATCGCCCTGATCGGCAGCTTGTATCTGGCTGGCGGGGGGATCCATGTCGAAGTCCAGGGGCGGGGGCGACCGCTCGTTAACACCGGGTTTCTCGCAGCCGGCGCGCTGCTGACCAATATCGTGGGCACAACGGGCGCCTCCGTCCTGCTGATCCGTCCGTTTCTGCGCCTGAATGAGGGGCGTATCCGCCCCTTCCATGTGGTGTTCTTCATCTTTATCGTCTCCAATTGCGGCGGCTGCCTGACCCCCCTTGGCGATCCGCCGCTCTTCCTGGGGTTCCTGCGCGGGGTCCCTTTCCGCTGGTCGCTGTTGCAGTTATGGCCGATGTGGCTCTTTGTCAACGCCCTGTTGCTGGGCATGTTCTGTCTGCTGGATGCACGGGTGCCGGTGACCGGTGGCGCGCGCGGCGCCGTGCGCGTGCGGGTGGCGGGGGGCGCGTGCGTGGTCCTTTTGGGCGGGATCATCCTGTCGGTGCTGGTGGACGCCGCGTGGCGTAAATACCCTGGGCTGCCCCGCTGGCCGGTTGGCGCCGTGCTGCAGGTAGTGCTGGGGCTGGCGGCCTACAAGCTGGCGCGGCCGGAGATTCTGCGGCGCAACGAGTTCACGTTCGGGCCGATCCTGGAGGTGGGGCTGCTCTTTGCGGGCATCTTTATCACCATGGTGCCAGCACTGGCCTACCTGGAACAGCATGCGGGCGAACTGGGACTCCAGTCGCCGGCCGCGTTCTATTTCGCGACAGGCCTGCTCAGCGCGTTGCTAGACAACGCCCCGACCTATCTTGCTTTCCTGCAGACGGCCATGGGGCTGTACGGCTTGGCGCTTGATCCCGCCGGCATGGCGCAATTCCTGCAGGATGGGACGGCGCCGGGGGGGTTGCTGCTGGCGGCCATCTCGACCGGCGCGGTCTTCTTCGGCGCCATGACCTACATCGGCAACGGCCCGAACTTCATGGTCAAGGCCATCGCCGAGTCCGCCGGCGTCAAAATGCCCGGCTTTTTCGGCTATCTGGGCTATTCCGCCACCATCCTGCTGGCCGTATTGGTCTTGAACGGTTTGCGGTTTGTTTGAGCGAAGGTAACTACTTAGGCGGGAAGGGTTCAGGATTCGGGGTTCAGGCCGGATTTCACCGCCAGAGCGGTCGCGCGTTTGGGGTGTGGCTATCTGGTCGAACAAAGAAGGGCGAATCGCCAGGTATTCCCTGAACCCCGAACCATGAACCCTAATACCTGAGTGGTTACTTCACGCAAAAAACACAAACTCTGCACGAGCCATGACATTCTCCTTACACGATGACATCACCCTGCGCACCGATTACGAACGTCTGGTTCTGCAGGGGCTGGCCCAGGAGTGGCAAAACGCCGTAGCCTGCCTGCCCCTCGACTACCGCTACCATCTGCGGCAGCCGGCCTTCGAGATCGTCGACGTATCGAGCAAATGGGGGGAATGGCACGGCCAGAAACGGCGCATCGCCCTGAGCTGGCGCCTGGTCACCGAATATCCATGGATGACCGTGCGCGGCGTCCTGCTGCACGAGCTGGCCCACCAGGTGGCCGAAGAGCTGCTCGATTGGCACGGCGAACCACACGGGGAACCGTTCCAACGCGCCTGCCACCTCCTGCAGGCCGACCCGCGCGCGTCGCACGACTACCTTTCGATCCACGAGACCCTGCTGCACGAGGAAGAGACCGACGAAGATCGCGTGCTGGCACGCGTCCGCAAGCTCCTCGCCCTGGGGAGCAGTTCGCACCCGCACGAGGCGGAAGCCGCCATCGCCAAAGCACACGAGCTGATCGCCCGCCATAACCTGGACCTGCAGAGCGGCGGCAAGCCGCTCACGTATTGCAGCCTGAGCCTGGGCGAACCGGCCGTGCGCCATGCGCCGGCGGACTACGCGCTGGGGCATTTGCTGCGCGACTTTCACATGGTCGAAACCATCTGGATCTCGGCCTGGACCTTACGCAGCGCCAAGATGGGGCGCATCCTGGAGATCAGCGGCTCACGCGAAAACGTACTGATGGCCTCGTATGTCTACGACTTCCTGCAGCGTACGATCAGTGAGCAATGGCAGGTCGCAGGCGCGGCACACCGCTACGCGGTCCGCCGCCGCCAAGATTTCGCTTTGGGCGTATTGCAGGGGTTCCGCGAACGCCTGACCGCCAAGGACCAGGAAATGTCCCAGGAGCGCGCCGACCTGCGTGCGCTAATCTCACATCGCGACCAGGATCTACTCCAGTATTTCCGCGAGCGCTATCCCCATATCCGCAACTCGGCCTCGGGCGGCGGACGCATTAACGCCGAAGCCCACGCCACCGGCCTGGCCGTCGGCCGCCAAACCGAGATCGCCCCGCCGATCGAGCGCCAGCCCAGTGCGCCCAAGGCGCTGCCGGCGGGACGGTGCAGCTCAAGTTAGCGGGAAAGGCGAATGTACACGTGTCCGGAGGCGGGGGGCTGGTTCCTTGGTATTCTTGACGGTACCCCCCCGCTTCTGTCATACTTTATACAGTTTTTTTACACATGAAATCATTCCGCCACACGGGACTCGGCATGATCTCGGTCCTTACGGGTTTGTGCCAACCGAAAAGCAATTGCTCGCACGAGACGTCGCGGCGTTGGATGACGGGTTGGGTGACGTCGGCGTTGGCGGCGACACTCGTAGCCGGCATGACTGCGCGCGTGGAAGGCGCCAACGGATCGCGGACTAGTGACGTTGACGGCTTATGGACCAATACGGTGCAATGGCTGAACGGCCAGGTGGCTGGCGGCGCGGGCTCGACGGCCTGGTTCACCAACAACATCACGGCAACCCGCACGGTTACCATTGACACGGCCCAAACGAACGCGATCCTCAACGTCGGCGATGGCGGCACGACGTACTATCCCTTCAGTTTCGTCCCCGCAAGCGGCGGCACGCTGACGTTCGACAACGGCGGCGCCACGGCGCAGTTCAACCAGACCGCGACAGCGGCTGCCCAGACGTTTGGCGTGCCCGTGGTGCTCGCGAGTCCGCTGGTCATCTCCAATGCTTCCGCCAATGGATTGACGTTCACCAACGGCATCACGGGCACGGGCAATCTCACGCTCACCTGCAGCGGTGGCCAACCGATCACGATCACAAACAAACCGGTCGACATCGTCGGCACGATCACGAACGCGGGGATTTCCGGCAGGGTGTATATCAGCGGTGGCGTCGGAGCCAATGTCAAAGCCATCGTACATAAGAACTCGGTCAGTACAATGTTGATCGACACCTTACCCATCCTGGTGAATAGCACCGGGACTCTCGTGGCCAACAACAACAACAGCGGGTCGTCGACGTTGACGGTCAGCGGCGGCGTGGGCGGCACAGGCGACCTGGTGCTTCAGAACATGGCGGTCGCGAACGGTATCACCGTCTCGGGCGCTTCGATCACCAACATCGGCAATCTCGCGGTCAACGCCAACGGGGCTGGCGCGATCGCCATTTCGGCACCGGTCAACAACAGCGGCATAATCACCAACTCCGGCACCGGTTCCGGCACGGTGACGCTCAGCGGTGGCGTCGGGCCCAATGTCACCGCCATCGTCGCGAACGCCACCAACTCGGCGCTGACGATCACGTTGCCGCTCAAGGTGAACAACAACGGGACCACCCTGGCCAACAACAATAGCAGCGGAACAAAGCAACTCTATGTAAACACCAGCGTGGGTGGCACGGGCGATCTGATGCTTCAGAACAACAGTGCGATCGGGGATGGCGTCCATATCGGCAACGGTGTGTCGATCACCAACATGGGCATGTTGATCAACTGCGGCATGGGCCCCAGCAACGCTTATATTTATGGGAACATAGGGCCTAACGTGACAATGGTCGTGCAGAACAGCACCAATTCCGCGCTGATACTGGAAGGGACCCACAGTTTTACGAACGGCCTGTGGATCAAGGCGGGCACGGTCAAAGCCCAAAACAGCGGCGGTATCGGCGCATCCACCAGCGTCATCACCCTCGGTGACACCAATGGCAGCGCCGACGCGACGCTGGAATTCGGCAGTGGGGCGGCGGTATCATCAACCTTGAACCCGATCCTGGTTTCCTCAGGCAATACCGGAGTCGCCACGATAAACAACCTTGCATGGTCCGGCCCGATCACGCTCAGCAACCATGCCCTCACCGTGTCCCAGTCCGGGGCGACGGCAGTTAGTTTCTCGGGTGGGTTCACGGGCGTTGGCGACCTCACGTTCAAGTACAACGGAACGGCCGCTGGCGACATGCTGAAGATTACTACCGTACAGGCCAACCACAACGGAAAGATCATCAACGCGGGCACCGGTCCCGGCACGTGCAAAATCGAGGTCGTTGGTGTTGGGTCCAATGTGACGGCCATCATCGAGGACAGCACCAATTCGCCGTTGACGATCTACGCCGGTGTCTTGATGGTGCACAACAACGGGACCACTCTGGCCAACCTGAACAGCAGCGGGACGCAGGTGTTCACGGTGGGAATGAACAGCGGCAGAGTGGCCGGGATAGGCAACTTGGTACTGAGTAACAACAGTGCGATCGCCAACGGCATTTGGGTCCAGGCGACGGTCACCAACATCGGCAGGGTGATCAACTCCGGCACGGGTTCCGGCGATGTTCTGGTCAGCGGGGTCATTGGCACCAACGTGACCGGCGTGCTACAAGACAGCGCCACCTCCCGGCTGGTGTTGAGCGGCGCGAACACGTTGGGCGGCACGACCGTGGTGACCAACGGCGCGCTCAAAGTGGATGGGAGCCTTGGCAGCAGCAACGCGGTGCTGGTCTATACCAACGGCATCCTTCAGGGTAGCGGGACAATTAGGGGGACCAACACGGTCTACGCCGGCGGCATGGTGTCGCCAGGCCCGGAGACCACGGCGGGCGGGACGCTGACGATCGGCAACTTGGTCTGGAGCGATGGCGGCATCTACAAGTGCCAAATCACCAACATCGCCAACAACGAAGCAGGGGCAGGCACCGATTACGACCAAATCGTGGTTACCGGGACGCTCACCAACGCGCCCGGGCAGAAATTCATCCTCCGCCTGGATTCCATGGGTCAGGCCCTGACTTTCCGCACCAACCAGAACTACAGTCTCAAGGTCATCACGTGCGGCACAGAAACCGGGCTCAGTCCGGCGGATGTCACGCTCGATACGAGCGCTTTCCTGCTCAGCGACTCCGGCACGTGGATGGTGACGAATGTCAACAAGTCGATCTACGTCTACTACCGGGCGGATCCGTTGACGGGCAAGAACTACTGGAGAGGCTCTACGAATGGCAGTCTTTGGTCCGTGGACGCCAACTGGTCGCTTGGCCATGCGCCGCTGTCAGGCGAACAGGTCGAATTCGACTTTCTTTGCGTCTCGAACTGCACGGCGGACGTGGTGAGCGACAACCTGGGGTCCCTGACAATATGCGAAGGCTACGGCGGCACGGTTACGGTCCAGACGGTCTACCAGCCGACCGGGTTCACGAACGTCTCGATCGCGGGCGACTGCACGATCAACGGCGGCGTCCTGACCCACCCGGCCAACTCCGGCGGGGAAACGAACCGGCTGCGCATGACCGTGAACGGGAACCTGGTCGTCGCCAACGGCGCGATAATCAACGCCGTGGGCCGGGGCTATGCGGCTGGCAAGGGACCGGGCGCCGGAGTCATCGTCTCCGCAGGCAACGACGGCGGCGCCTATGGCGGCATGTCGGGGTACGGCAACGCGAAAGTCTATGGCTCCATTGTGGCCCCCACGAACCTGGGCAGCGGCGGCGTGAACGGCGGCGGCGGCGGCGCGATCGAACTGACCGTCGCGGGCACGACGACGGTCAACTCCGCGAGCGTCCTGGATGCGGCAGCCAACCCAGCGGGCGGCGGCGCGGGCGGCGCGGGCGGCAGCGTCTTCCTCACCACCGGCTGGCTGACCGGCAGCGGCACGATCCGGGCCAACGGGCGCAGCAACTGCGGCGGCGGCGGGCGTGTCGCCATCGTGCTGACCGGCGCGGGCGCCGACTTCTCCAACTGGAGCGGCGCCAACCAGGCCTTCGGCGGATGGACTCCGGTCAGCGGTGCGGGAACGGTCTACCGCCGGACCGCCGCGGGCGTCGACACGCTGATCATCGACAACAACAACGCCACCGATGTGGATGCGGCGGCCCAATTTAATTGGGGTCCGTTCGGGCACATCGCGACCCTGATGCCATCCGACGTCGACCTGCACAGCTTCTCGAACGTGTTGATCCGGAACAAGGGCGTGCTCGGCATCAAGGGTGATACCACCGTGAACTTCGGCACGTTCGCCCCCACGGTCTACGGAGCCACCAACTCCTTGATCTCGATCAACACCGACACCAACGTCACCTACCCGGCCGATTGGACCATCAGCGGCTACACGCTGTTTCCCAACAACATCTCCACGAGTCGGCTGGTGAACATCACGGTCGAGACCAATAGCGCCATCTCGCCCATCAAGGGATCCGCCACGGGCCTCAATCTCTCGATCCCCGGCAATCTGACGGTGCGGGGCAAGATCGACGCGGACGGGCGGGGGTACGCGCCGCCGCGGAACGGGAACGGGAAGGGCATCGGGAGCAATCCTTACACCGGTGCCGCGTATGGCGGTGGTAGCCTCTACAGCACCACGCTGCTGAACACCAACACCTACGGTTCCATCCTTGCGCCGGTCGATATCGGCAGTTCGGGCGAGCACGGCGCCGGGGGCGGGCTGATCCTGCTCAACGTCGGGGGCACCACGACGGTGGCTTCCGCGGGCATGATCTCGGCCAACGCGTGGGGGCACAACTACGACAGCCAGGGGTCCGGCGGCAGCGTCAACCTGCGCACCGGGTGGCTGACCGGCGTTGGCACGATCCGGGCCAACGGGACGACCAGCACCTCCCCCAGCAGCGGATCGGGTGGTGGCGGCCGCGTGGCCGTCGTGCTGACCGGCGCGGGGGCGGACTTTGCGACTTGGACCGGCACGAACACCGCCTCTGGCGGCGGGGGAACCTATCAGGCCGCAGCGGGAACGGTCTACCGGCAGGCGGCAGGCGTCGCCGATGGCGCGGGCACGGTGCTCGTGAACAACGGCGCCACGGCCACCAACGCCACGTTCACCAGCCTGCCCGCGTTCCTGAACCAGTCCGAGAACCTGAATAATACGTCCTGGATGACGACCAATACCGTGCGCCTCGGGCTGACCACGAACAGCTCGGTCGCGAGCCTGACGTTGAACGCGAACGGCTCGCTGGAACTGGCCGGCTGGACGCTGACCGTGAATGCGCTTACGGCGACGAACAAGAGCTACCGCAGCGGCACCTACACCCCCGCCGAGATCAACCTGCTCACGGATCGCCTAGGCGGCGGCAAACTGGTGGTAGACGGCTCGCCGACGGTGACCGTGGCGAGCGCGACCGCGATCGGGATCGGCGCAGCCACGCTCAACGGCGGGGTGATCGAGACCAAAGGTCTGTCGACAACCTTCTTCTTCCTGTGGGGTACCAACGATTTCGGCACGAACGCGACCTCCCCGTGGACGGCGGTGAACTGCGGCATGGCCACGAATGGCCAGGCGTTTTCCACCAACCTGACCGGCCTGATCTACGGTCAGCAATATTGGTACTACACCTACGCCTCGAATGTCAGCGGTGAGGCGTGGTCCTTTGCGACGAACTTCCTGACAACCACCGACGGCAGTAGCGGTCTTGCCAACAACAGCGCCAGTTCGATCACGGCGGCATCGGCGGTGTTGAGCGCGACGCTGACGGCCACCAACACATACCACGAGGTGTACGCCTACTGGGGGCCGACGGACGGCACGAACAACCCGGCGGCCTGGCCCCACTCGGCATACGTCGGCGCGTTCACGCTGTCAGGTGCGACGACTTTATCGAACATTACCTACACCGCCACGTCCGGCCTCAACCCCGGGCAAAGCTACTGGTACACCTTCCGCTATACGAACGCCTGCACAAACCTCTGGGCCTCGCCCTCTACGAATTTCACCACGCCGATCGCGAGTCCGATCGTGACGGTTGCGCCGGCGTCTGGTCTCGGCGTGGGTGTGGCGACCCTGAACGGCACGCTGACTTCCGACGGCGGAACAACGACAACCGCGTACCTCTGCTGGGGTACGAACGACTACGGCACGGGTTCGACCGCTCCGTGGAACGTCATCGACTGTGGCGCCGCCACGAACGGGCAGGCGTTATCGGCGAACCTGACCGGCCTGATCTATGGTGTCCGCTACTGGTACCGCGCCTACGCGACCAACGCCTCCGGCGTGGGGTGGTCGTCGTCGACGAATCTCCTGACGACTGCGCCTGATATCGCCATCACCAACACCTGCGCCACGAATGTGACGGCGACGGCGGCGACGCTGACGGGGACGCTGACGGGCAGCAATTCGTACTTTGAGGTGTGGGCACAGTGGGGTGCCACGGACGGCACGACCAACGCGGCGGCGTGGACCAACACGGCATACGTGGGGGCGTTCCTGCTGACCAACGCGACGACGTCATCGAACATCTCCTACACGGCCTCCTCCGGTCTCAGCGCGGGGCAGACCTACTGGTACACCTTGCGCGGCACCAACGCCTGCACCAACCTGTGGGCATCGCCGTCCAAGAGTTTCGGCTATGCGACCGTCACGTTGGGCAATCTGACGCAAACATACAACAACACCGCCCGGACCACCACCGTGACCACGGTGCCGGCGGGCCTCTCCGTGCTCGTGACCTACAACGGCAGCAGTGCCTACCCCACAAACGCGGGTAGTTATGCCGTAACCTGTACAGTCAGCGATGCCACCTTCACCGGCCAGACCAATGGCACGCTGATCGTAAGTCCGGCTGCCTTGACGATCGCGGCCAGAGCCCAGACCAAGGTCTACGGCACGCTGCTCACCAACGCCGTGAACTACACGTTCTTCACCACCAACGGCCTGGCCAACAATGAGCAGATCACCTCCGTCACCGTGGCCTACACCAACAGCGGCGCGCTCGCCACCAACGCTGTCGGCGTCTACACCAACACGATCTCGCTCTCGGAGGCCCTCGGCGCTGGTGGGTTCGACACGAACAACTACACGATCACCTACGTGCCCACGAACCTGACCGTGAACCCGGCGACCTTGACGATCGCGGCCGTGGCGCAGACCAAGACCTACGGCGTGACCCTGACCAACGCGACCGGCTACACGTCCTTCACGACCAACGGGCTGCTGGCTGGCGAGGCGATCACCTCGGTCTCCGTGGCGTACACCAACGGCGGCCACCTGGCCACGGACGCGGCAGGGGTCTACACCAACACGATCTCGCTCTCGCTGGCCACCGGCTCCGGCGGGTTCAACACCAACAACTATGCCATCGCCTACGTGCCCACGAACCTGACCGTGACCGCCCTCCTGCCGGCTGTGACGGTCTCGGCCGCCACAAGCGTCGGCGTGGGCGTGGCGACCATCAACGGCACGCTGACTTCCGACGGCGGCGCCACGACGACCGTCTATTTCTTCTGGGGTACGAACGATTTCGGCGGCAGCTCCACCAGCGCCTGGCCGAACGCGGTGAGTTTCGGCACGAAGACCAGCGGGCAGTCCGTCTCCGCCAATCTCACTGGCCTGCTCTACGGCCAGCGCTACTGGTACTGCGCGTATGCGACCAATGCCATCGGCGACGCCTGGTCCTCGCCTACGAACTTCCTGACAACAGTGGTGTTCGTCTCCGCCACTGGCGGAACGGTGACGAACTATACCGACGCGGGCGGTACGAACTGGACCGCGCACATCTTCACGAGCGGTGTGCCCACCAATCTTACCGTTACAGCCGGAGGAGCCGCAGAAGTGCTGGTGGTGGGCGGTGGCGGTGGTGGCGGTAACGGCTTTGGTGGCGGTGGCGGTGCGGGCGGGTACCGCTATGTGTATACGAACCTCACGACAGCAACCAACACGGTTGTTGTTGGTGGAGGCGGTGCGGCAGGACCTTCGTCAAATACGCAGGGCTCTTCGGGTACCAATTCCAGTTTTGACGTTATCGTGGCGGCAGGTGGTGGCGGTGGTGGAGGAGGTGGATCAAGCGCCACAACAAATAGCGGTCTTAGTGGTGGCTCTGGCGGTGGCGCGACCGGAGCAGGGGGTACGCCAGGCAATGGAAATACGCCGTCAACCAGCCCCTCGCAGGGGAACAATGGAGCAAATGGGTCGGCTGGCGTCTATGGTGGTGGCGGCGGCGGTGCGGGGTCGGCTGGAAGCACAAAGAATGGTGGATCAGGCGTTAGCAATGCAATCACTGGAACACTCGTCGGATACTGCGGTGGAGGTGCGGGCATTGCAGCCGCTGGACTTGGCACGGCATCAGAAGGCGGCGGTGGCACGTATGGCTCCGTTACGAACTCTGCGGCAGCAAATACGGGCGGAGGCGGGATGGGGCGCACTACAGGCGGCAACGGCGGCTCCGGCATCGTGGTCGTGCGGTATGTGGCAGGCGGTTCCGCTGTTTCGATCGGCATTACCAATAACGCCGCCACCGCCGTGCAAGCGACGCAAGCCACGCTGAACGGGACGCTCACAGGCAGCAACTCATACTTCGAGCTCTGGGCCTACTGGGGCCAGACCGACGGCACGAACAACGCCGACGGGCTCTGGGCTCACACCAACTACGTGGGCGCGTACACACTCTCCGGCGCGACAACCTCCTCGAACATCGCCTATACCGCCACCACCGGCATCGCCGCAGGCCAAGGCTACTGGTACACCTTCCGAGCCACCAACGCGTGCACCAGCATCTGGGCATCGCCGTCCACCAATTTTACAGCCGGCAAGCTGTCAGCGACGGTGACGCTGGGTAACCTCGCCCAGACATACAACGGCACCTCCAGGACCACCACCGTGACCACGGCTCAGGCGGGACTCTCCGTGCTTGTCACCTACAACGGCAGCGCCGCCTACCCGACCAACGCAGGCAGTTATGCCGTGACCGGCACAGTCAGCGATGCCGTTTATGCGGGACAGACCAATGGCACGCTGATCGTAAGTCCGGCACCCTTGATCATCACGGCCGTGGCGCAGACCAAGGAGTACGGCACGCTGCTGACCAATGCGGCGGGGTACACCGCCTTCACGACCAACGGCCTGGTGAGCGGGGAGGTCATCGAGTCGGTCAGCGTGAGCTACACCAACGGCGGTGCCCTGGCCACGAGCGGAGTCGGAACCTACACCAACACCATCGCGCTCGCCGGGGCGACCGGTAGCGGCGGCTTTGACACCAACAACTATGCGATCACGTATGTGCCCACGAATCTTGTGGTGACCGGCCGGCTGCTGACCATCACGGCCGACAGCGCGAGCAAGGAGTATGACGGCACGGCGCTGACGACGAACGCGGCGCAGATCACCAGCGGCACGCTGGCGGGCGGCGACACGCTGTCATCCGTGACCGGGACCGGCGCGCGGACCGCCGTCGGGACGAGCGCCAACGTGCCGAGCGCGGCGGTGATCACGAACGCTCTCGGGACCGACGTCACGGGCAACTACCAGCTCACCTACTCGAACGGCACGCTGACCGTGACCGCCAAGGCGCTGACGCTCACCGCCACGGAGCAGATCAAGGTCTACGGCACGCAGCTGACCAATGCGGCGGGATACACCGCCTTCACGACCAACGGCCTGGTGAGCGGGGAGAGCATCGAGTCGGTCAGCGTGAGCTACACCAACGGCGGTGCCCTGGCCATGAGCGGGGTCGGCACCTACACCAACACCATCGCGCTCGCCGGGGCGACCGGCAGCGGCGGCTTCGACACCAACAACTATGCCATTGCCTACGTGCCGACGAACCTGGTGGTGACGAAGGCACAGGCGGTGATAGCGGTATCCGGCACGAACGTGGTTTATGACGGCGCGGCGCATGGCGCGAGCGGAACGGCCACCGGCGCGGCGGGTGAGAACCTGGCCGGGCTGCTGAGCCTCGGCGCGGTCTACACGAATGTGCCGGGGGGAATAGCCAACTGGTCCTTCGCCGGTGACGCCAACCACGTCGCGACGAACGGCGCGGTGTCGATCGTGATCGGGCAGGCCGAGGCGGTGCTCGCGGTGTCGGGCACGAACGTGGTCTACGACGGTGCGGCGCATGGAGCGAGCGGCACCGCCACCGGCGCGGCGGGTGAACCGCTGACCGGCCTGCTGAACCTGGGCGCAGTCTACACGAACGTGCCCGGTGGTACGGCCAACTGGTCCTTTACCGGTGACGCCAACCACGTCGCCACGAACGGGTCGGTGTCGATCGTGATTGGTCAGGCGCAGGCGGTGCTCGCGGTATCCGGCACGAACGTGGTCTATGACGGTGCGGCGCATGGAGCCAGCGGTACGGCCACCGGCGCGGCGGGTGAACCGCTGACCGGCCTGCTGAACCTCGGCGCGGTCTACACGAATGTGCCCGGCGGTACGGCGAACTGGAGCTTTGCCGGTGACGCCAACCACGTCGCCACCAACGGCGCGGTATCGATTGTGATCAGTCAGGCCGGGGTGGTCGTGGTGGTCTGGCCGGTGGCGTCCTCCATCTCCAATGGACAGTCGCTGGCCGGATCGGTGCTCAGCGGCGGGGTGGTTTCCAATGCGGCCTTGACCCTGCCCGTGCCCGGCACCTTCAGCTTCACCAATGCCAGCCTGGTTCCCGGGCCGGGCGCCTGCTTCACGGCGGTGACCTTTGCGCCGGATGCGATGCAGAATTACTGCGCCGTGACCGGCGGCTGGGTGCGGGTGAACCGCCGGCCGGTGGCGTTCCCCGATGCGGGCGGCCTGCGCCAGGAGCGGTCCATAAGCATCAGCGTCGGGAAGTTGCTGAACAACGATACGGACCTCGACGGCGACACGCTGGTCATAACCAATGTCCAGGCCAGCAGCCATGGCGGGGTGGTGGCGCTGGTGTCGGGCACGGTCACGTACACGAACGCCGGCTTCGCGGGGACGGACACCTTCACCTACGTGGTGTGTGACGGCGCTGGCGGCTGCGCGACGGGCACGGTCACGGTCGTCGTGTCCCCCGCTGCGGATGGCGCGGTCTCCCTGAACATCGTCGGCGGGCCGAGCCTGGAGGGCGGCGTGTTTGTCGTGCGCTTTGCCGGCATCCCCGGCTACACGTACACGGCCGAGTACACCACCAACCTGACGCCGGCGGCCTGGTACAAGAAGGTGAACCTGATTGCGCCCGTCACCAACGAGGGATTGGGCGCCGGGGTCTTTGAGCTGCAGGATGCGACGACCGACCCGCAGCGGTATTACCGGACGGTCTGGCCGCCCTACTGATGGCCGGGCGGCGCTGCGAGCAACTGAATGGAGGAGATGACAGGATGAGAAGCGGAATGCTGCGGGCCGGATGGATCCTGTTGATCCTGGCGGAACTCACCGTGCAGGGCCATGCGGCCAGTTATAGCTGGAGCGGCGCGCAGGTCATCCCTGACAACAGTGCGGTGGGGATCGCCTACAGCTTCACCCTGAGCGACCCCGGGGTGTCGATCAGCAGCGTGAGCGTGGCGCTCACGCTGGACGGCGGCTGGAGCGGCGACTGGTATGCCTACCTCTCGCATGGCGCCGGCACGGCGGTGCTGCTCAACCGGCCGGGTGTACAAAGCGACCGGCCGGATGGATACGGCGGCAGCGGACTGAACGTGACCCTGGCCAGCGGGGCCGGCTCGGACATCCACTTCTACCAGGAACTGAGCGGCCCCTGGGCGGCGGACGGACGGTCGCTTGACCCCTTCTCGCCGGCGGGGGCGTTTGACGCCGCGCCGCGCGACCGCACGCTGGACGTTTTCAGCGGGTTGGATCCCAACGGCGACTGGACGCTCTTCCTCACGGATTGCAGTGGCGGGGGGATCGCGACGCTGCAAGGCTGGACGGTGACGGTGGCCGCCGTGCCGGAGCCCGGCACGCTGGCGCTGCTGGTCACGGGGGCGCTGGTGCTCGCGGCGGCGCGGCGGCGGGTGCGGCGGCCCCGCCCCGCCGGCTTCACCCTGGGTCGATAGTCAGGAGGCATTGGGGTCGTATTTGTAATTACGCATTTCAAGACGCCCCATTTCCGGCAACCTACGCCTTCATGACCTGGGTATGCTCCTTCTCCTCTGCGTCCCTTTCGGTAAGCCAGCAATTGTCACTACACACTCCCAATCCGCGAAATCCGCACTATCCGTAGCTGTGAATTTCCGTCGGAGCTGGTAGGTGTTTGAATGCTGCTGGCCGATTTCGATGGCCTGCCTGTCACCTGCCGGCGACCGCGGCGGGTCCGGCGGCCCCGCCCTACCGGCCTGGCGGCGGGGCACCTGCCACACATTCGCGGCCATGCGCGGCCATGCGCGGTTCCGCACACGCGCCCTGCGCTCTGCGGTTGACGATTACGGCGACGATTACGGTCGACGAGGAGCTACGCCTGAACCCCGACCCCGTTGGCCTTGGCAAGGGCGAGATAGATCCGCAACCAGGAGGCGCCAGACGGAGCCTGATCTCAGACGTGGGGCGCGCTTTTTGGGGTACGCGCAGTTGGTCGTAGGCTGCTGTCAGTAGCCCCGGCCCGCCCCCGGGCCGAGGGCGGATTGCTATCCTTGGCCGGTAACGATCCTCGTCGGCCGCCATCGTTGTCCAGATCATAGCCACCTTGGATCACGCAGCCCGGGGCTACTTTCTGGCTGATAGGGCGCTGAAATCCAGATCACCCAGTCCCTGTTGCAGCGCCTGTTGCAGCAGCGCGTGCACATGGCAGGTGTGCGGCACGGGCACACCCAGCTTCGCGGCACGTTGCACGGCCAGGCCCATGTCCTTGGTCATGTGCTTGACGCTGAAATGTGGCGAGAAATCGCGCTCCCGGAGCTTCGGCAGCTTCATGGCGGAAAGCCCGCACCAGCTCGCGTTGACTTTGTAGGCTTCGGCAAAAGCATCCAGATCCACGCCGGATGCGTTCACCAGATCAAACGCCTCCACCATGCTCTGCATGATATTGGCGATCATCAGGTTCATGGCCAGCTTCACATCGGAGGCTGACCCGACCGGCCCAAAATGAAAGACGCGCGCGCCGGTTTGCAGCAGCAGCGGCTCGGCCTGGCGCACGGCTTCGACATCTCCACCGGCATAAAATACCAACTTGCCGGATTCGGCCCCGTCCTTGCTCCCGGTGAACGGCGTCTCCACAAACCGGCCGCCCGCAGCTGCCACGGCCGCGCCCGTGTACTGGTTTGCTGCGGCATCCACGGTGGTGGCGTTCAAGACCAACTTGTTGGCCAGGGGGGTGGTGGTCAGGCCGTCGGCTCCGCTGACCACCGCGTCCAGGGCCGCCGGATCGGAAACCACGACCATGATCGCCTCGCAGCGTTCGGCCAGCGCGCGGGGTGTGTCGCACAGCGGGATCCCCAGTTCAGCCGCATGCTCCCGCGTGCGGTTCCACCCGACGACCTCATGCCCTGCCTTGCGCCAATTGGCCGCCATGCGCGACCCGATGATGCCCAAGCCGACGATACCGATCTTCATAATTGTTCTCCACGCCAAATAATATGGCAAGCCGCGGGCTTGTGTCACCTGTTCTTAGCCAGCACCCCACCATCACCCTCGACCGCATACGGGCGCTGGAGCAGACGGCGGAGGCGCAAGTGAAGGCTCTGGGGAAGATGCTGAATGCGGAGAGGTAGTCCGCAGATTACGCAGATGGACGCAGATGGAGAACGATAATGAGCAATGAGCAGACGGCACTGGCGGCATTCGAAAACTACAAGATCCGGCGCGTCTATGACGAGGCGTCCGAGACCTGGTTCTTTTCCGTGGTGGATATTGTCGCGGCGTTGATCCAACAGCCGGATCACCAAACAGCCCGGAAATACTCGAACAAGCTGAAGGAGCGGCTCGGAAAGGAAGGAAGGCAGTCGGTGACAAATTGTCACCGACTGAAACTACCCGCTGCGGACGGCAAGAAGTACATCACCGATGTGGCTGATCCCGAGACACTTCTGATCTGAGACACCTTTTGGTTTCTCATTGCTGAAACCATCGGAATGGCTGGTATCCCGGCCAATCCGAGGCCCAACTGAACCCTGACCCCTCGCTTGGTGGCCCCATCCTCATCGCGATCGTTGTCACGATCATTGTCGGCCGTCATAGTTAACATGATCGTGGGTGAGTTCATCGGGCAATGCGGCAACTCGACACTGAATGCCGGGCTCGGACTCAAAAAAACCGAAACGTTTCGGTTTTTTTCCGTCGCGGCCAAGAGCCTGCCTGTCACCTGCCGGCGACTGCGGCGGGTCCGGCGGCCCCGCCCTACCTCCCATGCGTGGTTCATGCACCTAACCCTGAACCCTTGCCTACCCCTCCACGCAAGGCCGGCAAGGGGCTCGCCCTACGGCACCGCCAGGACCAGCCGGAATCCAAAATCCAGACAGACCCTGGACGGTTCGCCCCCCATACCACGGTTCGCGGAACGACAGGTCTTGGCGCGGTCATCCCATCCGCCCCCGCGCATCACGCGAGTCACACCGGTTGCCGCGCCCTGCGGGTCCGTGGCCGCCGCCGCTGAAAGCGGCCCGTACCAGTCCCGGCACCACTCCCACACGTTGCCGTGCATGTCATAGAGCCCCCAGGCATTCGGCGCGTACGACCCCACGATGGCCACCCCCCAGGGCGTATAGCGCGCGAACATTTTCTCCGACGGGTCATAATTGTACAGGTAGCGCCCCGCCTCGGTCATGGCAGGCGCGTTCGCCAACTCCGTCGCGGCGAGGCTCTTCCCCGAGCCCAGCATGGTTTTGGTGCCCGCCCGGCAGGCATATTCCCACTGGGCCTCGGTGGGGAGATCCAACCCCGCCAGCATGGTATTCGCGCGCACCCTTGCCAGAAACGACTCCTCACCCTCGCCGATCTGCTTGTACGAGACCGACGCCGCCGGCCGCTGCCGGAGCTCAGAGACCGCCGCCGCATCCGTGATGTTACTCCAATCCTGCGCCCGCTTGCCCACAGGATTGTCGGCCGGGGGTTTGCCCATGACCAGCTCCCACTGCCGTAGCGTCACCTCGAACACCCCGACGTAGAAATCCTTCGTGATCGTGACGGCATGCTCGACCTCGTCGTCATCCCGTCCCGGTTCATCGGCGGGGCTCCCCATCTTGAACTTACCGGCTGGGATCCGGCGCAAGACCAGCTTGCTGGTCTTATATTCCTCAGTCCAGCCCCCTGGCGGCACGGCGTCGAGGTTGCTGACCTGGAACAGCGGCCCCCCCTTGGCCGCCGTGGCGGCCGCGCGGGGCTGCAGATCAACCACCAGGTATGGGGCGGTCGGCACACAGACCTCCGTCTCGACCCCGCCCTTCGGGTCATCGAGCTCGCCTGCCCCGGCTGTCAGCCCAGCCAGCACACAAAACATTCCGACCGTGCGATTGACTCTCATATTACCCTCCTCTCGATTTACTTCCGGTTCATGTCCAGGAACAGCTCCGGCAGCGGCTTGCCCCCCCGGGCATCGTTGAACTGCAGCGTGACCACTCCGCCCTTGCTTTCGGCGAACTCGCACGAGTGCCACTCCGCCACCACGGTGTTCATCCCCTTGCGGAGCCGGCAGGGCTTGTTCCGGTCTCTGGGCGGCAGGCTGGAATCAAACACCGGCTTATCATTGATGTAGACGCGCACAAAGAACGGATCAGAAGTCGCCTCTTTCGGGATCGCAGGCAGTTTCACCGCCACCGCCGCATCCGCGTCGGCGGCGGCAAACGCGCGCGTCACAGCGACCGCGATCGACTCGCGCGTCGGCAACGCGCCGGCCGGCGCGAAATCGACCTGCCCGACCTTGTTCGTCACCGCTTTCCACCCCTTGCCCGGGGCGGCCAGCGCAAAGGCTTCCGCGGCATTGGCCGAGAAGAGCCCCTCCAGGCCGGCCACCTCCCCCCCGCCATCCATGTCCAGATCACCGCCGCCGCCACCACCGCCGCCGGCCATCTTCGGACCGGCCTTGGATCGGCTGATCAGCCACCAGCGCCCGATATTCGCAACCTCCGCCGCCGTCTCGCACGGCACCGCGGTGTTGCCGATGGTCAGGCGGTACGGCACAACGCAAGCGCCGTCCTGCGGGAAGTTCTGGCAGGGAACCGGGAAGACCACCTGCCCGTCACAACCGGCGGCGAGCGTCACGCTCCTGCGCGTCTCGACCATCCGGACCCCCGCCGACGAGGGGAGCTCAAACGCCAGTGCCAGTTGCTGCTCCGTGGCATTCGTCAGCCGCAGTTCGATCCGGCCGCCATCCAGCGAAAGGAGGGACGACGGCCCGCGGGACAGGGCCTCCCGCGAAATCTGGAGACCACTCTCCGCGACCACCTCGCCGTTGGCGCGCCGGAGTTGCACCGGGAGGCGCAGGCCCCCCCCCCGCGTCGCGCCACTTTGGCAAACGAACGAGTCAGCACCAGCGGCACCTTGAACGGCGTGACCGCCTTGGCGGCGGCGGTGAACGTGCGCGAGGTGACGCCGAACGGGAAGGACTCCACCGGCAGCGCCGAATCCAGCGTCACCTTGACCGGCTGATCCCCCTCGTTTTTGTACTGCCCCGCGAGGTTGACGATCGCCAGGTCGAACCCTGTCAGCTCCGGCAGGGGCGCAACTTGCAAGGGGGCGTCGGCGTTACTCCGGCCGGCCGCCGTGCGCACCGCCCGCGCGCCATACCGCCCGGTCCGGGTGCTGCTATAGGCGCCGATATCGCCCGGCAAACTCGTACAATCTTCCGGAAGCACCCAGATTCCGATCTGGCTAAGCGGGAAACCCTGCCACATGTATCGCATCCATTCCCCGCGGCTGGTGAACACCCAGCCCCCCGGCGGGTTCGGCGACCCCGTGCCGTGATTCGGCGTGAACTCGCGCCCGTCCTCGATCACCACGGCGGGCCATTCGATGACGGCGCCGCTCTGGCTCATGTCGCGGATCCCCCAGTAGGACAGTCCCGGCCACGCGAGCCTGCCGGTTGTCGTCACTTGGTGCCCGCCGATAGACGGCACAAACTGGGCCAGCCCAGCCGCCGGCGCGCACGCGCCGGGCGCCCAGGCCTCCTCCTCCTTCGCCACAGCGCGTGGCCCGCGGCAGGCCTTCTCATACTCCAGGTTCGTCAGCGGCCGTAACCCGGCCCACGCCGTGAAGGAATGAATGTCCGCATCGGAAAGGAATTTGGCCGGCCGTTCCGGCACGTCCGCCTCATAGCGCAGTTCGCCTGAGCTGTAGCGGATCGTGTAGCCGCATATCCCATAGAGCCCCCCCGCATACCGGCGGGCCGCATTATGCGGCCCGTAGCCGTATTGCCCGTTGTACCCGGCGAGGGCGGGGTCCGGCGCCGCCTCGGTCAGGAACCGCGCATACTCCCCCTGGTTGATCGCATATTTCATGCAGTAGAAGGCGCTGTACCCGTTCGGCCAGTCAGCCGTCACCCGCACCTCGTTGGTCGAGAAATTGGCATGCCCGCCCGGCTGGGACGCATCGGGCGTGTCGATCGTCGTCAATGGGCAGACGGTGACCTCCGGCGTCCAGGAACCGGTCTTCGCGTACATGCACGGACTCTTCGACCGGAAGGCCCCATCGGGCACATAGACCATGGGGATGGCATGGACGCTGAGTTCCACCGTCGCGGGATCGGCCTGATCCTCGACATGCTGCCAGCGCAGCTTCACCCCCTTGAACTCGTTGGCCCCCTGCCCGACGGTGTCGCGGTAGAGGAACACCCCGATCCCCTGCTTGCCGTCGTTGGCAAGCCCCGTCTCCAGGGCCGCGCCGGCGGGCTTGCCATGGTCGGCCGCGTCCGGGGAGAGGGTGACATGCGAGAAAATCATCGTCCCTTTCGGGCGGAACTTCACAAAGACCCACGCCGCATCCCAGCTCTCGATCGTCAGCGGCTTGCCGGTGCAGTTCTTCGCCGCCGGCTCCGTCCACTTGGCGCGCCAGGCGTTGTTCCATGCCAGGTCGAACGAGATCGTGCTGCTCTTCTTCCCGGCATCAATCCGGACGTTCGTGACCCGCGGGAAGTCGTCCTGGCGGCCGTCCAGCGGCGGGATCGGCAACACCGGCTTCTTTACCTTGGCGGCATCCGTCTCCGGCGCGGCCGCCGGCTTCACGATCCGGTTCTCCGCCGAGATCGCCAGTCGCGTACTCCCGCCTACGAAGTGCCCGCCCAGATACGCCCCTAACGCGGGCCAGTCTGCGGGTGCGGCGGTAAACTTTCCGACGGTCCGCTTGACCGGCGCACCCGGCTTGCCGGGCGCAGTCTCCCCGTTGCCATGCGTGCCACGGAATATGGGATTCCCGAGCGGCACGATGGTGCCGCTGAACTCCGATATCCCCCAGTAGGTGGCGAGCGCCATGCCGCGATCACTCTCCGGCGAGAGAAAACAGCCGACCCGCAGGCCGACATCACTGCCGTATGCACTGTTCCCTTTGGAAAACCGCTCCGTGGGCCGCCCCAGGTCCGCAATCTCCATCTTCGCCTCCAGGTTGGGCCGCCCCGTCCAGTCGGGCGGCGCCAGAGGGTCGCGCACACCGTTGCCGGCCTTATTCGCCTCCAACACGGACATCGGGCGTAGACCGGCCCACACTGCGTAGGCGTAGGCATCACTGGCGGTCGTACCCCGGGCCCGCCGGAATGGCAGGCGTGCGCCATACACCGGGCGCTCCCCCGTCGCGGCCAGGGCGGTTTTCTTCTTCTTCGCGTCCTTGCTCTTCTTGTCGTCAAACGCATCCCCGATGAGGCCATCGATCTCGCGGTTCTTCTTCTTCTCCTCCTCGCTGACCACGCCCTCCTCCGCATGCTCCGCAGCCACTTCCGTTTTCGCGGGTGCATCGGCGGACGAATAGATCGTGCAGCCGCCTTTCTCCTGGACCTGCATGGGCTCCCGTCCGGGGCCCGCGATCACCGTTGCCGTTTCGGTATGCAACCCCGCATCGGAACCGACCTCGCTGCCGATAAACGCCCGCTCGGCGGCCACATCCGGCGGCAGGGAGTTGAGGAAGTCGACATATTGCCCCTGGGTCACTTCATACTTCATGCAGTAGAAGGGCTCATAACCGGTGGGGTACTCATTGGACAGGGGGCCGGCGACGCCCAACCACGAAAGATTGACCTCCCAGTAGGTGTGCGTCCCCCAGAGCTCACCCGGAGCAAGCCCGAGCCGGCGGGCACGGGTCCCCTCCTTGGCCGGGGCGTTCCACTCCGCATCGAGCATAAAGGGACTCGAATTGCCGCCGCGCCAGGAACCATCCGTCAGACCGCTGAACTCCTGGTCCTTGGATCGGCCGTTATGCATGGTATTCACAACCGGGAAGTCCGGACCATCCGCAAACTTCTCATAAATGCCGGACGGGCAGCCCGTCCCGACCTTGAATGCCCCCCCGGGGACGTACACCATGGGGATCGCATGCACCTGGACCGCCGCCCGGGCCGGATCAAACCGGGCGCCGGCCGCCGCTGACGGATGATTCCAGCGCAGCTTGATCTTCTTCCAGTCGTTCACGCCGTGGCCGAGGGCCGCGCGATAGAGGAACATACCCATGCCGCGCGCGCCATCGTCGGCAAGCTTCACAAAGTTGGTTACGCCAGCCGGCAGGATATGGCTGGCGGGGGCCTGGTCCAGAGTCGCGTGCAGCCAATGGTTGCGCGCCTGAGCCTCCGGGGTATCCTTCTCCGGCAGGAACTTCACGAAGACCCAGGCCGCGTCCCAGTTCTCGACTTCCGTATCGTTGCCGGTGGCGCTCGTCTTGGCCGGCTCCGTCCACTTCGCCCGCCAGGAGTAGGACCAGTAGAGGTCAAACGTCACGTAGCTGTATGCCGGCGTGGCCGCCTCCCATTGGACGTTGGTCACGCTGAAATCGTAGGCCAGTGGACCGCGGAACCGGGCCGCCGGCTCATTGACGCCGGGTGCCGCCACAGGCGCCACGGCCGCCCCGGCGCTTTGCGCCGCCGCATCCGCCGCCAGCCATCCCGCCAGGACGGCCGCCGTGCCCAACACCCATCCCCGCCGCAGAACCGCGCCCATCGATCTCATCGGATCTCTCCTCTCAGGCCTGAACCGACCCTTGTAAAAAGAACAGACTCTAGCATACCGTCCCGCCTTATTCCAAACATTCAATCACCCGTTTCGGCAGAAGGGCGCAGGGCAGTTTTGATCGTGCACTTGGTGGTGGATCAGCGATAGTCTGACAGGCCTTTCCCTGCCGAGTTCAACCTACCGGCTGACGTCTTCGTGCATTTTCCGCGGCCGCGCAGGTGCTTCTGCGGGGCGGAGCTATGCCAACTACCAGCGGAACGCAACTTTCTGGCACCATTTTCCGCGATTCCACGCGTGGATTAGAGCCTTGCCGGACTTCTCGGGCCTCCGATTGTCGATCGATGCGCCTTCTTTCGGGT
>CAIOST010000004.1 GCA_903861045.1 uncultured bacterium | reverse complement strand
ATTCTCATTATGAACTTGTGGCGGCGGGTCCGGCGGCCCCGCCCTACCAATAACCGCGTGAAATCGACGAATTGTGGTTGGGCGGGGCCGCCGGACTTGCCGGCTGCCATAATTTTTAGCTACGGATGGCGCGGATTTTGCAGGATTTTGTTTGGCATCCAAGCGCGGTCAACGAATCGCGGATGCCCATCAGCGAGCTAGTCATTTCGGGGACATACCGCTAGTTTCGCACCAAGAAACACCATTCATGGCTATTTATAGTATGAATATTTGACACAAATGCTCAATAGTGGCATCATTCACGCATGTATCGAAACCTGTTACAAGATCTGCTTGCTTGGAAACAATCGGCTCGCCGAAAGCCACTGGTCCTCGACGGGGCGCGCCAGACGGGGAAGACCTGGCTGCTCAAGGAGTTTGCCCGGCAGTCTTATGAAGGGCTCGTCTACCTGAACTTCGACGAGGACCGCAAACTCCGGCAGTTTTTCACCGGCGACACGCTCAAGCCGGCGCGGATCATCGCTGACCTGCAAATCTACCTGCAGCGCGAGATCCGTCCGCAACAGGACCTGATTGTGATGGATGAGGTGCAGGAGTGCGGCGAGGCGGTGCACGCGCTGAAGTATTTCTGCGAGGAAGCCAACGAGTACCATGTGGCCGCGGCCGGTTCGCTGTTGGGACTGCATCTGGCTGCGGCCCCCTCCTTTCCTGTGGGCAAGGTCAATTTTCTCCGGTTATACCCCATGACCTTCCTAGAGTTTCTGGAGGCGGTCGGCGCCACGCGCTTGGCCGCGCGCCTGCAGGAGGACCATGGCTTTGAACCGCTGCCCGACCCGTTCCATGTGGAACTAACCGGACACCTCAGGCGCTACTACTTTGTGGGCGGCATGCCGGAAGCCGTGGCCCAATACGTCAAGGATCAGAACTTCACGGAAATCCGGACCATCCACCGTGAAATCATGGGTTCCTACATCCGCGATTTTGCCAAACACGCGCCTCACGCGGACATCCCCCGGTTACTGCACATCTGGGATGCGATTCCCTCGCAGCTTGCCCAGGAGAACAAAAAGTTCGTCTTTGCGCAGGTTCGTCCCGGCGCACGCGCCCGGGACTACGAGTCCGCGCTGCGCTGGCTTCAGAATGCCGGGTTGATTCACCGGGCCCTGGCGATCCAGAAGCCCGAACTTCCCCTGGCCGGACGTGCGGACCCTCAGCATTTCAAGGTCTATCTCCTGGATGTCGGCCTGCTCGGTGCACTGGCCGGCATTACGTCAACGGCACTCACCGCCGGCGCGGAGCTCTTCACCGGCTACAAAGGCGCCTTCGTGGAGAATTTCGTCGCTCAGGAACTCGTGGCCGCCGGACACCCGCTTTTCTTCTGGAAACGGGAACAAAGCATCGCGGAAGTGGACTTTCTGCTGGAAATTGAAAACCAGGTCTATCCGCTGGAGGTGAAGGCCGGGATCAACCCCAAGAGCAAAAGCCTGCACTCCTTCGACGTCAGTTACCACCCGCCCCGCCTGTTGCGCACCACCCTCCTCAACACCCGGCTCGACGGACGCATTGCCAATGTCCCGCTCTACGCGGTGGCCTCATGGCAACGACGGTTGTCAGCGAGCAACTTGCCGGCACAGCTTCCGTGAGGAATGTCCTTACCCTTAGTCGGACCGCCGTTAGCCGTCCGGCATCGGCACGCGCCGCTCTTCGTAAAATGCAGCTTGTACGTCCTATCCGTCAGCCGGATCAGCGACAGGATCGAGACGGTCCGCCAACAGTGGCAGGTGGCAGGTGGTGATATTGACCTTGATCCCCGCGTCGTGCCATACTGCCCCCCATGACCTCGCTGCTGCAGAACGGTTCCGGCATGCTATCGGCCCGTGCGGGTCAATGCTGCCCGAGGTGTGCCGAAGACGATTTCCCGTCAATTGCCGCTGAAGGAAGGCTGCGCAAGGAGCCGCATGTCTGCTAAAGAAGCCACGGCCCGCATTAAGATCAACAAGTTGCTCGAAGCAGCCGGCTGGCGTTTCTTCTCAGAGGGAACGGCGCCCGCTAATATCCGGCTGGAACCGTCCATTGCCATCCAGTCGGTCGTACTCGATGCTCTTGGGGCTGATTTTGAAAAAGTCGCGAGGGGGTTTGTCGACTTTCTGCTGCTCGATGCCCGGGGCTTCCCCTTGATCGTGCTGGAAGCCAAAGCCGAGCAGAAGAACCCCCTCACCGGCAAGGAACAAGCCCGTAAATATGCCAGATCCCAGAACTGCCGGTTCGTCATCCTCTCCAACGGCAACCTGCACTACTTCTGGGACCTGGATCGCGGCAACCCTTACGTCATCACATCGTTTCCTACGCCCACCTCTGTCATCGGTTATCAAAAGGTCACACCCAATCCGTTGCGCCTGATCGAGGACCAGGTGGGCGCGGACTACATCGTCCGCACCCAGCGCCCGAACTACGCGGCAGAGGCCGGTTGGCGGAATGAGGCCGAACGCCCGGCCTACATCCAGGCCAACAAACTGCGCTTTCTCCGACCCTATCAACTCCAGGCCATCCGCAGCCTGCAAGCCGCCGTCGGCGACGGCAAAGACCGCTTCCTGTTCGAGATGGCTACCGGCACCGGCAAGACCCTGACCGCCGCCGCCGTCATCAAACTCTTTCTCCGTTCCGGCAATGTGCGGCGCGTGCTCTTTCTGGTGGATCGCCTCGAGCTGGAGGACCAGGCCAAGAAATCGTTTGTCGCAGTTCTATCCGCTGACTACCAGACCGTGATCTACAAGGAGAACCGGGACGACTGGCAACGCGCGGAGATTGTCGTCACCACCGTGCAATCCCTGCTTTTCAACAACAAGTACCAGAAGCTCTTCTCTCCCACCGACTTTGATCTGGTCATCTCCGATGAAGCGCACCGCTCCATCGGCGGTAACGCCCGCGCCGTCTTCGACTACTTCATTGGCTACAAGCTCGGCCTCACCGCTACGCCGCGCGACTACCTTCGTCGCTTCGACCGCGCGAAGCCCGGCACCCGCGATCCGCGCGAGGCCGAACGCCGCCTGCTCCTCGACACCTATCGCACCTTCGGTTGCGAGAACAGCCAGCCAACCTTCCGTTACTCCCTGCTCGATGGCGTCAAGGATGACTTCCTGGTCCATCCGACGGTCGTGGACGCCCGCACAGAGATCACCACCACCCTGCTTTCGGAAGAGGGCTTTGTCGTCACATTCAGCGATGATGCCGGCGAGGATCAGGAGCAGGTCTTCAAGCAGCGCGAGTTCGAAAAGCGCTTCTTCGCGGACGCCACCAACCAACTCCTCTGCAAGACGTTCCTCGAGAACGCCCTGCGTGACCCGGTCAGCGGCGAGCTCGGCAAGTCCATCATCTTTGCCGTCAGCCAGAACCACGCCGCCAAACTGGCGCAGATTCTCAATCAGATGGCCGACCGCATGTTCCCCGGCAAGTACCAGTCCGATTTCGCCGTTCAGGTGACCTCCCAGATTCCCGACGCCCAGCAGTTCACCATCAACTTCAGCAACAACAACCTGCTCGGCTCAGGCAACTTTATCCCGGCCTACAAAACCAGCAAGGCCCGCATCTGCGTGACCGTCGGCATGATGACCACCGGCTACGACTGCACCGACATCCTCAACCTCGGCCTCTTCCGTCCGATCTTCTCCCCCACCGACTTTATCCAGATCAAGGGGCGCGGTACCCGCAAACATGACTTCCGCGAACTGCTCTTCGACGACACCCGCAAGGAGGCCGTACCGCAACCGCTCAAGACCGCCTTCAAACTCTTCGACTTCTTCGCCAACTGCGAATACTTCGAGGAGGACTTCAACTACGATGAAGTGCTGAAACTCCCGCCGTCCCGCAGCCAGGGGGGCGACGAAAATGGCGGCCGCCAGGGCCCCGTGGTCACGGGCGGCGCCTATGAGCACCTCGGCACGGATATCCTCGCGATGGTCAAGGAAGCGACCATTGGCCAGGAGGGCATGAAGATCGACCGCATGTTCTTCGAGAAGTTCGAAGACGTCATCCGCGCCAACCATACCGTGGCCACCGCCGTGGAAGCCGGCCAGTGGGACCGCGTCATCGACTACATCAACCACGAGGTCTTCGACAAGCCCGAGGAGTTCTACACCCTCGACAAACTCCGCAAAGCCGCCGCCGTGGACCGCCGCATCACCCTGCGGGAGATCCTGGAGAAGGTCTTCGGCCTCATCCCGCGCTTCAAGTCCAAGGACGAGCTGTTGGAGGAGGAGTTCGCCAAGTTTGTCGCCGATCGCGTACCCGAGCCGCCCTCGGCCATCCCGGCCATCAAGACCTACTTCAAGGCCTACGTCACCAGCAACCGCGTGCGCGACATCATCGACAGCAAGCAGTTTACCGATTTGGCGACCAACCCCGTCTTCTCCACCCGTGACTTCCGCGCGGTGCCGGAGAAGTACCGAGCGTTGGTGCCGGAGTACATCAAGGATTATGTTTCACTGAACCAGTTTGCGGCATAAAACCATGCAACCATACCAAGATGATTTTAATTATGGCGAATTCGCCATATTTAACCTTTTCGAATTCGAGGGGGTTGGCGCCATCGCACACCAAAGGCCAAAACCATGAGCAAGACAAAGAGAAATGCCATTGAGGTTCAAGGAACGTCCATCAACATCCTTTCCCAGCCGGGTGGCGACTATATTTCGCTAACCGACATGGTGCGGAACTTTGATGGGGCCGGTGCACTGATTGAGCAGTGGCTCAAGAGCAAGGACACCGTCCTCTTTCTCGGCGTCTGGGAACGGATCAATAACCCCGGTTTTAATTCCCTCGAATTCGAGGGAATTAGAAATGAAGCGGGCCGCAACAGCTTTTTCCTGTCTGCCAAGAAATGGATCGAATTAACGGGGGCCCGGGGGCTGATTGCGAGTGCGGGCCGCTATGGCGGCACCTACGCCCACAAAGACATCGCGTTCGAGTTCGGCTCGTGGCTTAGCCCGGAGTTCAAACTCTACCTCATTAAGGAATTCCAGCGCCTAAAGGATTCTGAGAATGATCGGCTCCGGCTGGAGTGGAACCTCCAGCGCACGCTGGCCAAGGTCAACTACCGCATCCACACCGATGCCATTAAGGAGACGCTGCTGCCCGCTGCGGTAACCAAAGCCCAGGCTGCCATCGTCTACGCGAATGAAGCGGAACTGCTCAATGTCGCCCTGTTCGGGAAGACCGCCAAACAGTGGCGTGAGGCGCAGCCCGACGCCGATGGTAACCTCCGCGATCAGGCCACCCTGGAGCAACTGGTGGTCCTCAGCAATCTTGAAAGCCTCAACTCCGTCCTGATCCGCAAGAGCTTGCCTCAGGCGGAACGCCTGGTCACGTTGAACCAGATCGCGATCACACAAATGCGGTCCCTGTTCGCCAGCTCATCCATGAAGAGGCTCAAGTAATGCTCGACACCGACACCAAACGCCGCATCGACACCGCCCGCGACATCCTCGTCGGCAAGGTCCCCGACCCGAAGTCCCAGGTCGAGCAGATCACCATCGCCCTGATCTACAAGTTTATGGATGACATGGACGCGGAATCCGAGGAACTCGGCGGCAAGCGCAAGTTCTTCACCAAGGAATTCGCCCGCTACGGCTGGGCCAAGCTCATGGATCGCAGTCTCGGCGGCCACGAGATGCTCGGCCTCTACGGCGAAGGCATTTCCAAGATGCCCGAAAACCCCGGCATCCCTGCGCTCTTCCGCGACATCTTCAAAAACGCCTACCTTCCGTATCGCGATCCCGAGACGCTCAAGGCCTTCCTCAAGATCATCGACGAGTTCAGCTACGACCACAGCGAGCGCCTGGGCGACGCCTTCGAGTATCTGCTCTCCGTGCT
>CAIOST010000003.1 GCA_903861045.1 uncultured bacterium | reverse complement strand
CCGGAACGGAAAGTTCAGAGAGAGTAGCGAAAAAGCGAGAAAATCAAAGAAAAAGGTGAGGCGCGAGGTGTGGCCGCTGCGGCCTGACCTCGCGCCATTCCTTTTGCTTGTCAGATTTCGCTGCTTCCTTTCTCTCGCGGAACTTTGCTTCCGGTGGGGCCAGCCCACCGGGGAGCACCTCCGCGCTGCCGCGTGTGACCGGTGCGGCACCTAATTCGTACAGCCAAAGAGATGCTCAACTTACGGTTCTAGGATCATTGTCGCAATCTTTGTCGACCACGATCATGACACCTAACACCTAACACCTAACACCTAGCACCTGCCACCTTCTCCCCGGTGAGCTGCCTGTCAGCAGTTGCGCCCAGTGGTTGATCACCCCTTCGCTTGTTGTCAGCGGGATGGGTGTGTTAGGTTATGCCATCGCGCTTGGTTGATCGCTCCCCCAGAGGGGCGGGTGGCTGGCTGGCAGAGGATCGGGCATGGTGCTGCGGCTGGCCGACGGGCGCGGGAAATGGCTTATGATAACGGCTCGGAAACTTTCGCTGACGTGGTTCCGCTCGCGGTGGCGGCGCAGCACGCTCCCGTGTGTGTATGCCGCGGCGCTGCTGCTTGGCGCGTGTTGGATGGTGGGCGGGTGTCGCCCGGCCGATCGCACGGCCGATGGACGGGTGATCGTCTCGTACTGGGAGAAGTGGACCGGCTTTGAACTCGCGGCCATGCAGCAGGTCGTGGATGATTTCAACGCCTCCCAGCGGCGCATCGAGGTGCGCATCCTGCCAGTCAGCCAGATTGACGTGAAGCTGATGCTGGCCACCGCTGGCGGCAATCCGCCCGATCTGGCCGGCCTTTGGTCGTTCAGCGTGCCGGACTTCTCGGAGAAGGGGGCCCTGACGCCGATCAACGGGGCGCTGCAGCGCAAGGGGATCTCGCGCGAGACCTTCATCCCCATCTTCTGGGACCTGTGCGGCCATCAAGGCTTTCAGTGGGCGGTCCCATCCACCCCGGCTTCCCTGGCCCTGCACTACAACCGCGCCCTCTTCCGCGAGGCCGGCCTCGATCCGGACGCCCCCCCGCGCACGCTGGCCGAGCTGGAGACTATGAACGAGAAGCTGACGCTGGTGGAAGTGTCGCGTACCGGCCAGGTGGTACGGCTCTCCTATAGCCAGCTTACGCCGGAGGAGCGGCAAGCCCGTAAGTTCCTGCTTGTGCGCGCCGGCCACCTTCCGCAGGAACCCGGTTGGTGGCTGGATAATATGGGGGTCTGGTTTGGCGGCAGCCTGTACGACGGCGATCGCCGCATCACCGCTGATGCGCCGGGGAATCTGGCGGCTATGCGCTGGTTCCGGGAAACATCGGATAAGTATGGCATCGAGAACCTGCGCAACTATGGCGCCAGCGGCGGTAATTTCGCCTCGCCGCAGAACCCCTTCCTGAGCGGTCGCGTGGCCATGGAGCTGCAGGGGGTCTGGATGCATAACTTTGTGGATAAGTATGCGCCGGATCTCGACTGGGGCGTGGCACCGTTCCCGGCCGCCGATCCCGCCACCAAGGACGTCACGCTGGTGGAGAGCGATGTGCTGGTGATCCCGCGCGGCGCCCCGCATGCGGCCGAGGCCTTTGAGTTCCTGGCCTATCTCTGCCAGCGTGAGCCGGCCGAGAAGCTGGCACTGGGACAACGCAAGTTCACGGCGCTGCGCGACGTCAGCCCGGCGTTTTACCAGAAGCACCCCAACCCGCATATTCGCGAATTTGTGCGCCTCGCCAACAGTCCGCAGGCGCGCAGCGTGCCGCGCCTTGGCATCTGGCGCGAGTACCAGGAGGAGATGCGCATCGCCAGCGGCAATGCGTTGTGGCAGGTGGCCTCGCCGGAGCAGGCGCTGGCGCAGGTGCAGCAGCGCGTGGCCTGGCGCTGGGAACGGGCGCGGGCGCGCTGGGATCGCGTGGCCGAGATCCGCCGGAAGGAGTGGCAGAACCGTGACCTCCCTTGAACGTCGCAACTTGCGCCTGGGGCTGCTCTTTATCAGCCCGTGGCTGCTCGGCTTCCTGGCCTTTACCGTCTTCCCGGTGGTGGCCTCGGTCTTCTTCTCATTTTGTGACTACGATGTCCTCTCCGAGCCGGTCTGGGTGGGCGGCCAGAACTACCGGGATCTGGTGGCGGACCGCGTCTTCTGGAAGTCGCTCTACAATACCCTGACGTTCAGCCTGCTCTCGCTGCCGCTGGGGATGATCCTGGCGCTCTTGCTGGCAATCCTGCTGAATCAGCCGGTGCGCTGCCGCGGCGCCTTTCGCGCGATCTACTTCCTGCCGTCGCTGGTCCCCATGGTGGCAGGTGCCATGGTCTGGATCTGGATCCTGAACGGCAAGCTCGGGTTGCTGAATCAGGCCCTGTGCGCGCTGGGCATGACACACCCGCCCCAGTGGCTGAGCGATCCGGCCTGGACCAAACCCGCGCTGGTGCTCATGTCGCTCTGGGGGGTGGGGAACTCGGTGGTGATCTACCTGGCTTCGTTGCAGGATGTGCCGCAGTCGCTCTACGAGGCGGCCGAGATTGACGGTGCGTCGGCTTGGATGCGCCTGTGGCATGTGACCATCCCCATGATCTCCCCGGTGATCTACTTCAACCTGATCATGGGGATTATCGGCTCGCTGCAGACCTTTGCCTCGGCTTACGTCATGTTCAACGGGGGCGGGCCGGACCGCTCAGCCCTCTTCTATGCTGTCTACCTCTACCAGAATGCCTTTGAGTACCGACAGATGGGGTACGCCTGCGCTATGGCCTGGATCCTCTTCCTGCTGATCCTGGGATTGACCTGGCTGGCCACCCGCGCCACCAAGAAACACGTCTTTTACGCCGACAGCTAACCATGAAAACTACTGCAACCTCCCAAGGCGTCTCCTATCTGCTGTTGCTGCTGGGCGCGGCCTTCTTCCTGTTGCCGCTGATCTGGATGCTCTCCACGGCGCTGAAGCCGGTGGAGCAGACCATGTCCATGCCGCCGCAGTGGCTGCCACAGGCGTATGAGATCGAGCGCGACGGTAAGCGCGTGGAAGTGCGGCGCAGCGAAACGCCGCTGGTCACGCCCAGTCTGCTGGTACAGGCCGAGGGGAGCGGTAGCGCCTTTGCTGTGCCGGTGGCGGAAGTGGTGGAAGGGCGCTGGCGGCCGGCCGGCGGGGGCGGGCAGGGGACCGTGGTGACGGTGCTGCAGGCGATCCCTGCTTCGGCCGCGGCCCCCTGGTCGCTGGTCTACGAGGGGAAGGGGGGCCGCCCTACGGCCTTGCCGACGGCGCAAGTCACCTCGCGGGTAGCACCGCGCTGGGAGAACTTTGGCGGCGCCATCCGGGATATGCACTACTTTCCCCGCTACCTGGGAAATACGCTGCTGCTCTGCCTGCTCAATGTGGTGGGCGCCGTCTCTTCCAGCGCGCTGGCCGCCTATGGCTTTTCGCGCATTGACTGGTGGGGGCGTGATCGCGTCTTTATCGTGGCGCTGGGGACCATGATGATCCCGTTCCCGGTGGTGATGGTGCCGCTCTATTCGCTCTTTCGCGCCATGGGGTGGATCGGCACCCTGCAGCCGCTCTGGATCGGCTCCTTCTGCGCCGGCGCGTTTAATGTCTTCCTGCTGCGCCAGTTCTTCCGCACCATCCCGCAGGATATCACCGAGGCCGCGCGCATTGACGGCTGCAGCGAGTTTCGCATCCTCTGGCAGATCATCCTGCCGCTCTGCCGCCCCGCGCTGGTGGTGGTCGGGCTCTTCACCTTCCTTGGAACGTGGAACGACTTTCTGGGGCCGCTGCTCTACCTGACGGACCAGAAGGATTTCACGCTGGCGCTCGGCCTGCAATGCTACCAGAGCCAGAGCGGCGGCACCGAGTGGCACTACCTCATGGCCGCCAGCACCATCGTGATCCTGCCGGTAATCGTGCTCTTCATTCTGGCGCAACGCAGCTTCATCGAGGGGATTTCCATGACGGGGATTAAAGGATAATTACCAGCAATTCTCATTATGGACTTATGGCGGCGGGTCCGGCGGCCCCGCCCTACCAATAACAGTGT
>CAIOST010000002.1 GCA_903861045.1 uncultured bacterium | reverse complement strand
GTCCCACCGGCTGACCTCTGACTTCTGACCGCTGACCTCTGACCTCTGGCCTCTGATCTCTGCATTATGGTGCCCCTGCCCTCTTCTTCCACGCTGCCAGCCGCGCGTCCAGACTGGCGCGCAGCCCTGGCTTGGCCTGGACATCCTCGCCGGTTGTCCGGGTCTGGCGCTGCACCAGCCCGGTCAACCAGTCGAGGAGCGCTGTGAAGAGTTCCAGCCACATGGCGCTACCCGTTCTTCACGGAGGTGCGGCTGACGGTGTACCCCATGGAAGTGAAGGCCGCCACCACCAGGCCGACGATCTTCGGCCAGATCCCGGTCTCCGGCACGATGCCGCTGGCGATGGCCAGGCCGACCAGCGTCGCGCCAGCCGAGAGCCAGAACTCGGTAGTCTTGTACCCCGGCTTCTTCTCCGCCGCCGAGGTGGTGGCGGGTGTTTGGGTGTTTGTCTCGCTCATGGTTGCGTCTCCTTTTCGAGGCTCGGTCCTGGCCGATTGGCCAGGGTCACCGGCCGCCTCACTTCCAGTTCTGCAGCGGGAGTTCCACGCCGGTGATGTTCGTCACCGCCAGGCAGCCACCGCCGTATTTGTAGATGTTGCTCTTGCCGATCGCGTCGTACCAGTAGCCGCCGGCCTGCGCCTTGCAGTCCTGCAGCACGTTCGAGGCGGCATCGAGGATCTGGTAGCGGGCAATGTAGCCGTCAATGCAGGAGGAAGGGATCATGGTCGGTTGCTGCGCCGCGCCGATACAGATCTCCGCGTTGGCCTGATTAGCCACGACAACCGGGTTGGTGATCGTAAGCATTTCACTCCCCGCCCCTGCACCAATCTGCAAACCGTTAGTAGAGAAGTTATACGCCAGGAATGTCCAGACCGGGCTGGGGATGATGGTGGGGCTAATGGCTGCCAAGTTGCGCCAGCGCGTCTGCCATCGCCAGCCGCTATTGTTCACCATGGTGAAGTAGTTGCGGTTGGTAGTGCTCAAAGCATTGCCGCACCCGTAGCGCGTTGTGAAAGTACGGGGACAAAGCAGCATGCGGATGGACATCCCGTTCGAACTGACAATCCCCGTGCCGGTGGCATCATACGGCGAGGTCGCCCCGGCGCCATCGTAGAAGATCGCGTAGGCCTGGTTCGGCGGGGTGTTGGAGCGCACATAACGCACCACAACCAAGCCGCTCCCGCCGGCGGCGCCATTGTAGTTCCCGCTCGCGCCCCCCGCGCCGCCGCCACCGCCGCCCGTGTTTGGCGCGCCGGGATTACCTGCGCCCCCGCTAAAGCTCGGACCACCGCCGCTCCCGCCGCCCCCGCGCCCGCCCGGGTTCCCGCCGCCGCCGCCGAAACCGCCGCCGCCGCCGCCGCCGCCGTAGTAGGCGTGGCTGGTAATTGTCGCCATGGCGCACTGAATACCGCCTCCCCCGGGGCCGTAGGCGCCGGAGATCTTGGCGGCATTGGCGCCCGCGCCGCCACCGGAACCACCCCAGTATGCGCCGCCCGGCGTACCTGTGGCGCCATTCATGCCGAACCCCCACCGACCGGGCCTGTTTCCGGTGAAGCTGGACTGGCACCCCAACCCACAGGCGGCGCTGATGGAACTGCCGCCGCCGCTTCCGCCGCTCCCCCCTTCGCGCGGCGTGCCGCCGGCCGATGCCCCATAGCCGCCCCCCAGCGCCGCGATGTTGAAGACGCTCGAGACCTTCCCCGTCCCCCCGCTCCACCAGGGGGTGCCGGGGTCAACCTGCCCGTAAATGCCGCCGCCCCCGCCCTCCCCCACAATCACGGGATACGAGCCCGGCGCAACATTCGTGGCGTATTGCACCACCACGCCCCCCGCACCGCCACCGCCGCCGGCGTAGTAGCCGCACCCGCCACCCCCTCCGCCGCCGATCAGCAGGACATCCATGTTTCCGCCGGCCAGGACCTCGAGCGTGCCGCTGTTGGTAAAGGTATGGATCTCGAAGACGTCGTTCGTGGTGACATCCCCGCCCAGGGCAAAGGGCGTGGGGACATCGGTGACCACGGCCGGGGGTGGCACATACGGCAGCGATGCAAGGCGGCAGCCATAGTGCGTGGCACCCGCGCAGGCCATGACCGTCATGCCGAGAACAAGGGAGTAGATTTTCTTCATAGGTTCACCGTCCGAAGCTGGATAGTTCCGTTGGTTACGGCCGCACTGCCATTCGTGAAGGCAATGGCCCAGCCGCCATTGGCCTGCAGAGTGGCAGAGACATCTGTGAGCGACGGCATGGTCGAGACCAGCACGTCGGCGACCGGCTTGGCGGTGGACCATGCATTGCTCCAGGTCGAGACGGAGAAGACCGTGGCCGTGGCCGCGCCGATGTCGCAGCGGGCCACGATCTGCGTGAGGGTCTGCGCCTCGTTGATCCGGACCACGAGCGACGTGCCTGGCGAGCCGATGGCGTAGAAACCGTAGGCGATCTCGTTGGTGGTGGTATGCTCCCAGGGGCGGGCGTGTCCCACGGCCGTCACCTGGCCATTGAGGACAACCGTGCCGAGGGGGTCGGTGCCGGTGAGGGCGTTGGGTAGCAGGGCGGTGGCGGCTATTTGCGCCTGCGCATAGGCGCGATCGCCATGCGGGTCGCCCGCCGCCACATGCACTTCTTCAATCAGCGCATAGCAGATATCGTTAACCTTGTCCTCGGTCGCGAAGTTGTCCGGATTGGAACGGGGGTAGTAGGGCGTCAAGTCCGGCAGGTCCGCCATGCACGCCAGCGGATAGGAGTTTGTGCCCATGGCCCAGTGCAGCGTCAGCCAGCCGGTGCCGGTATAGGGCTCGAGCACGCCGGGCAGCGCGAGCCCCCCATAGCGCCACTGGTGCCAGTCGGGGGCCAGGTGGACAACCTTCCAGATCGGGACCCCCTCGTCCGTGTCCAACCACACCTGCCACTCGGTGCCGCAGATCCACTCCGAATGCTCAGGCACGTCCACCCGATTGCTGAAGATGGACCCCACCGGCGGGCCAACATAGCCGTCCCCGCCTGTCGCCACCACCTCCAGCTTCCCACCGGTCGCGCCCCGCTCCACGCGCCACAAGGTGGCAACCGCGTTGGAAACGGTCACCCACGCATTCGTATCCGGCTGCACAATCCTGTCGCCAGGCGTCTGCCACTCCGCCCGCCAGAGCGGGTAGAGCCCGGCAACATAGTTCGCAACATCGC
>CAIOST010000001.1 GCA_903861045.1 uncultured bacterium | reverse complement strand
GCAGCGGCCACAGTTGAGCCCTGTCCGCGTATAGTCGTCAGGTCTTAATCTCCGGTCTTAATCTCGGGTCTTTAGAGTTCTGCGGCCAGCCGCACAACCAACGCAAATGGTCTGCGCGCGAGGAACCGCGCGCCAGCTCCCGCCCTCGCCCTTCGTCGTCCGTACGCGTCGTCCGTAATCGTCGACCGTGCGTGTCCACCGGCAGCGGCCACAGTCGAGTCCTGCCTGAGCAGACCTGCCAAGCTCATCGCGTTGGCACCATGCGTTTCTTCAGTGTCGCGGCCGCCTGCGTCGCGATAGACGCCACATACGGCACGCCAGCATGTGTCAGGGCCTCCAGCAGTTCCTGGTCGGCTGCGCCACCCAACTCGCCGAGCGAGGCAATCGCCGCCATGCGCAGCATTTCGGTCGCGCCGGTCTGCGCTAGTTCGCGCGCCACGGGCAGCACCTCTTTGGCACCATGCAGCGCGGCCACGCGTAAGGCGGTGATCCGGCATGCCTCGGACGCCCGGTCGTCATTAGCCATTGCGCCAAAGCAGCCGCGTCGTTAGTGGACAAAACTGCTGGCAGATGTTGCAGGGCGGCCATGCGGCCAACGTAGTTGGTGGGACTTGCCAGGATCGCGACCGTAGGGTTGTTTGGCAGATCAGAGATCTTCGCTGGGGCGGACACGGCAGACGCCTGGCGGGTTGGCTCAGCCGTGCGCCGGGTTTGGTTGGTTTGCGGCGGAGTGTGTGTGGGGCTAAATGATGGGGCAGGGGGTGGATAATCTTGTATAGGGCAAACACGTAGCCAGTAGACCAGCACACCGGTCAATAAGATCGCACCCAATAAGAGCCATACCCATTTGATACGTCGCATGCCATTCCTCCCGAAGCGCGCGAATCCTTACAAGTTGCCGGGGAAGTGTCAAACAACAATGTTGGCTGTTGACCGACCTGATGCGTGGTGGATAGAGAGGTGCGAGGTTTGGTGCGTGGATGGCTGTACGGTAGGGCGGGGCCGCCGGACCCGCCGCAGCTACAGGAAAGCCACGGGATTTCTTTCACCGCGAGGGTCGCGAAGGTGCGCGAAGGGGGGGGGGCAGGTGCGAGGTGGTAGGATGTCGCCGTAGCCGTCGGCAGTTCCTTGCCGGCGGCAGCACGATCCAGTGCGATGGAGGCGATTTTAACGCTAAGGCGCCAAGGCGCGAGGGCGCAAAGGCTAGCGTTGTGATGTTGGGCGTTGGTTGTGCAGGCCAGTAGAACGTGGTTCGTGGTGGTGAGCGCCCCGCGCGCGCCGCCCCGGCAGGCTCGACCCGCCCTATACACACAAGTTCTTCTGGACAAATACCACGGTCGCAAACGACAAATTTGCTCCGCCAAACCGCAGATGGGCGCCATTCAACACCCAACGTCCAACATCCAACGCCCAACATCCAAGGGAATGCACGAAGTTCCGTTGGGCGTTGGTTGTTGGATGTTGCGCGTTGGGCGTTGAAAAAAAGCGTCTCGCCCCTAACACCTACCAACTATGACAAAATTGTACGGTTGCGCGCCATTTCTTTTGTCCAGGGATATTTGTGTGTAAAGGCCAGGGCTCGACCCGCAGGACGGCAGAGTTTTATGACAGAAGTCGCTGAACGAAAGAACGACAGCGCGAGGCATGGCCGGTACGGCCTTACCTCGCGCCATTCTTCTTTCTTCGCCCTTCCGCCTGTTGTGGAACTCTCCGCGCCGGCGGCACGAGGCCGCCGGGGACGGGGTGCTCTTACGTATTCAGCGCTGGATGGCAGATGATTCGCTTTCTCTGCGCGTGCCCCTCAAAAGTTCCAGATATCAGCCACTGCTTGTGCGGTATCTCGCAATCAGCGTAATTGGCAGGTGACAGATCCCGACACCCGGGGCGAGGATGATTGCCGGTTGCCAGCGTTCTGCCGGTGAGCGTTGGTAGGCCGTCCCCGGCGGCCTTGTGCCGCCGGAACGGGAAGTTCCGTGCCAGCCGCGGAAAAGCGAGAAAATCCAAGCAAAAGGAGCGGCGCGAGGTGTGGCCGCGGCGGCCTGACCTCGCGCCATTCCTTTTGCTTGGCAAACTTCGCTGTTTCCTTTCTGCCGCGGAACTTTGCTTCCGGTGGGGCCAGCCCACCGGGGAGCCCGCGCTGCCGCGTGTCTGCAGCACCTGACTGGTACAGCCAAAGAGATGCTCCACGTACGGTGCTAGGATTATGCAACGTGCCGATGAATCAGGCTGGAACCAAAATCGTAACTACTCAGGTGCCCGCCCACAACGGGCGGGCACCTGAGTAGTTACCAATCAGCAATCAGCAATCCGAAAGCCAAAATATAGAAACGTCTCGATTGCAATTTTTCTTTTTGGTGTATTTGCGCGCTCTTGAACGGATTGGCACGCGTCTTTCCTGGATGGTCTGTTCGTTGGGGCGGGGGTTGGGGTACGAGGGGATGATCATGCAAGCTACGAATTTGCTGGGTTTTTTGGCATCTTGGCGCTCTTTCCGTGGGGCAGCGCGCCTGCGGCTGGCTTTGGCAATGGGATTGCTCGGCGCGCTCACCTCGCCGGCGCACGCCGTATTGGCCACTGGCGGCACAGTCACCAACTACACCCAGAACGGTACCAACTACACCGCACATATCTTCCTTGGCAATGGTACGCTCACCGTCACCAGCGGCGGGCAGATAGAATACCTGATGGTGGCAGGTGGTGGCGCCGGCGGGAATGAGGTTAGCTCCTGGTCGGCGGGTGGTGGCGGCGGTGGCGGTGTGGTGGTTGGCAGTTCCCTGTTTACGAACGGCAACTACGCGATTACCGTGGGCGCAGGCGGCGTGAATGCCAATGGCGGCAATAGTGTCCTGAATGGCTTGGTTGCCATGGGTGGCGGTAAAGGTGGCACCCTGAATGGCAGCGGCGCGGTCGGCGGCTCCGGCGGGGGCGCTGGATCGAGCTCCGGCATGGGCGGTTCCGGTACCAGCGGCCAAGGCTCTGCGGGCGGCAACAGCTCCGGTGGTACCTGGCAGTCACCGGGCGGCGGCGGTGCAGGTAGCGGCGGCGGTCAAGCGGGCGGCAATGGCGGCGGCACCGGTGGTAACGGCGGTACGGGGATTGTTAGCGCGATCACGGGCGTCACGAACGGTTATGCTGGCGGCGGCGGTGGTGGCTGGTACTACGGCAATGGCGGTACGGTCAGCCACGGTGGCGGCAACGGCGGTGGCTATCGCACGGCGGGTGCGGCCGGCGCAAGTCGTACCGGCGGCGGTGGCGGCGGCGCCGGCGATTCCGGCGGTGCGGGCGGCGCGGGTGGTTCCGGCACCGTGGTTATTCGGTACCTGACGTCTACGAAACCGCCCATCGCCAACGCCCAGAGCATACTCACGCCGGAGGACGCCGCCAAAGCCATTACGCTCACCGGCAGCAATCCGCGGGGCGCGAGCTTGACCTACACCGTACTGACGCCACCCGCGCACGGTACGCTTGCCGGCACGCCGCCCGCTGTCATCTATACGCCTGATACGAATTACCACGGCACGGATAGCTTCACGTTCCGGGTGTGCGATGCGGCGTTCACCAGCACGGCGGCCGCGGTCACAATCACGGTCACGCCGGTCAATGACGCGCCCACGGTTACCGCGATCAGAGCCCCTGTCATCGGTGCCTCCCCATTGACGGTCTCATTCTCCGCAACCGGTGCGGACGTGGATGGCGACACGTTGACCTACGCGTGGCAGTTCAGTGACGGCCAGAGCGCCGTCGGCCAGGACGTAAGCCATACGTATGCCGCCACTGGGTCGTACGCGGCGGTGGTCACGGTTTTGGACAACCATGGGGGGGCGGTCACCGCGTCTTGCAGCATCCGTGTCGTTGGCCCCGCCGACGATCCGGACTGCGATGGCTTTACCGTGGCCGAAGAAGAACTTTTCGGCACTGATCCGTTTGACGCCCATTCCCACCCGCTATTGGCGGACCGGCAGGAAACCCTAGCTGGCAGTTGGCCGCTCTACCCGAATCTGGCGGATGAATTGGGCGGCCCGACGGTCGGTACCATGGTCGGCGGCTGCGTCCTGACTAATGGCTATCTCCTGCTAAACGGTAATGGCAGCCATCTCACGTTCGGTCCGGCCCCCGACTTACAGGCCACTACCCCCTTCTCTTGGTCACTCTGGGTGGCGCCGCTCACCACCGGTGTGGAACAGCGTGTCCTGGGGCGCTTCCGCTCGGCGGACAATCAGCGCAGCCATGCCGCGTTGCTCGATGCCTCCCAGAAACTCTGGCTCTTCTTCTCCGAGGATGGTTCCGACGCAGATGGGCATACTGCTACCTACGTCACGCGCGATCCCGTGACACCGGCGGCTGTCTGGAGCCATCTGGCCATCGTGTGGGATGCCTCGCAAACTAACGCGCCGGTGGTCTGCTACACCAATGCCGTCCCTACACCGCTCATTGCTGTGAGCGCCGCCCCCGTGAGCCTCGTGCATACGAGTAATGTGGATTTCACCCTCGGTGCGCTCGACGTGGATTCCGCCCATCCGCTGTCCGCCAGCAATACCTTCGTGGGCGGCTTCTGTCGCTTTGTCTTCGCGCACGCCGCCTTTACACCGGTCGAAGTGGCGGAGTTGTATCAGCTCGGTTTGCACCAGAGTCTCAGCGCCTGGCTCGAGCGGGATCGCGATGGCGACGGCCTGCCCGACTGGTGGGAGCGCCGTCAGTTCGGTACGATCCAGTTTGGCCCCCATGACGATCCGGAGGGCGATGGGCTTCCCACGGGTTGGGAATTGCGCTACTTCGGCAATCTGGACCAGTCCGCAGCCGATGACCCGG